>NZ_SMLC01000013.1 GCF_004349245.1 Actinomadura sp. 6K520 | reverse complement strand
GGCCGGGGGCGGGTCGAGTGCGCGCTGCTCCCCACCGTCGAGGACGAGGCCGACCGCATCGCCGCGCGCATCGCCCAGCTCGTCGCCGCCGACCCCGGCACCGCCCCCGACGGCGGCCCGCAGCAGGAACCGCTCCGGTACGCCGACGTCGCCGTCCTGGCCCGGAAACGGTCGCAGTTCCCGCTCCTCAGGCGGGCGCTGGAGTCCCGCGGGATCCCGGTCGAGGTCGTCGGCCTCGGCGGGCTCCTCACCGTCCCGGAGGTCCAGGACGTCGTCGCCACGCTGCGGGTCATGCACGACCCGACGGCCGGCGCGTCCCTGGCCCGGCTGCTCACCGGCCCGCGCTGGCGGCTCGGCCCGCGCGACCTCGTCGCCCTCGGCCGCCGCGCCCGCACCCTCGCCCAGGATGCGGCACGCGACGTCACCCCACCGGAGCGGCCGCCTGAGCCGCCGCCTGAGACAGCGCCGGAGACAGCGCCGGAGACGGGGGAGGCGGCGCCGGAAGGGGCGGGCGAGCAGCCCGTGCAGGACGGCGAGGATCCGCTCCGGCAGCTCGTCAGCGAACTGAACCAGGAGACCGGCAGCCTGGTCGACGCGCTCGACGACCTCGGCCCGCCGGACGCGTACTCACCGGAGGGCTACGGGCGGCTGCGGCGGCTCCGCGACGAGCTGCGCACGCTGCGCGGCCAGGTCGGGCTGCCGCTGCCCGACCTCGTCAACGAGGTGGAACGCGCGCTCGGGCTGGACATCGAGGTCGCCGCGCGCTCCGGGCTCGACCCCGTCACCGCCCGCGCCGACCTCGACGCCTTCATCGACGCGGCCGCCACCTTCGCCGGCGACGCCGAGGACCCGACGCTCGGCGCGTTCCTCGCCTACCTCAAGGCGGCCGAGACGGAGGAGTTCGGGCTGGAGGCCGGGCGGGTCGGGGAGACCGACAGCGTCAAGCTGCTCACCGTCCACGCGTCCAAGGGCCTCGAATGGCCGGTGGTCGTCGTCCCCGGCCTGTCGTACGTCCCGCAGAAGAACGGTGCCCCGGCCAAGGGCTCGATCTTCCCGTCGCCGCCGCAGAACGCCACCCGCTGGACGGCGAACCCGCGCGTCCTGCCGTTCATGCTGCGCGGCGACCGCGCCGACCTGCCGCCGCTGAACGGGCTGGACAAGGACGACCTCGCCGCCTTCGACCAGGCGTGCCTCGAACGCGACCTGCGGGAGGAGCGGCGGCTCGCCTACGTCGCGGTCACCCGCGCGTCCAGCCTGCTCATCGCCACCGGCTACTGGTGGGGGGCGTCGGGCCGCCCGCTCGGCCCGTCGCCCTTCCTGGCGGAGATGCGCGCGGCATGCCTCGCCGGCGCCGGGTCCGTCGCAATGTGGGCCGACCCGCCCGAGGAGGGCGCCGCGAACCCGCTGCTCGCCGACCCCGACGAGGAGCAGTGGCCGGTGGCGCCGGGCGACCGCGGCCGTTCCGACCTCTCGGCGCGCGAACGCCACGAGGCCGTCGTCGAGGCGGCCCGCATGGTCGGGGACGAGATGGCCGGGCGGACGCGGCACTGGGCCGGGGACACCGGCCTGTCCGACGCCGACCGCGCCCGCATGACCGCGTGGGCGCGCGACGTCGAGCTGCTCCTCGCCGAACGCGACCGGGGACGCGGCGGCGACGGCCTGCTCGTCGAGCTGCCCGCGCACCTGTCGGTGTCGTCGCTGGTGTCGCTCGCCCGCGACCCGGCGGCGCTGGCCCGGCAGATCCGCCGCCCGATGCCGCGCCCGCCCGCCCCGTACGCGCGGCGCGGCACCGCGTTCCACGCCTGGCTGGAGAGCCGCTGGGGGCAGCAGCGCCTCCTCGACCCCGACGAGCTGCCCGGTGCCGCCGACGAGGGCGCCGCCGACGACACGCACCTGGAGCGGCTGCGGTCCCGGTTCGAGGAGTCGGAGTGGGCGTCGCGGGAGCCGCTCGACATCGAGGTCCCGTTCGAGACCATCATCGGCGACCGGCTGGTCCGCGGCCGGATGGACGCCGTGTTCCGCTCCCGGGACGGCGGCTACGAGGTCGTCGACTGGAAGACCGGCTCGCCGCCGTCCGGGGACGAGGCGCGGTTCGTGTCGGTGCAGCTCGCCGCGTACCGGCTGGCCTGGGCGGAGCTGGCCGGGGTGGACGTCGAGCGGGTCAGCGCGGCGTTCCACTACGTCGGCGCGAACGTCACGGTCCGTCCCGCGGACCTGCTCGACGCGGACGGTCTCGCCGCGCTCCTGGACGGCGTCCCCGCCGCCTGATTTCTCCGAAATGTCGGGTGATGCGGCTCACGCACCCCTGTTCACCGAACGCCGTTTCGGGGATGATCCGGGCAACCATCCGAGGGAGGCGGGACGTGACGGTGACCCATGACGAGAAGGTCGTACGTGAGTTCTCCAAGCAGGCGGCGGGATTCGCCGACCCGGCGCGCAACTCCGCGTTCACCCGTCATCTGGACCGGCTCGTCCACTTCATGGAACCGGAACTCGACCTTGAGGACATCGTGCTGGAGGTCGCGGCCGGCACCGCGCTCGTGTCCCGCGCGGTCGCCCGGCGCGTCCGGCACGTGACGGCCCTCGACCTCACGCCCGCGATGCTCGCCGAGGGCAAGCGCGACGCCGACCACGCCGCGCTCATGAACATCACCTTCGCGCACGGCGACGCGACGGCCCTGCCGTTCCTGGACCGGTCGTTCACGCTGGTCGTCACGCGTTTCTCGCTCCACCAGGTCGCCGACCCGGAGGCCGTGGTGCGGGAGATGTGCCGGGTCGGCCGGCCCGGCGCCGCGCTGATCATCGCCGACCTGATCCGGCCCGACGGCGTGCCCGGCGACCCGGACCGCATCGAGCGCCTCCGCGACCCCTCCCACGGCACCGCCCTCACCGAGTCGCGGATCGCCGAGATCGTCACGGCCTCCGGCGCGGAGGTGAAGCGGTCCGACCGGTTCGACTGGGTCCGTCCCCTCGACCCGTGGCTGGAGTTCTCCGAGACCCCCGCCGACGTCGCCGCGCAGATCCGGCGGGAGCTGGCGGACGAACTCGCGGGCGGCCCGGCGACCGGCATGCGCCCGAGCGAGGTCGACGGCGTCCTGCACTTCACGCACACCTACCTCTTCCAGCAGGCGATCGTCGGGTAACGTTTTCGACCAACTGTTCGACGCGAGTCGCTCATATGTTCTATGTTGTCGAACATGGGTTCTAGTAGCGTTGTTACCAGTGCCGGGCGGTCCCTCGATCGCGAGCCGGCCGCGCTGGCGATGCGCATCGGCGTCGTCGCGGCCGAGGCCGCCCTCGCCACCTTCGCCCGCAACCTCGACCTGGACGACCTGGCGGACGGCGTCGACTTCCAGGGCGCCATCGGCCCCGCCGAATGGCCGGTGTTCTCCCTCGTCATCGACACCCTCGCCGAGGCCGGGCCGGGCGACGACCGGTCCCTGGACGAGCGCCGCGCCGACGCCCTCAACGACCTGGCCCGCATCTGCATGGCCGCGAAGGCCCGCGTCGCCTGAGCACCGCCCGTGCCGCCCGTGCCGTTCGGGCCGTCCGTGCCGTTCGGGCGCGGTCAGGGGATGAGGGCCGGGAGGAGCCGGTCGCGGAGGGCCGCGAGGGTTCGCGTCTCGGTGGCGGCGGCCGCCACCCGTTCCGCCAGGGGCGCGGCGAACTCGCCGAACGCGCGGGCCTGCCGCTCGTCCCACGGGATCTCGTAGGCGGCGAGGTCCGCCCACTTCGCGCGGGGCATCCGCGTGCCGTCGCCGACGGCGGAGGCGTGCGCGACCACCTCGTCGCTCGCCAGGGCCGCCAGCAGCCAGCCCCGGTGGGCGGCCTCCTGCGGGCGGACGACGAGGATGTCGGTCGAGGCGACGCCGTCCACGAAGGCGAGGCCGACCTTGTGGAAGTAGGGGCGGAGCTTGCCGAAGAGCACGTCGCCCGCCCGGAAGCGGCGCTTCGCGCTGCCGACGGCCGACGAGTCGGCCCACGTCGAGAGCCACATGCGTCGCCTGGGCATGTGCTCCAGCGCGATGTAGTTCTCGTCCCGGCCGATCCGCCCGGCGGGGACGCTCGACCGCACCGGCGAACCCACCCGGCCGAGCGGGACGGACGCCGGCACCGTCGCGGCCGCCTCCCGGTAGCGGGCGCGGATCAGCTCGTCGGCCAGCACGGCGATCCGGGCGTTCACCGCGATCTTGTCGTCCAGGGCACCGAGGGCGGAGGCCGCCGAGTCCTGCTCCGGCCGGGTCATCCGCCGGACGGTGAGGCGGTTCAGCAGGCCCTGGGTGAGGAGAGGCTGGCCCGAACCGATGCGGTACCTGTTCAGGTCGAGCCGTTTGAGCAGGTAGTAGACGTAGCGGGGGTTCACGCCGGGTTTCGGGGCGGCGATGATGGCGTTGTCGGTGACCCAGCACCGGGCCTCGCTGTAGTGGACGGCGCCGCAGTTCGACCCGACGCGTCCGACGATGGTGGTGTGCGGGGCCGCGTTGCACTCGGCGGACGTGCCGATGACGCCGTTGGCGCCATAGGTCGTGAAGCCGGTCCCCTCGGACGGATGCGAGCTTCCGTTCGAGAAGGTGACGAGCTCCGCCAGCCGCACGTCACTCACGCAGCCGTTCCAGTTCCGTGCGGACGACCCGGTCGAGGCGCGCCGACTCCTCGAACTGGGCGAACAGCTCTTTGGTGAGGCGCTCGACCTCGTCGGTGACCGGCTCTCCACCGGCGGACGGCTCCGCCGCGCCGACATAGCGGCCGGGGGTCAGGACGTGGTCGTGGGACCTGATCTCCTCCAGGCCCGCCGAATAGCAGAATCCCGGCACGTCGGAGTGGGTGCCGCCGCGCCAGGCACGGTACGTGCCGGAGATCCTGGCGATGTCGGCGTCGGTGAGCACGCATTCGGTGCGGTCGACCATCGTGCCCATGGCGCGGGCGTCGACGAACAGCACGTCGCCGCGTGCGTCCCGGTCGAAGAACCACAGGCAGGAGGGGATCGGGGTCGTCCGGAAGAGCCGGCCCGGCAGCGCGACGACGCACGACACCAGGCCCGCCTCCACCAGCGCCGCGCGGATCTCGCTCTCGGCCGCCCGGCGGGACGACATCGACCCGTTCGCCATCACCACGCCCGCGCGGCCCCGCGGGCCGAGCTTGGCGACGATGTGCTGGATCCAGGCGAAGTTGGCGTTGCCCGCGGGCGGGACGCCGAACCGCCACCGCGGATCGTCCGGGGACCGGTACCAGTCCGACATGTTGAACGGCGGGTTGGCCAGCACGTAGTCGGCCTGAAGCCCGGGATGCGCGTCCTCGTAGAAGGTGTCCGCCCACCGTTCCGCGAGGTCTCCGGCGATCCCGTGCACGGCGAGGTTCATCTTGGCCAGCCGCCACGTGCGCGCGTTCGCCTCCTGCCCGTACACGGCGATGTCGGCGCGCCGCCCCCGGTGGTTCAGGACGAACCTCTCGGCCTGGACGAACATCCCGCCCGACCCGCAGCACGGGTCGTAGACCCGGCCCCTGAAGGGTTCGAGGACGTCGACCAGCAGCTTCACCACGCTGGACGGCGTGTAGAACTCCCCGCCGCGCTTTCCCTCCGCGCGGGCGAACTTCTCCAGGAAGTACTCGTAGACCTCGCCGAGCACGTCCCGCCTCCCGCCGAATTCGGCGCGGCCGAGCAGTGTCACCAGCTCACCGAGCCGGCGCTGGTCCACCCCGTCCCGGCCGAAGATCTGGGGGAGGACGCCGGCCAGCGGCGGATTGGCCGTCATCACCGCCCCCATGGCCGCGTCGACGAGCGCGCCGATCTCACCCGATCCCGCGTGCGCGGTGATGTCCGCCCACCGCGCGCCGTCCGGCACCCGGAACCCGCCCTCGCCGGACGAGTCGGACACGTACTTGAGGAAGACCAGCCCGAGGACGAAGTCCCGGTACCGCGACGCGTCGACGGAACCGCGCAGCTTGTCGGCGGCCCTCCACAGGACGTCCTTCTCCTCGCGGCCCGGCATCGCGCTCCCTCCTCCCGACTCGCGCAGAAGCCTACGGAGTTGGACGCGCGGCCACGGACACTGCGAGGCTGCCGACGTGTCGGTGTTGGGCGTTCTGGCGCTGGCCGCCCTGGCGGCGTGGCTCTACCTCGCGCTGGGCCACGGCGGCTTCTGGCGGACGGGCCCGGGGCTTCCGGAGGGCGCCGACCCGCCCGGCTGGCCCCGGGTGGTGGCGGTGGTCCCCGCCCGCGACGAGGCCGCCGTGCTCCCGGAGACCCTGCCGACCCTGCTGGCCCAGGAGTATCCGGGCCCCTTCGCCGTGATCGTCGTGGACGACGGAAGCACCGACGGCACCGCGGACGTGGCGGCCCGCCTCGGCGGCGGTCCCTCCGGCGGTCCGCCCGGCGGGCTTCGCGTGGTGGAGTCGGGAGAGCGGCCGCGCGGCTGGGCGGGCAAGGTCTGGGCGATGTCGGAGGGCGTCCGGGCGGCGGGCGAACCGGAGTTCCTCCTCTTCACCGACGCGGACATCGCCTACGCGCCCGGCACCGTGACACGGCTCGTGCGCGTCGCCGCGGCCGAGGGGCGTGACCTCGTGTCCCAGATGGCCACGCTCAACACGCGCACCCGCTGGGAGCGGCTGATCGTTCCCGCCTTCGTGTACTTCTTCGCCCAGCTCTACCCGTTCCGCCGCGTCACCCGCGACGGCGCCCGCACGGCCGCCGCGGCCGGCGGCTGCATGCTCGTCCGCCGCGCGACCCTGACCCGCGCCGGCGGCCTCGCCGCGATCCGCGGCGCGCTGATCGACGACGTCGCGCTCGGGCGCCTGCTCAAGCGCGCCGGTGGCCGGTGCCGCCTGGACCTGAGCCGCGACGTGGTCAGCCGCCGCCCCTACCCGCGCCTGGCCGACCTGTGGACGATGGTCGCCCGCAGCGCCTACGACCAGCTCCGCTACTCACCGGCCCTCCTCGCCGGCGCGATCGCCGCGCTCCTGCTGTGCTACGCGGTCCCGCCCGTCGCGACCGCCGCCGGATGGGCCGGCCTCGCCTTGGACGCCCGGCACGCCGCCGTCCCCGCCGCGGCGGGCCTCCTCGCGTGGACGGTCATGGCCGCCACCTACGTGCCCACGCTCCGCCACTACCGCCTGTCCCCGCTGCGAGCCCCGGCCCTCCCGCTCGTCGCCCTGATGTACGCGGCCATGACCGTCGATTCGGCCCGCCGGCACCGCGCCGGGCGGGGCGGCGCCTGGAAGGGCCGCACGGCCGTTTCTCAGAAGAGCCGGCCGACGGGCACCTGACCGAGGACCGGCCAGCTGGCCTCCGGTGCTTATCAGAATCGAATAAATCCGACATCTGCCTCCATCATCCAGCGCTATTGGAGTAAGCGTCTAGTGACGTTACTGTCAGGTGACCGTCACCCGGACGGTATGGGGGATGACGAAGGGTCACTGGGTCGATGTCCATCACAGTCCGCCACGTCCTGCGCGCCGTGCTGGCGTCCTGGCTCGGGGTCGCCCTCGTGGTGACCGCGCTGCAGGGGCCGGCCGCCGCGGCTCCCCAGGACACCGTGCCTCCCGCGGAAGATCCGTTCTACCGCCCGCCCGCGCCCCTCCCGGAGGGGGCCTCCGGCGACATCATCAGGTCGCGCCCGGCCGTGTTCACCGTCGACCCGTTCGGCCGGTCGCCCGTCGAGAACGTCACGTCGTGGCAGGTCCTGTACCGGTCGGAGAACGTGCACGGCACGCCGATCGCCGTGTCGGGGATCGTCCTCGTGCCCACCAGGCCGTGGACGGGCGAGGGCCGGCGGCCCCTCGTCTCCTACGCCGTGGGGACGCGCGGCCTCGGCGACTCGTGCGCCCCGTCCTACACCCTCACCACGGGCCTGGACTACGAGTCCCTGATGATCATCGACGCGCTCAACAAGGGCTGGGCCGTCGCCGTCACCGACATGGAGGGCCTCGGCACGCCGGGCGGGCACACCTACGAGGTCGGCCGCTCCCAGGGCAAGGCCGTGCTGAACATGGCACGCGCCGCGCGGCGCCTCCCCGGCGCCGGCCTCGGCGGCTCGCCCGTCGCGGTCTGGGGCTACTCGCAGGGCGGGACGTCGGCGGGCTGGGCGGCGGAGCTCGCGCGGTCCTACGCGCCGGACGTGCCGCTCAAGGGCGTCTTCGCCGGGGGAGTGCCCGCCGACCTGCGCGCCGTCGCCGAGAACCTGGACGGGTCGCTCTTCATCGCGCTGATGTTCATGTCCGCGGTCGGCTTCGACAGCGCCTACTCCGAACTCGACCTGGAGGGGTACCTCAACGACGCGGGCCGCGAACTGCTGGAGAACGCCCGCGAGATGTGCCTGGCCAGCGTGGACGGCGCGGCGACGCTGATCGACACGGCCTTCAAGCGCATCGGCGACTACGCGACGAGCAACCCGCTGGACGACCCGCGGTGGCAGGCGGCGCTCGACGCCAACAAGCTCGGCGGGACGGCCCCGAGCGTCCCGGTCCTGCAGACCCAGGCCGTCCACGACCAGATCATCCCGTTCCAGCAGGCCGACACGCTGCACCGGGCGTGGTGCGCCAAGGGCGCCAACGTGACGTGGAAGACCTACCCGGCCGCCGAGCACGCCACCGGCATGCTCTGGAGCCACCCGGACGCGATGACCTTCATCACCGACCGCTTCGCAGGCAAGCCCGTCCAGGGCAACTGCCCCAGCTGAATCGGATGACCCGGCGAGGCCGTCCTGTCCCACCCGCGGGGCAGGATGGCCTCATGGACTTGGTGGAGTTCCTCCGAGCGCGGCTGGCAAGGGACGAGCAGATCGCCCGCGACTGTTCCGGCCTCCCCTGGCAGACCGCGTCCTCCGGCACGATCCACACCGACCCGCCCTCTCCCCAGGACGCCGATGACGCGGCCTCGTCCCACGTCGCGAAGGCGGAGAACGGCGCATACGCCGAGCACATCGCCCGGCACGACCCGGCCCGGACGCTCGCCCAGGTGGCCGCCGTGCGCCAGATCGTCGACGACTACGAGAAACAGGCGTGGATTCTCGACCGGGGCCACCGCACGCCGGAACTCGAAGCGGCCCAGGTCGTCCGCGAGAACGTGCTGCGCCGCCTCGCGCTGCCGTACGCGTCGCATCCCGCATACCGAGATGATTGGCGCCCCTGACAGACAGGGCCGGGGCCCGTTATGTAATCTCGATGGGAGGCCGAGAGGCGCTGCAACGGGCGAGAGCCCGCCACGCTCGGTCCGCAAGTCGGTGAAACAAGGGCGCCTCCCACTCAAGACGGGAGGTGCTCGAAATCAACGACAACGAACTTCGCGAGCTACTGGAACGGCGCATCGCGGTCCTGGACGGGGCCTGGGGCACGATGCTCCAGGGCGCCGGCCTGACCCCCGAGGACTACCGCGGCGACCGCGTGGCCGGCGACCATCCGAAGGACGTCACCGGCGACCCCGACCTGCTCAACCTGACCCGCCCGGACGTGATCCTCGACGTCCACCGGCAGTACCTGCGCGCCGGTGCCGACATCACGACGACCAACACGTTCACCGCGACCAGCATCGGCCAGGCCGACTACGGGCTCGAAGGTCTCGTCCACGAGATGAACGTCGCGGGCGCCCGCCTCGCCCGGCAGGCCGCCGACGAGTTCGGCGGGCGGTTCGTCGCCGGCTCCGTCGGCCCGCTGAACGTCACCCTGTCGCTGTCCCCGCGCGTCGAGGACCCCGCGTACCGCGCCGTCACCTTCGACCGGGTCAAGGACTCCTACGCGGAGCAGATCCGCGGCCTCGCCGAGGGCGGCGTCGACCTGCTCCTCATCGAGACGATCTTCGACACGCTGAACGCGAAGGCCGCCATCGCCGCCGCCCGCGAGGCCGCCCCCGAGCTGCCGCTGTGGATCTCGGTGACGATCGTGGACCTGAGCGGGCGGACGCTCTCCGGCCAGACCGTCGAGGCGTTCTGGCGCTCGATCGAGCACGCCGAGCCCCTCGTCGTCGGCGTGAACTGCTCCCTGGGCGCCGACGAGATGCGCCCGCACGTGGCGGAGCTGGCGCGCATCGCCGGCACCTACACCGCCAGCTATCCGAACGCCGGGCTGCCGAACGCGTTCGGCGGCTACGACGAGACGCCGGACGAGACGGCGGCCAAGCTCGCCGAGTTCGCCGCGTCCGGCATGGTCAACGCGGTCGGCGGCTGCTGCGGGACGGGCCCCGGCCACATCGCCCGCATCGCCGAGGCCGTCCGGGACGCCGCGCCCCGCGAGGTCGCCCGTCCGGCGAAGGCGTCGCGCTTCAGCGGCCTGGAGCCGTTCGAGATCGGCCGCGACACCGGCTTCATCATGATCGGCGAGCGGACGAACGTCACCGGCTCCAAGCGGTTCCGCAGGCTCATCGAGGCGGGCGACCACCAGGCCGCCGTGGACGTGGCGCTGGAGCAGGTGCGCGGCGGCGCGAACCTCCTCGACGTCAACATGGACGCCGACCTGCTCGAGAGCGAGCGGGAGATGACGACGTTCCTGAACCTGATCGCGACCGAGCCCGAGGTGGCCCGCATCCCGATCATGGTGGACAGCTCGCGGTGGAGCGTGCTGGAGGCGGGGCTGAAGACCGTCCAGGGCAAGGGCGTCGTCAACTCGATCAGCCTCAAGGAGGGCGAGGACCAGTTCCTGGAGCAGGCCCGCCGGATCCGCGACTTCGGCGCCGGCGTCGTCGTCATGGCGTTCGACGAGGCCGGCCAGGCGGACACCACCGAGCGCAAGGTGGACATCTGCGGGCGCGCCTACGACCTGCTCACCCGGAAGGCCGGGTTCCCCGCCGAGGACATCGTGTTCGACCCGAACGTCCTCGCCGTCGCGACCGGCATCAGCGAGCACAACGGGTACGCCAAGGCGTTCATCGACGCCCTGCCGCTCATCAAGGAGCGCTGCCCCGGTGCGCGCACCAGCGGCGGCATCTCGAACCTGTCGTTCTCGTTCCGGGGCAACGAGGTCGTCCGCGAGGCGATGCACTCGGCGTTCCTGTACCACGCCGTCCGCGCCGGCCTCGACATGGGCATCGTCAACGCGGGGCAGCTCGCCGTCTACGAGGACATACCGGCGGATTTGCTGGAGCTCGTCGAGGACGTCCTGTTCGACCGCCGCCCGGACGCCACCGACCGGCTCGTGTCGTTCGCCGAGAACGTCAAGGGCGAGGCGACCAAGCGCGAGGTCGACCTGTCCTGGCGGGACGCGCCCGTCGAGGCGCGCCTGTCCCACGCCCTGGTGCACGGCATCGTCGACTTCATCGAGGAGGACACCGAGGAGGCCCGCCAGAAGGCCGCCCGTCCCCTCGACGTCATCGAGGGCCCGCTGATGGACGGCATGAAGGTCGTCGGCGACCTGTTCGGGTCCGGGAAGATGTTCCTGCCGCAGGTCGTCAAGAGCGCCCGCGCGATGAAGCGGTCGGTCGCCTACCTGGAACCGTTCATGGAGCGGGAGAAGGAGGAGGCGCTGCGCGCCGGGCGCGTGCACGACGAGCGCGGCCAGGGCAAGATCGTCCTCGCGACCGTGAAGGGCGACGTGCACGACATCGGCAAGAACATCGTCGGCGTCGTGCTCGGCTGCAACAACTACGACGTCGTGGACCTCGGCGTCATGGTCCCGGCCGCCAAGATCCTCGACACCGCGATCGCGGAGAACGCCGACGCCGTCGGGCTGTCCGGGCTGATCACGCCGTCGCTGGACGAGATGGTCTCCGTCGCCGCGGAAATGGAACGACGCGGCATGCGGCTGCCGCTGCTGATCGGCGGCGCCACCACGTCCCGGCAGCACACCGCCGTGAAGATCGCGCCCGCGTACGAGGCGACGACCGTGCACGTGCTGGACGCGTCCCGCGTCGTCGGCGTCGTGTCCGACCTGCTGGACGAGGGCCGCGCCGAGACGCTCGCCGCCGCCAACCGCGAGGAGCAGGCCCGGCTGCGCGAGCAGCACGAGAACAAGCAGCGCCGCCCCCTACTGACCTACGAGCGGGCGAGGGAGAACCGCGAGGCGGTCGACTTCGGCGACCTGCCGACTCCGGCGTTCACCGGCGTGCGGGTGGTCCAGCCCGATATCACCGCGATCCGCGAGATGATCGACTGGCAGTTCTTCTTCCTGGCGTGGGAGCTGAAGGGCAAGTACCCGGCGATCCTCGACCAGCCCGTCGCCCGGGAGCTGTTCGACGAGGGCAACGAGCTGCTCGACCAGATCATCGCGGACGGCGCGTTCGAGGCCCAGGGCGCCTACGGCTTCTGGCCGGCGCACTCCGACGGCGACGACATCGTCCTGCCCGAGACGCGGTTCCCGATGCTGCGGCAGCAGACGTCCAAGCCGGAGGGCCGCCCGAACCGGTGCCTCGCCGACTACATCGCCTCGTCCGGCGACCATCTGGGCGGCTTCGCCGTGACGGTCCTCGGCGCCGAGGACCTCGCCGCCAAGTACGAGGAGCAGCAGGACGACTACAAGTCGATCATGGTGAAGGCGCTCGCGGACCGGCTGGCCGAGGCGTTCGCCGAGTACATCCACCTGGAGGCCCGCCGCGCCTGGTTCGAGCCGGACGCCGACCCCGCCCTGGCGGACCTGCACGCCGAGCGCTTCCGCGGCATCCGGCCCGCGCTCGGCTACCCGGCGAGCCCCGACCACAGCCTGAAGCAGCGGCTGTTCGACCTGCTGGACGCGGGCCGCCTCGGCATGAAGCTCACCGAGTCGTTCGCGATGACCCCGGCCGCCAGCGTCAGCGGCCTGATCTTCGCGCACCCGGCGTCCCGCTACTTCACGGTCGGCCGCGTCGGCAAGGACCAGATCGAGGACTACGCCCGCCGCAGTGAGCTGCCCGTGGCGGAGGTCGAACGCTGGCTGGCCCCCAACCTGGCCTACGACCCGTCCTGACGCCTCCGGGACCGCCTGACGGCCGCCGCGCCGCGGCCGTCAGGCGAGTTTCAGGGGGTCACGGCCTGCCGATGCGCACCCGCCAGACCTCCGGGCCGGCCTCCTCGTAGTCCCAGGTGAACTCGCCGGGGTGCTCGGCGGCGAACTGGTAGTACAGCGGCTTCGGGTCGTGGTCGTTGACCAGCACGAACGCCGTCCCGGGCGGGAGCGCGCCGAAGGCGGCGAAGATCTGCTCGTGCCGCTGCGCCGGGACGAGGGTGCGCACGTCCAGCTCCCCGCCGGTGACCTCGGCGGTCGCGCCGGGCGTGCCGGGGTCGTCGTGGCCGCCGCACGTGCAGTGGTGCCCGTCGGCCGCGGCGCCGGCCGTCTCGGGCTCGTGGCCGCCGAGGATCTCGTGCATGCCCGCGAGCAGCGCCCCGAGGTCGACGCCCTCGGCGACGAGCGCGGGCAGCAGCAGGTCGTTCTCCTTCTCCAGGTGCGACTGGAACAGGGCGTTGACGGCGGACGCGGCGGCGACCGTCTCCGCCGGCGTGCGCGCCGCCTCCAGCTCGGCGATCCGCTCCTTCAGCACGGTGTGCTCGCGCACCATCGCGCGCAGCAGGGCGCGGGCCTCCGGCAGGTCCTCGGCCGCCCGGTACAGGGTCCTCTCCTCGGCCTCGGCGTGCGGGACGACCTCCTCGGCGCAGAACGCGACGAGCCGGTCGCGCCGCTCGTGCGGCGCGGCGAGCTGGTCGGCGGCCCGCGAGATCGTGAGGACGTGGTCGGCCATGGTGCGGCCGAGCCGCTCGTGGTGGTCGAGGATCGCCCGCACGGTCTCCTGCTGCGGGCTCGCGGTCGTTGTGGTCATGAGCACATCACTCCTCGTGCCGGACTGCTTTTTTACAACCGTACTTGTATTTATAGTAGCGGTATGGAGAAACTGGAGACGCGGGGCAGCCCCCGGCCCCGGGTGGCGGCGCGCCGGTTCCCGTTGCTCGCCGGCGCGCTGCTCGGGCTCGTCGCGGGCCTCTGGGGCGCCCTCGGACTCCTCGGCCTCGACGTCCCGATGCCGCGCACCGCATTCGCGCGGGAGCACGGCGCGCTGATGGCGCTGGGCTTCCTCGGCACGCTCATCTCCCTCGAACGCGCAGTCGCCCTCGGCCGCCCCTGGGGCTACGCCGCCCCCGCGCTCGCCGGCCTCGGCGCCGTCACCACCGCCCTCGGTCTCGGCCTCCCCGGGAAGCTCCTGCTCACCGCCGCCGGCGGCTGGCTCATCGCGATCTACATCGCCGTCCTCGGCCGCCGCACCGGACGCGACCTGGCCATACAGCTGTCCGGCGCGGTCGCCTGGTACGTCGGCGCACTGCTGTGGCTGTCCGGGCGGCCGGTCGCCGAGATCGTCCCGTGGCTCGCCGCGTTCCTGGTGCTCACGATCGCCGGGGAGCGCCTCGAACTCGCCCGCGTCGCGTTCCTCGGCCGCCGCGCGTCCGACGGCCTCCTGGTCGCGGCGGCCCTGGTCGGCGCGGGCGCCGCCGTCTCCACCGGCTGGCCGGACGCCGGGTGGCGGCTCACCGGGCTCGGCATGGCCGCCCTCGCCGGCTGGCTCGCCGTCCACGACGTCGCCCGCCGCACCGTCCGCGGGACGGGCCTGCCCCGCTACGCCGCCGCCTGCCTCCTCGCCGGCTACGCCTGGCTGGCCGTCGCCGGGACGATCTGGCTCGCCGCCGGACGCCCCGCCTCCGGCGGGCTCAACGACGCCGCCCTGCACGCGGTGTTCCTGGGCTTCGTGATGTCGATGGTCTTCGGGCACGCCCCGGTGATCCTGCCCGCGGTCCTGCGCGTCCGGCTGCCGTACCACCCCGTCCTGTACGCGCCGCTCGTCCTGCTGCACGCCTCCCTCGTCGTCCGCGTCGCCGGCGACCTCGGCGGATCCGCTGCCCTGCGGACCGCGGGCGGCGTCCTCGGCGAGGTGTCGCTCCTGCTCTTCGGCGGATGCGCCGTGGCCGCGTCGCGCCTCCTGCGAAGGGAACCGTCATGACGTCCATCGGCATCCGGCCCAGGCCCGCGGGCACCGAACCGCCCGCGCGCCGCCCGGCGCGCTCCGCCTGGCACGCGGTCGCCAACGGGGTCGTGCTCGCGTGGCTGGCGCTGACCGCCGTGGCCGCGCTCGTCCAGCACGACCTGCCCGCCCCCCGCTGGCTGCTCATCCACCTGTTCCTGCTCGGCGCCGTGACCAACGCGATCGTCACCTGGACCGAGCACTTCGCCACCGCGCTGCTGCGGATCCCGCCGCCCCCGCGCCGGTGGCCGATGGCGCGGCTGGCGGTCCTGAACACCGGGATCGCCGCCGTGCTGGGCGGTGTCGCCGGAGGGTCCCCCCTCCTCGCCTCCGGGGG
The DNA here is from genome assembly GCF_004349245.1 of Actinomadura sp. 6K520. Lineage (GTDB taxonomy): Bacteria > Actinomycetota > Actinomycetes > Streptosporangiales > Streptosporangiaceae > Spirillospora. Next base: position 59,783 of record NZ_SMLC01000013.1, on the reverse strand, counting down.
CGCCGCGGCGGTCGTCGCGGTGGTCGCCGCGCACGTCACCGTGCTCGCCGTGCGCGGCCGGGGCGCCCTGGGCGGACGGTTCGCGCACGTCGCCGGCTGGTACGTGTGGTCCGGCGTCGCGCTCGTCGCGGGCGGGACGTTCGGCGGCCTGCTGGCGTCCGGCCGCGTACCGTCCGGCTGGCACGCGCCGGTGCGGGCCGCGCACGCGCACGTCAACATCCTCGGCTGGGTCGGCCTGACCGTGCTCGGCACCCTGTTCACGCTGTGGCCGACGGTCCTGCGCACCCGCATGGCGGACGGCACCGGGCGGATCGCCCGCTGGTCGCTGCGCGCCGCCGTGCCCGGCCTGGCCGCCGCGGTCGGCGGTCTCCTCGCCGACCTGCGCTGGCTCGCCGCCGCCGGGCTCCTCCTCTACGCCGCGGCCGCCGCGCTCGCGCTCGTCCCGTTCGTCCGGACGCTGCTGCGGCGCCGCCCGCACACCCCGGCGTCGTGGATGCTCGCCGCCGGGACGGCCTGGTTCGCCGTGACCCTCGCCGCCGACGCGGCCCGGCAGAGCCTCGACGGGCTGCTCCCGCTCGTCCTGGTGGGATTCGTCGGGCAGACGCTCCTGGGCGCGCTGACGTTCCTGCTTCCCGTCGTCCTCGGCGGCGGGCCCGCCGTGCTCAAGGCCAACGCGGCCGTGATCGAACGCCTCTGGCTGCCGCGCGTGGCCGCCGTCAACGCCGCGGTGCCGCTGCTCGTCCTGCCCGTCCCCGGGTGGCTGACCCGCGCCGCCTGGATCGCCGTCATCGCCGCGCTGGGCTCCTTCGTCGCGCTGGCCGCGGCGACCGTCGTGCGCACCCACCGCCCGTCGCCGGTCGTCGCGGGCATCACCGCCGGTGTCCTGCTCACCGCGCTGGCCGCCGGGGTCGCGGCCGGGAGCGCGGACCAGCCCGGCTCGACGGTCGCGGCCTCGGGCACCCGCACCGTGGACGTGGCCCTCGCCGACATGCGCATCCGCCCCGGGACGATCGAGGCCGCCCCCGGGACACGCCTCGTCCTGCGCGTCACCAACGAGGACGCCATGCCGCACGACCTGCGCCTCGCCACCGGCCAGGCCACCCCGATGCTGGACCAGGGCGAGACGGCCACGCTGACCGTCCCGCCGCTGGCGGAGCCGGTCGACGGCTGGTGCACCGTGCCCGGCCACCGCGCCGCAGGGATGACCATGCGGATCACGATGACGGAGTCCCCGGCGGGGGAGTCGGCGGCACGACCGCAAGGGCACGCCCAGGGGCAGGCACAGCACGGGACCCGGCACGGCACGGGCCCGCTCGACCTGGCGGCCCCGATGTCGCCGGAGTGGCGCCCCTACGACGCCGCGCTCAAGCCCGCCCCGGGCGGCGAGGACCACCGCGTCGAGATCCGCGCGACCGACCGGGAGCTAGAGGTCGCCCCGGGCGTCCGCCAGCAGATGTGGACGTTCAACGGGACCGTCCCCGGCCCCGTCCTGCGCGGCAAGGTCGGCGACGTCTTCACCGTCACCTTCGTCAACGACGCGGCCATGGGGCATGGCATCGACTTCCACGCCGGATCTCTCGCGCCGGACGTCCCCATGCGCACCATCCAGCCCGGCGAACGCCTCACCTACCGCTTCAAGGCCGAGCACGCCGGGGCGTGGCTGTACCACTGCTCGACGATGCCGATGCTCCAGCACATGGGCAACGGCATGTACGGCGCCGTCATCATCGACCCGCCGGACCTGCCCCGCGTCGACCGCGAGTACGTCCTCGTCCACGGCGAGCTGTACCTGGGGCGGCCGGGCTCCGCGGAGCAGGTGGCGAAGATGCGCGACGGCCGTCCCGACGCGTGGGCGTTCAACGGCACCGCCGCCGGGTACGACCACGCCCCGCTGACGGCCCGCGCGGGCGACCGCGTCCGCGTCTGGGTGGTCGGCGCGGGCCCGGCGTCCGGTACCGCGTTCCACATCGTCGGCGCCCAGTTCGACACCGTCTACAAGGAGGGCGCCTACCTCCTCCGCAAGGGCGACGACGGCGGCGCGCAGATCCTCGACCTGGCGCCCGGCCAGGGCGGCTTCGTGGAGGCGGTCGTCCCGGAGGCCGGCCACTACCCGTTCGTCGACCACGACATGCGGCACGGCGAGGCCGGGGCCCACGGGATCCTGAAGGTCACCGGCTGAGCCTGCGGACGACCGGGTCCCCCTCCGGCGGGGTGCCCGCGAGTTCCACCGGGATCATCCGCGTCACCCCGGCGATCGAGCACGTGCGCCTGACCATGCCGTGCTCCGGCAGCCGTATCGACAGCCGGACGCCGGCCGTCTTGGCCTGCACATAAGTGCGGAGAATGACGTTCAGGCCGCTGGAATCGCAGAATTGGCAGTCGGTGAGATCGAGGATCAAAGATCTGATGCCCTCGTCGAGGAGTTGCCGTGACAATGCGTGCAGGTCGGCACAGTTTCGGACATCCGCCTCCACCGGGAAGAGGAGGGTCGCGTCCTGGCCCGTGCGTCGGACGGTCGCGCCGCCCGAAGTGCTGAACTCCATGGTCGCCTCGCTCAAGGTCGATAACGGAGTGTGCCGCGCTGATGGGACTGCCGAGCAATGCCCTAAGTGGACCGAATCCAGGATCAATCTACAAGCGGCGGAAAGTCAAACCCTGTTCAAGACACTCCCGGGGCATTTTCGCGCGGAAATCGTTGACGTGGGAAAGCACCGGCCGCAACCGGCGGTGACCGGCCTCAGCCGGTGGTGTGGCAGGGGGCGTTGAGGTTGTGGCCGATGGCGGTCGGGCCCGCGGTGAAGTCCGTGACCATTTTCACCCCGGTGAACTCCCGCTCGTCGGGACGCCCGACCACCGACTCCCGGAAGGCCGCCGCGTTCGGGCTGCCCGAGAAGTTGCCCGCCTTCCTGGGCAGCATCCCCTCGTAGTCGACGGTGGTGACCTGCCCGAGCGCCTCGTACACGCCCTCGCGGGTCAGGTCGCCGTTCGCCGCGGCCCTCTCCAGCACCGCCTTCAGCGGGTACGAGAAGGCCCAGCCCGAGGTGAGCGCGTTGTCCGGCTGCACCCGGCCCAGCGCCAGCCGCATCGCGGTGTGCCCGGGGGAGTCGGCGGGGAACGTCTTCCACGGCGCCACCACCATGAAGCGGGCCTTGAGCACGTCGGCCGCCGGAGTCTCCAGCAGGGACTCGACCCAGGTCGGGTTGTTGCCCATGAACCGGCCCTGGAAGCCCGCCTCCACGCTCTTGCCGACGATCGCGACGGTCTCCGCGGGGCCGACCGTGAGCATGACCACGTCCGGCCGCTGCGCGACGATGGCCCGGACGGTCTCGGCCTGCTTCGCCGCGCCCTGACCGGTCTCCAGCTCGGCGTAGCGCAGGCCGCGCGCCGTCGCGGCGAGCCTGGCGCCCGCCGCGCCCTCGCCGCCGTAGTCGCCCGGGTAGTAGACGGCCAGCACGCTCTCGGCCCCGAAGTTGTCCACGGCGTAGTCGATCGCGTTCATGGACTCGAAGCAGTACGAGGCGCCCGACTCCAGGATCACGTCCTCGAACTCCCACCGGGACGGGTACGACGCGGGCACCGCGATCATCCGGGCGGCGCGCAGGTCGTCCAGGATCGCCTCGGTGGTCGGCGTGCCCAGGCTCTGCGCCAGCGCGAGCACCTTGTCCTTGATCTCGGTGTACGCACGGCGGTGCGTGGCGGGGTCGTACTTGTTGTCCCGGATGTAGGTGTGCACGTCGACGTCGTAGCCGCCGATGCCGCCCTGCCGGTTGACACGGTCCCAGAACGCCTTCTGCGCCGTCACCATCGGCACGCCCAGTGCCGTGAACGGTCCCGTGGTCAGGTCGGAGATGATGCCCAGGTAGATGCAGCCGTGGTCGCGGTTCACGGCCTTGGGGCAGGGCTCGGCGGTGATCCCGGGGACGGCCGCCGCGGGGCCGCCGTCGTCCGTTCCGGCGGCGCAGCCCGCCAGCCCCGCCAGCAGCGCGGCCCCGGCGATCAGGGACCTGATCCTGGGCTTGTCAGAGCGCACGGAGACCATCGATCACTTCCTTGAGGATGCGCGCGTCCGGGCGTCCGCGCGGCGCGGCGGCGCTCTGCACGACCATCAGCCCGCGGTCCAGCAGGTCGCTCACCAGCACGCGGATCACGCCCACCGGGAGCCGCAGGGCGGCCGACAGCTCGGCCACCGACACCGGGTTGATGGAGAACTCCAGGATCCGCTCGTCCTCGGGGCCGAGCGTGGCCGGGTCGGGCATCGGCACCTCGGCGGTCACGACGACCGCGATCAGGTCGAGCTCGCGGCCGCGGCGGCGGGACCTGGTGCGGCCCCGGGTCACCGCGAAGGGACGGACGACGGGCCCGGCCGCCTCGTCCGCCCAGAGATCGTCCGGCCGCGACCCGCGGCCCCGGCCCGGATCCGCGGACCCGCCCGGCAGATCGCGGGACATCACGGACCGCCGTCCCCCGCATCGGCGGCGCGGCCCCGCCGCCAGCCGCGCTGCACCGTGGACATGAAGTCGCGGGCGGCCTCCGGTGACCGCTCCTCTTGGACCGGCCCGCCGGACGGCTCCTCCCGGGTCTCGGCGGTGCGCCGCAGCTGCGGCGCAAGGTGGGTCTGCCGGCGCCGGACGGGCAGTTCCGCGACCGGGGGAGTGACCAGCGCGAGATGCTCGTTCGACGACGACGACGGCTGCGGCGCGGGCGGGGCGGAACCGGGCATGGCCCACTCGCCGCTCTCGGTGACCGCGTGGCCGCCGGGACGCTCGGGCGGCTGCGCCACCAGCTCCCGCGGGATCAGCGCGATGGCGGTGATCCCCCCGTACGGCGAGGGACGCAGCGTCACCTTGATGCCGTGCCGAGCCGAGAGCCTGGCCACGACGAACAGGCCGAGCCGGGCGCTGTCGTCCAGGTCGAGCTCGGGGGCGGTGGCCAGCAGCCGGTTGAGCTCCGCCAGCATGTCGGGCGCGATGCCGAGGCCGCGGTCCTCCACCTCCATCACGAACCCGTGCGCGACCTCCTGCCCGGTCACCCGGACCGTGGTGTTGGGCGGCGAGAACACCGCCGCGTTCTCGATCAGCTCGGCGATGAGGTGGATGGTGTCGGCGACCGCGGGCCCGAGCAGCGCCGCCCGGCCCATCGGCACCACCTCGACGCGGGTGTAGTCCTCGACCTCGGACGCCGCGGCGCGCGCCACGTCCACCATCCGGACCGGGTCGGCCCAGGTCCGCCCGGACGGGCGGCCCGACAGGATCACCAGGCCCTCGGCGTGCCGCCGCATCCGGGTCGCGAGCGCGTCCAGCTCGAAGAGCCGCTCCAGCTCGTCGGGGTCCTCGGTGTCGCGCTGCATGGTCTCCAGCATCCGCAGCAGCCGCTGGAGGAGGGACTGGTTTCGGCGGGCGAGCGTCACGAAGATCTCGTTCAGCCGCCGGTTCGCGCGGGCCTCGTTCTCGGCGGCGCGCACGACCGCCCGCCGGGTCTGCGCGAACGCCCGGTCGATCTGGTCGACCTCGGTCACCCGGAACCGCCCGCTGTCGCGCCCGCCGTCCCGGCCGTCGTCCCCGGCACCGCCCGCCGGAAGCTCCTCCAGCGGCTCCTCGCCCCGCCGCGCCCGCTCGTTGATCAGCGGCAGCCGGTGCTGCGCGAACTCGTCGACGGCCGCGGCCATGGCGCGGCTCTCCACGATCAGCCGGCGGCCGGCCCGGATCGCGATCAGGATCGCGGCGATCACCGCGAGCAGCCCCAGCCCGCCGGTCAGTCCCAGCCGCAGCAGGACCGCGTTCGCCTCGTCACCGGCGCGCCGGGTGTTCTCCGCGCGGATCTCGGACGACAGCGCCGCCAGCTGGGCGTCCACCGCCTCGGTGGCGGTGTGCCAGGCGCCGACGTCCACGCCGGGCCGCCCGCCGGCCGGGCCGCCCTGCATGAGCCGGTTCTGCAGGCCCTCGAACCGGCGGAAGTCCGGCCCGGACACGATCTGCTCGTACCGCACCCGGTAGGAGCCCTGGAGCTCGCGTGCCGCGTCCCCGTACAGGAACCGGTGCGCCCCGGCGAACTCCACCAACTGCAGACGCTCGTCCTCGCTCAGCCGCCCGGCCGCCAGCGCGCCGGTGACGAGCGCGTCCTCCCGGGAGAGGTTCTCCCTGGCGTTCTCGAGCGTGCGGAGGACGCGGTTCTGCCGCACGAACTCCGGGTCCATCGAGTGGACCTCGTCGTAGATCTCGGCGGCCATCTCGATGTACTCGGTGTAGCGCGCCATCGCCTCGGCTCGTCCGAGGTCGCGGTCGTCGACCTCGGCGCGCAGCGGCTCCAGCCCGCCGAGCGAGTCCGCGAGGCGGGTCATCCGCTGCCGCGTCACGGGACGGGTCGCGCCCCTGATCTCCTCGTCCTCCGCCGACGCGCGGAACGCCGCGTGGGCCCGGTCGGTGGCCTCCCGCTGGGCCTCGAACCCGGCGCGGCCGATGGTCGCGTCGTCGCCCAGGGCGGACAGCGACATGCGCCGCTCGTCCTGCAGCGCGGCGATGACCTCGTCGGTGGGTTCGAGGACCTTCGTGGTGAACGTCTGCGCCCTGGCCTGCCGCAGGCTGTCCTGCAGCGAGGTGGTCGCGGCCACGCCCCAGAGCACGACGAGCGCCGTGACGGGCGGGACCAGCAGCAGCACGATCCTCGATCTGACGGACCTGGCCCTGCCCCCGAGCACCCCGTGCCGTCTTCTCCCGGGACGGCGCCTCATGCTCTGGGTCCCCGGCGATGGCCAACGCTCATGAGGACCTCCGTGCTGCTGTGATCCAGGTCACTCGCCAGCCCAGGACGCTACTACATGCTCGTGAGACACTCGGGCGATCTGCCTCATCAGCCCGAATTGTTATCTACGTGTAATTTGCTCTCGGCGGCAATGTCCGCGCCGGGCAGCCGCCAAGGGCGGGTAGATCTTCAATTATCGCTGGTCAGCGGCCTGTCGAGCGTTTTGTATCACTTCGTTCGGCTATGGCCCACACGGAACATCGTCTGTGAAGCGAAGTGATGACCATGGCGGAAAAGGGTACCGAGGGCAACGGCCGCTCCCTGACGGATGATCTGCCCGTCGACCAGCTCAAGGACGCCGGACGCGAGCTCGTCCAGGCGCTGATGGTGCGGACGCTCAGCGGGGCCAGCGACAAGATCCAGGACATGACCCAGCGGCTGACCGACGCCGCGGACGGGGGCACCGGGTCGAAGATGGCCGCGGCCGGGGTGAAGAAGCTCGCCGAGGGCGAGTCCCCGCTCAAGGCGGGCCTCAGCGCGGGCGCGACCGGCGCGAAGGAGAAGGTGAAGGACGCCGTCGGCTCCATCGGCGGAGGCAAGGGCGGCGGTGGCGATGGTGGCGGCGGTGGCGGCAAGATGAAGGTCACCAACATCATCGAGCAGTTCGATGTGGGCCTTCCCCGCCGCGTCGCCTACGACCAGTGGACGCAGTTCGCCGACTACCCGAGCTTCACCAAGAAGGTCGAGAGCGTCGAGCAGGAGTCGGACGAGAAGCTCCACTGGCGGGCCCAGGTCTTCCTCTCCCACCGGACCTGGGACTCCACGATCATCGAGCAGGTGCCGGACGAGCGGATCGTCTGGAAGTCCAAGGGCCCCAAGGGATACGTGGACGGGGCCGTGACGTTCCACGAGCTGGGACCGACCATGACCCGCGTCATGCTCGTCGCGGAGTACCACCCGGACGGCTTCTTCGAGAAGACCGCGAACCTCTGGCGGGCGCAGGGACGCCGCCTCCGCCTGGACTTCAAGCACATCAAGCGCCACATGATGACGCGCACGATCCTGGATCAGGAGGAGGTCGAGGGCTGGCGCGGCGAGATCCGCGACGGCGAGGTGGTCAAGACCCACGAGGACGCCCTCAAGGAGGAGCAGGAGGCGGCCGGCTCCGAGGAGGACAAGGCGGAGGAGTCCGAAGAGAAGGAGCAGGCGCCGGAGGAGGGCAAGGCGGAGTCCGAGGAGAAGGACGAGGCAGAGTCCGAAGAGAAGGACGAGGCCGAGTCCGAAGAGGAGGACAAGGCGCAGCCCGAGGAGGACCGCGCGGAGTCCGCGGAGGACAAGCCGGAATCCGAGGGGGACGAGCAGGAGTCCGAGGAGCGGCCCAAGGAGAAGGCCGAGAGCACCGCCTGACCTCGCACCGACGTTTTCGCTGGTCGCCCCAGGGTAGCGGCGGCCTGAGGGGGAGCTATGGGTACTAACGGGGACGCCGGTGAGCCGGAAGGCGCCGAAGGCAGGATCGTCTCGCCGGAAACTCGGGCGCAGCCGAGCGAGGGACCGGACGTCCATCTCGACGTCCCGCTCCTCAAGGTGGACGAGATATCCCTTGAGGTGGAGAACCTGGAGGCGCATGTCTCGCTCGTCGCCCAGGTCCTCGACATGCTCAGGCTCAACGTCGGCGCGGACGTCTTCCTCGGCCGGGTGAAACTGGAGATCAAGGGCGTCGAGGCCGAGGCGCGGCTCGACGTCCGGCTCGACAACGTCGCCATCATCGTCGACCGCGTGCTGACCACGCTCGACCGCAACCCGGAGCTCCTCCAGCACATCGGACGCGGCGTGGAGGCGGCCGTGAGCGATGTCGGCGCCGGCGCAGGCAAGGCCGTAGGCGAGGTAGGCGAGGGCGCCGGCAGCGCGGTGAAGGACGTTGGCGAAGGCGCCGGCGGTGCCGTCAAGGACGTCGGCGAGGGCGCTGGCGGCGCGGTGAAGGACATAGGCGAGGGCACGGGCGGTGCCGTGAAGGACGTCGGGGAGGGCGCTGGCGGCGCGGTGAAGGACGTCGGGGAGGGCGCCGGCGGCGCGGTGAAGGACGTCGGTGAAGGCGCCGGCGGTGCCGTGAAGGACGTCGGCGAAGGAACGGGCGGCGCGGTCAAGGAGGTCGGCCAGGGCGCGGGCGGCGCGGCCGAGAAGGTGGGCGAGGGCGCGGGCGAAGCCACCAAGGAGGTCGGCGGAGCGGCCAAGGAGGTCGGCGAGGGCGCCGGCGGAGCCGCCAAGGGCGTAGGCGAGGGCGCCGGTGCTGCGGCCGAGAAGGCGGGAGAGGGCGCGAGCGAAGCCACCAAGGGCGTCGGCGAAGGCGCGGGCGAAGCAGCCAAGGAGGTCGGCGAGGGCGCGGGCGAAGCGGCCGAGAACGTCGGCGAAGGCGCGGGCGAAACGGCGGAAGGCGCCACCGGCGGCGGCGCGGAGAGCAAGCCGGAAAGCAAGAGTTCCGGCGACTCCGGCGAAGACGACACGGGCCGCGAATCCGGCCCGGACGACGACGGCGGTGACCCGGAGCCCCGCAACGGCGAGCAGGAGATCACCGCGCTGCAGTCCGCGCTGCAGGAGACCGAGCAGTCCGTGCGTGAGCTGGGCCGGGCGCTGGTCCGGATGGTCGCCCCGCAGACCCGTTCACCGAACGGCGGAAGAGACGACGGATCATGAGCTCCCACGAGCAACGCCCGGGCGAGGATGTCCGGCGATCGGCGGACATCCTCTTCACCGCCCGCGTCAAGGCCGACGAACTGCGCTTCGAAACCGTCCCCGAGAACTCCGTGGTGTTCACCGGCGACGCCGACGAAGAATCCGCATCCGGCAGCGACCGAACCAACCTCCCGGCCGAGGTCCGGGAGAACGTCACCTACCGCGACGTCCACATCGACTACGCGATCGCGGCGAAGCTCGAACCGGGTGATGTTCGCGAATCGGGGTAGCGGAGCCGACATGCGTACTCTCATCAACGGATTGGTCGCGGGGGCCGCGGGGACCACCGCCCTCAACGCGACCACCTACCTCGACATGGCCATCCGCGCCCGCGGGGGCAGCAGCACCCCGGAGGACACCGTCCAGAAGCTGGCGGACGAGGCCAACATCAGCCTCGGCGACGAAGAAGAAGCGGCGGAGAACCGCAAGCAGGGCCTCGGCGCCCTGATGGGCTACGGAACGGGCATCGGCGCGGCCCTCGCCTACGGGGCGATCACCCGCCGTCGCGGCGCCTCATGGCCGGTCGGCATCCTCACCCTCGGAACGCTCGCCCTCCTCGGCTCGAACGTCCCGATGACCGCACTGGGCATCACCGACCCGCGCGAGTGGTCCGTCGCCGGCTGGGTCTCCGACATCGTCCCCCACATGATCTACGGCGCCGCCGCCTACGCAGCCTACGAGCAGATGCGCTGAACCCCGTCCGGCATCATCCTCCGGGCCTGGCTTCCAGAACCATGTTGAACATGTTCTCCGCCGCACGCCGGACGGTTCCGTAGCCGGCCTCGTGGAGGACCTGGCGCAGCCGCGCCTCCCCGGCCAGTGCGCCCAGGGCCAGGCCCACCGGCTGTGACAGCGAGTTGGCCGTGCACAGGAACGTCGAGGCGGCGTAGTTGAGGCCCGCGGTAGGCACCCGGGCCAGGGTCGACGCCAGATCGTCGCCTGCGACGGGCTCCACGAGCATCAGCGTCCCGCCGGGCGCGAGCGCCGCACGGGCGTAGGCGGCGGCGCCGACGGGGTCGCCGAGGTCGTGGAACGAATCGAAGAACGTCACCAGGTCGTACTTCTCCCGCGGATAGTCCTGGGAGTGGTGCACCTCGAAGGTGACCCGGTCGGCGACGCCGGCCTCCGCGGCACGGGCACGCGCGGTCTCGACGGACGGCTTGTGGACGTCGTACCCCACGAACCGCGAGTTCGGGAAGGCGTCCGCCAGCAGCAGCAGCGGCGCCCCGTGCCCGCATCCGATGTCGGCGACGGACGCGCCCGCCTCCAGCCGTTCGCGGACGCCGTCCAGCGCCGGGATCCACTCGGCGACGAGGCTGTTGCGGTAGCCGACCCGGAAGAACCGCTCGGTCGACTCGAAGATCACCGGGTCCTGCGCGTCCCAGGCGATGCCCCGGCCGGTGCGGAACGCGTCGGCCATCTCGTCGACGCGCCGGTGCAGCCCGGTGATCATCGGGGCGGCCCCGATCATGGACGCCGGTGAGTCGTCGGTGGCGACGACGGCGGCGTGCTCGGCGGGCAGCGTGAACGTGCCGTCCGCCGCGTCGTGGCGCACGATGCCGACGGCGGCCTGCTGGGCCAGCCATTCCCGGACGTACCGGTCCGAGGTGCCGGTCAGTCCGGCGAGCCGGGCCGGGGTCGCCGGGCCGGCCTCGGCGAGCGCCCGGTAGAGGCCGAGCCGGTCGCCCACCACCATCAGCGCGGCGGTGGCGCCGCCGGTCAGCAGCCCCGCGATCCGCTCGGCGAACGCGCCGACCGCGGCCATGTCGAGTTCGGTTTCGATGGTCATGTGACCCTCCTTCTCGTGGTTGCGCTCCAACCGTCGCGCGGGCCCGTTTCACGAGACATTCACCGCCGTATCACCGAAGATGGATCACATGGTCGACCTGCGCTTCGGCGTCCTCGGACCCCTTGAGGTCCGGCGGGACGGGACGCCGGTGGACGTGCCGTCCGGGCGCAGGCGCGCGGTCCTGGCCTGCCTTCTGACGCGGGTGGGCCGGCCCGTCCCCGCCGACGCGCTGGTGGAGGCCGCCTGGGCGGGCGAGCTGCCCGCCGACCCCAGGTCCGCGCTGCGCACCGTCCTGTCGCGGCTGCGCGCCGTCCTCGGTACCGGGGTGATCCGCGCCGACGCGACCGGGTACATCCTCGACGTCCCGGCGGAGACGGTCGACGCGCACCGGTTCGAGTGCCTGTCGCGCCGCGCCGAGCAGACCCCGCAGGACGCGGCGCGCCTCCTGGACGATGCGCTCGCGCTCTGGCGCGGCCCCGCCTACGCGGAGTTCGCGGACCGCGGGTTCGCCGAGTTCGAGGCGCAGTCCCTCGACCGGATGCGCCGGGACGCGCTGGAGGCGAGGGCGTCCGCCGCCCTGGCCGCGGGCGACCCCCGCGCCGCCGCCGCGCGCCTGGAGTCCCTCCTCGCCGAGCAGCCCTTCCGGGAGTATGCGGTGGAGTTGCTGCTCACCGCGCTCTACGCCATGGGCGACCACACCGGCGCCCTCGCCCGGTTCCGCGAGTACCGCGCCCGGCTGGCCGCCGAGCTGGGCCTCGACCCGGCCCCGGCGCTGCGCGAGCTGGAGTCGCGCATCCTCGCCCACGATCTCGCCCGCCCGCCCCGGCGGCACCGGCCGGCCCCGGACACGCCGCCATGGGTGGACACCTCGACCGCCTTCGTCGGCAGGGACTCCACGCTGGCGGAGCTGGTGGACGCCGTCGCGGACTGCCGCCTGGTCACCGTGACGGGCGTCGGAGGGGTCGGCAAGACCAGGGCGGTCGCGGAGGCCGTCCCGCTGCTCGCCGAACGCCTCGGGACGCCGGTCACCGTCGTCCAGCTCGCGCCGGTCCCCGCCGACAGGGTCGACGCCGCCGCGGCGGAGGCGCTGGGCCTGCACCGTTCCCCCGGATCGGCCCGCACGGCGGTGATAGAGCATCTCCGCGTCTCGCCCGGCGTGCTCGTCCTCGACAACTGCGAGCACGTCCGCGCCGAGGCGGCGGCGCTGGCCGGGGCCGTGGCGACGCGGTGCCCGTCCGCGCGGGTGCTGGCGACGAGCCGGCACCGGCTGGGCACGCCGTCTGAACGGCTGGTGCCCCTCGAACCGCTGCCGACCCCCGACGCCCTCGCGGACCCGGACCGCATGGACCTGGCGGCGAGCGTCCGCGTCCTCACCGACCGGGTCCGGCGGCTGCGCTCGTCCTTCGGGGTGACCCGCGACAACGTGGCCGTGGCCGCCGACATCTGCCGCCGCCTGGACGGCCTCCCGCTGGCGCTGGAACTGGCCGCGTCCCGCATCGCCGTCCTCGGCCTGGAGCCCGTCCGCGACCGCCTCGCCGCCGAGGACCTCACCCTCCTCGACGGCCACGGCCCCGGAAACCTGCACGCCGTGATCGACTGGTCGTACCGCCTGCTCACCCCGGCCCAGCGCGATCTGCTCGCGCTGCTGGCGGTCTTCCCGGCCGACTTCGACCCCGACGCCGTGGCGGGCCTCACCGCCGCCTGCCCGCGGTGGGAACGGCCGGTGACCGGGGACCTCGGCGCGCTCGTCGAGTCCTCCCTGCTCGCGACCCACCCGGCGGACCGGGACGTGCGCTACCGGATGCTCGCCGTCGTCCGCGCGTTCGCCGCCGCCCGCCTCCGCGACACCGGCGGCGAAACGGCCGCCAAACGCGCGTACGTGCGGTGGGTGCGCCGGTGGACGGAGCGCGCGGCCGCCGACTGCGCCGGCCCGGCCAGCGTCGAGGCGTTCGCCCGGCTCCGGCACCGCCGCGCCGACATCCAGCAGGCACTCCGCTGGGCCGTGGACGCGGCGGACACCACCGACGCGGCGCGCCTGGCCGCCGCCGTCCAACTGTGCCAGCACTGGCAGCCCGGTTCGGAGACCTTCGACCTGACGGCCCGGCTGGCGGAACGGTGCCCGGAATCGGCGCTGGCCGTCGCGGCGGGCGCCTGCGCCGTGACCCACGCGGGCGACACCGCCCGCGGACGCGCACTCGCCGAGGCGGCCCTCACTTCCGCGACCACCCCTCACGAGCGCTATCTCGCCCACCTCGCCCTGGGCATCGCCGCCATGTACCGCGGAGACCACGACGAGTCCGCCCGCTGCTGGCGGGCGATCACCGGCATGAACGACATCGCCCCGGCCTACCGGGCGTCGGCGCACAGCTCGCTGTCCCTCACGTCCTGCTACCGCGGTGACCTCGCGGCGGCGAGGCGCGAAGCGGAGATCGGGGTCCTGGGCGCCGAGACCGCCGGCGCCACGGCCGTCCACGCGTTCGCCCTCTACGCCCTGGGCGAGGCGGAGACGGGCGATCGCAAGACCGAACTCCTCGCGGCCGCAGCGCAGAAAGCCGAGCTGGTCGGCGCAGCCCACGTTGGCCAGGTGGCCCGGGTCGCACGGCTGGCGGCCCTGGTGCGCGCAGGCCGCCACGACGAGGCCGTGGACCTCCTCACGCCACTCCTGGACGGCACCCGCCGCGCCGGTACCTGGCCCCAGTTGTGGACGACCATGCGCATCTTCGCCGAACTCCTCGCGGCCCGCGACCACCCCCACGAGGCTGCTCTACTTCTGACCGGCGCCGACGCGGCCGACACCGCACCACCGCCCACGGGCACCGACATAGCCCGCTACGCCGCCCTGACGAAGACCCTCCACGCCCGCCTAGGCGAAGAAACCGTCACCGGAATCGCCTCCCTCTCCCGCGACATCCCACCTTCCCAATTGGCCGAACGAGCCCGCGCCATGGCCACCCACCTGCTCCCCACCCACTGACCACCGACCACCTCCGGCAAAGCCCGGCCCGATGACCGCATCTCGCGGGCCGCCGCGAGGTCAGGGCGTCATGAGCTTGCGCAGCTCGGCGAACAGCGCCTCCCGCCTCGAAACAGACCGCTGTACTTCCGGCACGTTGATCGCCACGTACGTGACGTGAGCGGCGACCTTCCCGTCACGGCGGTGCAGGCTTACGGACTTCGGCGGGACGTCGCGGTCCGAGGCGTAGGCGATGAAGGCGGTCGGCGTCTCGGACGAGCCGCCGACCGCCTGCGCGTAAACGAAGCTCTGGTAGAGGTCGGAAGCCGCAACGTTCTTGTCCGCGTAGAGCTTGTACTTGGCGTCGACGGAGAATCGCCGTGTCGCCGCACCACGTTGCCCAACAAGCTGAACGTCCGGCTGGATCGACGTGTAGGAGTCCACCCCGCCTCGGACGGCCCTGGTCAAGGACTCCTGTGCTCGCACGGCGACGCCGGACCCGGCGAACGCGTCCCGCAGCAACCGTATGACGAAGTCCTCGAACAGGCCGTTCATATCGATCATGAAGGCGTGCGTCATACCGCCACTGCTCGCGTACAGGCTGGAGAACGACGTACCGCCCAGCAGCATCAGCGCCCACCGGTGCGCATTCCGGTAGTGCTCGTTCGCGCGGTCGTAGGTGAGGCGGTCAGCCGCGGCACGGACATCGAAGCCGTCGAGGCGGCACACGGCAGTGAAGTCGGCGGCGAGGCGACGCGCACGTCCCCGGACACCCGCGTCATGAGCACCGCGCGCGGCGACCTGCAACGCCGCCCCGCAGAGCCGGTTGTCGATGATGTCCGCGCTGCGCTCGTCATAGCGGCATTCGAGCCGGTCGAGCATCCCGAACCGGCGCATGACCTGCCGGTCGGCCAGCAGCCGCCCCCGGACGACCGGCAGCGCCTCTTCACGCCGCAGGTAGTCACGCCGCAGCCCGTGCCGGAGCAGCCGGTCGCACTCCCGGGTCAGCAGCAGGCAGACGAGGTCCCGCAGGTTGAGCCCGCTGCCGAGCTGCTGGACGAGCGGCAGGTCGCGCAGTGCGTGGAGCCCTGCGGCGTAGTCGAGCATCTCCAGCACGGCGAGTTCGGAGCCGAGCAGCTTCGGCCGTACGTGGATCGACGCGCATTCGAGGTTGACGACGCCGATGTGGGATCCGGCCGTGACATCGAGTGTCTCGCCGCGCAGCCAGCGCAGCGTGATCCTCCTGGCGAGATCCTCCGACTCCGCGACGGCGACGTCTCCGCCCGAGGGCCGCACACCGGAAACCCGCTTCGTCTCGTACTCATCGAGGACGATGAGCCCCATCAGCCGCTCTCGTCCGCGCGCAGTTCCGCGGCGAGGGCCTCGACGAGCCCCTCATCGCTCAGCCCGGCGACGGTGTGCGCCCGCACGTCCACGATCTTCTCGCCGAGGAACCGGGAGAGGAGCGAGTAGTCGTCGTAGGCGTACTCCTGAAGCAGCGGCAGCACCTCGGTGCGGACGATGGCCGCCAGCTCGGCCTCGCTGTCCACCGGTCTGCCTTTGGGCAGGAAGAACGAGTGCCCGATCTGCCGTTCACGCCCCAGCTCCTTGACGACCCGGTTGTTGAGCTCCCGCAGCAGCAGCCCGAGATCCACGTTGCCGACCTTCTGCCCGTCGAGGACGTCGGCGTCGGGCAGCAACTCGTGGAAGGCGAACCTGCGGCGCAGCGCGGAGTCCAGGAGCCGGATGCTGCGGTCGGCGGTGTTCATGGTCCCGAGGATGTGGACGTTGGACGGGACGGCGAACCGCCTGCCGGTCGGCAGCGTGACGTGCATGCCGCGCTTGTCCGGCTCCAGGAGAGTGATCAGCTCGCCGAGGATCTTCGGGATGTCGCCGCGGTTGATCTCGTCGATCAGCAGCAGGTACGGCCGCTCGGGGTTCGCGGCGGCCGTCTCGCACACCTTCTTGAAGATGCCGTCGCGCAGCTCCAGCCGCAGCCCGCCGTCGGCGCCCTCCACCGGACGGAATCCTTCGATGAAGTCCTCATATCCGTACGCGGGATGGAACGTCACCTGCGTCAGATGCCCGGTCTCCTGAAGGGCGTCCAGACCTCGCCGGAAGTCGGGTGTCCCGTGCTTGGCGAAAGGGTCGACGCCTTCGACCGAGTCGCCGAGTTGCGTGCCGAACCAGCGCAGTGCGAACCGCAGGCTTGCATAGGTCTTGCCGGTTCCCGGCGGCCCGTACAGGACGACCTGGCCCTTTCGCGTGAGAAGTCTGGCGATCTCGTCGGACAGTTCATCGTCCGGAACGACGCGTTCGATCGATGGTGTGACCGTGTCGGTCCGCGCCTGGATGATCCGCCACAGGTCCGCCGAGACCTTCCGGACGGTGACCGTGGCCCATGCCTTCTGCGGTTCCGGAAGCGTCTTCGCATAGCTTGTGTCCCATCTGACGGAGACGGTGTGCTGATAAGCGGTTCGCTCTTCGCGCCACCTGTAGCCGTCCTGCGTCACGGTGCCGACCGCGAGGATCTCCGTCGTGCCCTTGTTGGCCACCACGAGATCACCGGGTTCGAGCTGGTACAGCCTCCACAACTCGTTCGCCTTTGCCGAGATCTTGCTCTTGTTGCCCTTGTACCTTTCGGTGAAGGCGGCTTCGAACGCGTCGCGGTAGTCCTCTTCCGAAGCGAAAGCCGTCAGGTCGCCGACGTCCTCCCAGCCGATGCAGATGTATCCGTCCGCCCGGCACTCATCCCAATACATCGCGTCCGTTCCTGGCGCGACCTTGAGGATGGTAGGCGTACTCTGGCGAGGATTGGCCCACTCGTAAAGAAAGGTGCCCACCTCATATGGGTGCCAATTCTTGAACCGCTCGTCGGAGTCGATCACCTGCTTCAGCCGCTCATGGGCGGCGAACGACTCGAGTGACGAGGCGTTTTCTCCGGTCAGATGGAAGATGAAGGCACGCACGTGGTCCCGGCTGTATACGGGGATGAGCGTGTCGGGGCTGTAGCAGGAGATCGCCTTGGCGGTGAGCGCGGATCCGGCGCGCAGCGCGTCGATGGTGTCGATCTCGGTGACGCGGCCCTCGGCGGCGTAGCGGAACGCCGTCAGGAATCCGTCTCGGACGTGCTGCCATGCGTCCCGCTCGTCTTCGTACGCGGAGCCGAAGTACCAGCTCCCTTCTGCCTTTCGCCAGTAGATGAGGTGCTTTCCGGAGTGCCTGCCTCCCAGGCTGCCCAGCTCGGGGGTTCCGAATTCCATCCGGTAGCAGAAGGATGTCTTGGAGTCCGGCGTACCGAGGGCGTATCGGTCGAGTGGCATGGAGGGCCAGGCTTCCAACGGGAAGTCGAGCACCACCTGGTTGATCGCCGCCTTCACTCTGGATAGCTGCTCGGCCTTATCGGCGCGATTAAACGCGGCGAGGGCCGTCGACAGCGGTTGCTCCGCGGTCCGGCGGCCGTTCAAGGACGTCAGGGGGACGAGCGTGCACGTCTGGCAGACCTTGGTGACCGGGCCGCCCTGCCCGTTCCGCAGGCCGGCGTCCGCGGCGAACGCCTGCCGTCCTCTGATGTCGTCCGCCGGCGCGGCCTCCAGCAGACGCTGCCACAGGTCCCCGTGCGGGTCCGGATAGGTCTTCCATCCAGCCTCGTAGCCGACCATGTGCCCGCAGTCCCTGCTGTGGTGGAGCGCGATCCCGTCGCTCGCCGGGCAGATCACCTCGCCTGATGAGGGTGTCAGTTCGTAGAACTGTCCGTCGTAGTGGACGATGCGGCGCCCGTCCGGGGTTTCGTTCGTGGTGACGCTCAGTCCAGTGCCCATCATCAATTGGTAGCGGTTGATCACCGGAGTTGTTCAACCCGTGGAAGCCACTGTTCTCTGGCCGACTCCGGCCATTCGTGTATCAAGTACACGAGAAGATCTCTCGTTGATCGCTTGTATGGTGCTGTCAATGGTGGCCGACCGCATCGGCCGGATGGGGACTGCGGGCGGCGCGGTACATCGGCTCTGTGCTACGAAGTGTGCGCAGCTCAACGCAGCTAGATTCTCGATGAGGAGACCTGGTGTCGCCGACAGTGACCGATGAGCGTCCCGTGCCCGGTGCCATCGTCCAGGTGCGCGGTCAGCGCTGGGTCGTGAGCACGGTGGACGACCAGCAGGCGAGCACCCTCGTCACGCTCCAGTCCGTCGAGGACGGCCGGTACGGCGACACGCTCTCGGTCATCTGGGAGGTGGAGCCCGGCCGCCGCACCCTTCCGTCCGGCTCGCTCCCCGAGGTCGGCCAGGGCAGGTTCGACTCCCCGGAGCGCCTCGCCGCGTTCCTGGACGCCGTCCGCTGGGGCGCCGTCGCGTCCGCCGACGTGAAGACCCTCCAGGCCCCGTTCCGCTCCGGCGTCGCCATCGAGGACTACCAGCTCGAACCAGTCGCCCGCGCCCTCGACGCACCCCGCGTCAACCTGCTCCTCGCCGACGACGTCGGCCTCGGGAAGACGATCGAGGCGGGCCTCGTCGCGCAGGAGCTCCTCCTCCGCCAGCGCGGACGCAAGATCCTCATCGTCTGCCCGGCCGGCCTGACGGTGAAGTGGCGGGACGAGATGGCCGAGAAGTTCGGCCTGGAGTTCACCGTCATCGACTCGGAGCGCTGCGCGGAGGTCCGCCGCACGCACGGCAGCGCCGCCAACCCGTTCGAGGTCTTCCCCCAGGCGATCGTGTCGCTTCCGTGGCTGCGCGGCCCGAAGGCGCAGCGCCTCCTGGACGAGGTGCTGCCGGCCGACGGCCCCACCTACCCCCGCACGTTCGACCTGCTCATCCTGGACGAGGCCCACCACGTCGCCCCGGCGGCGCCCAAGCAGATCTACGCGGTCGACTCGCAGCAGACCAAGCTTATCCGCCGCCTCGCGCAGCACTTCACGCACCGGCTGTTCCTGTCCGCGACGCCGCACAACGGCTACCAGGCGAGCTTCACCGCCCTTCTGGAGATCCTCGACGACCAGCGCTTCGCCCGCGGCGTCTCCCCGGAGGACTCCGCGGTGAAGGACACCGTCGTCCGCCGCCTCAAGCGCCAGATCATCGACAACGGCAACCCGCGCTTCAAGGCGCGCGACGCCCGCGAGATCCCCGTCGTCTACCCCGACGACGAACGCGAGATCCACGACCTCCTGCAGCAGTTCGCGCAGGCCCGCCGCAAGCGCCTCAACCAGACTCGGGGACGCAAGGCCGCCGACCTGGTGACACTCCTGCTGAAGAAGCGCCTGTTCTCCAGCCCCGCCGCGTTCGCGCACACCGTCGCCGCCTACATGGAGACCCTCAGGTCCAAGACCCGGCACGTCCTCCAACCGGAGGACGAATGGCTGGAGGACTTCTTCGACGACATCGCCGCCCTCGACGACGAGTCCCTCGACGAGGCCGAGTCCGACGCGCTCACCCTCACCACCCCGCTCGTCCAGTCGCGCGACGAGGAACTCGCCCTCCTCCAGCGCATGTACGACTGGGCGGCGGCGCACGAGGCCCAGCCGGACGCGAAGGCCACCAAGCTCATCGAGTACCTGAAGTCCGTCTGCCGCCCCGGCAGCGACTTCACGAACGAGCGCGTCATCGTCTTCACCGAGTACCGCGACACCAAGGACTGGCTCCGCGACCTCCTCCGCGCGCAGGGCATGGGCGGCGACCGCCTCGCCGAACTCGACGGCTCGATGGACGCCAAGCAGCGGGAGACGCTGCGCCTGGCGTTCCAGAAGGCACCGCACGAGCATTCCGTCCGGATCCTGCTCGCCACCGACGCCGCCAGCGAGGGCATCGACCTGCAGAACCACTGCCACCGGCTCGTCAACTACGACATCCCTTTCAACCCGAACAAGCTGGAACAGCGCATCGGCCGCATCGACCGCTACGGCCAGACCGAGGTCCCTGAGATCCGCCACTTCGTCGGCACCGGCTGGGACAAGGCCGTCGACTCCTACGAGGCCGACCTGGAGTTCCTGTCCCGCGTCGCCGTGAAGGTCGCGCAGATGCAGGAGGACCTCGGCTCCGTCAACGCCGTCCTCGCCGACGCCGTGCAGCGCCGGCTCCTCGGTGAGCGGGTCGACGTGGACGCCGAGACCGCGCGAGCCGCGAAGAAGGACAACGTCCCGTCCGAGTCCGACGTCGGCGGCCAGGTCCGCAAGCTCCGCGAGAACCTGGACGAGACGGTCCGCGAACTGCGCATCACCCCGCCCGGCATCAAGCGCGTCGTCGACACCGCACTCGAACTCGCCCGCCAGCAGCCGCTCAAGAAGGCCGTCGACCCCGACGACGGCGTCTACGAGGTGCCCGTCCTGACCGGCTCGTGGGAGCGCGCGTCCGCCGGGCTCCTGGAGAAGCTGCCGAAGGACGGCCAGCCGCCCCGCCAGCTCCCCGTCACCTTCGACCAGCAGGTCGCCAAGGGACGCGACGACGTCGTCCTCGCCCACCTCGGGCACCCGCTCGTCGCGATGTCGACGCGGCTGCTGCGCGCCGCCGTGTCCAACGACCGCATCGACCTGAACCGGGTCACCGCCGTCATCAACGACGACTCAGAACTGGAGACGACGCTCGTCGCCGCGTTCTCCCGCTTCCTCCTCGTCGGCGCGGACGGCGTCCGCCTCCACGAGGAGGTCCTGTACGCGGGCGGCTGGGCTCCGGAGGGGGGCCGGTTCCGCCGCCTGGAAAACCTCACCCGCCTCGGCGGCATCCTCGACCGCGCCCTCACCGCCGGGACGGCCGCGACCCCGCGCATCCAGGGCCGGCTCGCCGAGCGGTTCGAGTCGCTGCGCCCCGGGCTCGAAGCCGCCATCGAGTGGCGGAAGAACACCCGCCACGAGTCCCTGAACCGGCGCCTCGACCAGCGCCGCGAGGCCGAGTCCCGCCGCATCACCGCGAACATCGACCAGTTCGCCGCCACGCTCCGCGGCCAGCTCGCCAAGGGCGACGAGGAGGACACGCTGTTCTCGGTGATCGAGACGCGCAGCCGCGACGAGATCCGCCAGTACCAGAACGACCGCAGATCCTGGGAGGAGCGCCTGCAACGCCTAGAGGACGAGAAGGCCCTCGAACTCCAGCAGATCGAGGCCCGCTACGCGAGTCCCGAACCGCACTCCTTCCCCGTCGCGGTGGTGTTCGTCGTCCCGAAGCGAGAGGCGATCTGACATGGCACGTTTCCCCCGTCGCTCCGACGACTTCAACCACGCCGACTGGCTCAGCATGATCGACGTGTCCGGGCCGTTCCTCAGCGTCCCCGTCCTCCGCCGCGTCTGGCCCGCCCTCGACGCACTCGACAAGGGCACCCGCGAACGCATCCGCCAGGAGCGCGCAGCCCTCCCCGGCCGCCCGTGGATCGACTACGTCCTGACCGAACTCCTCGGCTGGGACGACGCGGTGCACTTCACCGGCCTGGACGCCCTGTCCATGGACGTCCCCGAGCACGACACCGCCGTCACCCCGTCGTTCGCCCTCCTCGAACCCGGCACGACCCCCGGCGCGGACGCGAAGAACGTCCGGCTCCTCGGCCTCATCAGCGACGACCGCCCCACCCAGCGGATCAAGGACTCGGACTGGGCCGCGACGCCGGTGGATCGGCTCGCCCAGCTCTGCCGCCACCACGACGTCCAGCTCGGCCTCGCCACCGACGGACGCTGGTGGGCCCTCGTCTGGGCCCCGCGCGGCGGCGTGACGACCACGGCCGTCTTCGACGCGGCCGACTGGCCCGAGAAGGCCGAACGCGACGTCCTCCGCGCCTTCATGTCCATTCTGAACCGAGCCCGCTTCTTCGCTGTCCCGGACGACGAGACGCTCGTCCACCTCCTCGACGTCAGCAAGGACAACCAGGAGGACATCACCGAGGCCCTCGGCGTCCAGGTCCGCCAGGCCGTGGAACTGCTCGTCGCCGCCATCGGACGCGCCCACACCGCCGACGTCGCGCAGGGCGGACGCGGCATCGGGGACGTCACCGCCCACGAGGTCTACCGGGGCGCCGTCGCCGTCATGATGCGCGTCGTGTTCCTCCTCTTCGCCGAGGAAAGAGGTCTCCTCCCCGCTGGCAAGGAGCTGTACCGGACGTCCTACTCCGCCGGCCGCCTCTGCTCAGAGCTCGAACAGCGTGCCCTGGACGGCAGCGAAGAGGACCTCGAACACACCTACACCGGCTGGCACCGCCTCCTCGCCCTGTTCAACGCGGTGTACTACGGCGTCGACCACCCCGAGATGAAGATGCACGCCCACGACGGCTCCATCTTCAAACCGGACACGTACGCGTGGCTGCCGCACACCATCGACGACCGGACCGTCCTGCACATGCTCAAGGCGGTGCAGTACGTCGAGATCGGCACCGGGAAGAGCCGAGAACGCCGCAGGCTCTCCTTCGCCGCCCTGGACGTGGAGCAGATCGGATACGTCTACGAGGGCCTGCTGTCCTTCGAGGGCTTCTACGCGGACGAGACCTACGTCGGCCTGATCGGCAAGGCCGGGCTCGAAGAAGAGGTCGCCCTCCGCACCCTGGAGGAATTCGCCGCCGCCTGCCCGGACGTCCCGTCGTTGGCAGCGAAGCTGGCCACCGAGTACAAGGACTCCCGGATCGGCTCCGCCAAGGCCGTGGAGAAGCGACTCGCGCCCCTCCCCGAGGCCGAGAAGCAGGACGCCCAGCGCAAGCTCCTGGCCGTCACGGGAGGCGACTACCCGCTGACCGAACGGCTGCTGCCGTTCTACAACCTCATCCGGACGGACCTCCGCGACCTGCCCGTGGTGATCCTGACGGACGCCTTGTACGTCACCGAGTCCGCGCTGCGGAAGAACACCGGCACCCACTACACGCCCAGCTTCCTCGCGAGGCAGGTCGTCGAAGGCGCCCTGGAGCCGCTCGTCTACTCGCCCGGTCCCTTGCAGACGGCGGACAAGAACGAGTGGAAGCTCAAGACCTCGGACGAGATCCTGTCGCTCAAGGTCGCCGACATCGCCATGGGTTCGGCTGCGTTCCTGGTGGCCGCGTGCCGCTACCTCGCCGACAAGCTCGTGGAGGCGTGGGTCCGCGAGGGCGATGAGCGAGTCCGCGACTACCAGGGCACGTCGACCCTCACGGCCACCGACGCCGAAGCGGATCCGGTCATCATCGACGCCAGGCGCCAGATCATCGAGCACTGCCTCTACGGCGCGGACATCAACGAGATGGCAGTGGAGATGGCCAAGCTGTCCCTATGGCTCGTCTCCATGGACCCGCACAAGCCCTTCACGTTCCTGGACGACCGCCTCATCGTCGGCGACTCCCTGCTTGGGATCACGTCCCTCGACCAACTCGAAGTCATGCACCTGGACGCCAAGCGCGGTCGGAAACTGCATGAGGACGAGGGCGCCCTCTTCGACCTGACTGCCGGTATCCGCGAACTGGTCGGCCGTGTCGCCGACAAGCGCCGCCAACTGGTCGAGATTGAAGGCACCGACCTGGACAAGTTGGCCACCAAGCGCGCCATGCTCGCCGAAGTCGAGAAAGACACTGAACGTGCCCGCCTCCTCGCCGACCTCACCACCGCTGCGTCGCTCGGGTATGCCAGCAGAGGAGCGACCGGCCTGGATGCAGCCTCCCAACAGGCCGTTGCCCAAGCGCTCAAAATCATGTCCGGCGAAGAGGCAGCGGAGATTGCCGCCCGCGACCAACTCAACATGTGGCTCCGCACCGATTTGCCGGACGGAGCCTTCGACCGGGAACCCATCCACTGGCCCCTTGCATTCTCGGAGGTCTTCGAGAAAGGCGGCTTTGACGCCATCGTGGGTAATCCCCCTTTTTTGGGTGGGACGAAAATCACGGGCTTGCTTGGAGGGGCCTATAGAGAAGTATTGGTGGCCGATGTCGCAAACGGAGTGCGCGCTGGTGGCAGATGTGACTTGGTGGCGTATTTTGTGCTGCGTTCGCATTTGCTCTTGCATGCGAAGGGGCAGGCCGCCCTTGTTGCAACAAATACTCTTTCGCAGGGGGATACTCGCGAGGTGGGCCTGGAAAGTCTCGTGTCTGGACAGATAACCATTCGTGAGTCGATAAAGTCGAGGCCGTGGCCTTCTAAGAGTGCCGCTCTTGAGTACTGCGTGATCTGGACGACCAAAGCGGCCATGAATAAGGGAACTCATTGTGTGGCGGACGGAATGGTCGTTCCGGGGATTTCGGCAACTCTCGACCCAGTGTCGCGAGTCTCCGGCAATGCTCATCGCCTTGTAGCAAATCGAAACATTTCATTCGAAGGTTCGAAAGTCACTGGCATGGGGTTTGTCTTGGAGCCTTCGGATGCGGCAAGACTCATAGAAAATGATGCTAAGAACGTTGACGTCATATTTCCGTTTCTGAACGGCGAAGACCTCAATTCACGACCAAATGCTTCTGCTAGACGATGGATCATCAACTTTTATGATCGATCGGAAGGCGAGGCGAAAAAGTATGGCAGTGTCTTTGAAATAGTAGAAGCTAAGGTCAAGCCCGAGCGCCAGAGGCTTAAATCTGACGGCAACTTTGTTCTGCGCAACCCTCTGCCTCAGCGATACTGGCAATACGCTGATAAGCGTCCAGCGATGGTGAAAGCTACCGCAGAACTCAGCCGTGTGATCGTCCTTGCTAAGGTCAGCAAGGTCGTAATGCCTATGTTGGTACCAACTGGGCAGGTCTTTTCGCACATGTTGGGAGTGTTTGCCACGGACGATACCGCTATGCTGTCGTTCCTGAGCAGTGGCCCGCACTATTGGTGGACCATTTCGAGGGGTGCAACTCTCGAAACGAGAGTCCTCTACACGCCATCGGATGTTTTTGAGACGTTGCCAGCGCCCGGTATGACGGAGGAGATGCGGGAACTAGGAGAACGCCTGGATGGTTTTAGGCGGAACCTCATGCTGACACGACAGGCTGGCCTGACGAAGACGTACAACCTCGTCCATGACCCTGAGTGCAGCGATGCGGACATCGTTAAGCTGCGGGAGATCCACAAGGCGATCGATGAGGCCGTGTGTCGGGCATATGGGTGGGACGACCTGATCCCGCAACTCGGCCATGGTCATCATTCGGTTGGGCGCGAGACCCGGTACACCGTCGGCCCGGCCGTCCAGCGGGAGTTGGTGGATCGGCTGCTGGAGTTGAACCACGAGCGCTACGCCGCCGAGGTAGCGGCCGGCCTGCACGACAAGAAGGGGAAGAAGCGCCCAAGAGCTGGTGAGCAGGACGGTCTCTTCTGATTTTTGACTTGCAGTGTGTTGCCTCGCGGCACGCCTCCTAAGGAAACACGCCGCAAGTCAATGGGATCAAGGCGGTGGGGAGGCGGCGATGCTTTTCGGATGCGGCTGAGGACTGTCCTCGGGTCTAGACAGGCCATCTTTGTTGATGCGATGACGATCCAACCCTGCTCGATCAGCGGGCCGTCGCACTCGATGTTGCAGCCGTACTGCTCGTCCTGCTGGCGATGGGTGCCCTTTTGCGGGATGGCGATTTTGAGTGCCGGGTAGGAGTCGTCCGGTTGGGTAAGTCTGAGCGGTGACTTACGGTGTCCCGTGGCGATGAGGCGAAAAAGTCCGGCGTCTGCCATGGGCCTTCGGTGTCTTGGCTCCGGTGCCGAGTCACTTCCCCTTGTCCAGGTATGGCCAGATGAATTTGGCGTATCTCATTCCCGCTGCCGGCCGGGAGGCAATCGTAGATCCGTTGGCGGGGTGCTGGAGCCGTACACCTGCGGGTTCTTAAGTCGTGTGCGTGTATCAACGCACGAGCAGAGACCTTCTTCGATGTGTCGAAGAATGAGTGACTCAGACGTATGGTATGTGTCGCGACCGAAGTTTGCCGTACCGTTGTGCAGTGCATCGAAGGCTTCTAGAATCGGCCCTGGCTTCATTATGTGAGCGGGTACCGCAATCCGCGGGAGCCCACACCGAGTACCTGAGCGGTAACAGGCAGCGTAGTTTCTGTGTGCAGGTCACCCACTAAAGAAGCTGTCCGAAAAGGCTGAGTCCCCAAGACGACGTGGGGGCACGATGAACGGGGACCAGATGCTCGGTGAGATGACGCCGTACGACCGCAAGGCTTGGGATCAAATCGAGGGATGGCGCGAGAAGCGTCTGACCGCGCGCACGCGGCGCGCACTACCGGAAGGGGCACGTGAGCGTCTCCGTGATGCCGGCCAGAAGGTCCGCAGCCGTGTCGAGGCCGTGCCCGGCCTGCCCGACTTCGAGAGCATCTTCCTCAAGTCGCTCGAAGCACTGGTGGGGCTGGGCGGCCGGACGGCAGTCGCGACCGTCCCGAAGAAGACCGTTGTCAAGGCGTATCGCAAGCAGGACGCCGAGGTAGAGGAACTTGAGGACATCCGGCAACTCGACCTCGCGCTGATCGACAAGGTCAAGCCGCGGCTCGGCCTTCGATACACCGCCTTCGCCGGTGCCGAAGGCGCGGGAGCGGGCTTCGCCGCCTCCGGTGGTGGACTGCTCGCTACTGGGGGCACCGTCGCCGGCGCCGGAGCCGGGGCCGCGCCCGGTGCGGCACTCGTCATCGGCACGTTAGTGGCCGACTCAGCGGCGGTCCTCCTCGCCGGGCAGCGGGCCATCGCGCACATCGGTGCGTACTACGGCTACGACCCCGAGCATCCTGACGAGCAGCTCTTCATGCTCGGCGTACTCAACCTCGGCACGGCCTCCGAGGCGGGGAAAGTCGTTGCCTACGCGGAAATCAACAAGCTCGTCCAAGCACTCGCCCGGAACGCGACATGGGACCAGCTCAACCAGAGCGTCGTCACCAAGGTGGTCGAGAAGGTGTTCACGCGCCTCGGGTTCCGCCTCACGAAGGCGAAGCTTGGGCAGGCGGTACCGGTCATGGGCATTGCGATCGGGGCCGGGATGAACACGCGATTCCTGAAGCGCATCACGGACGACGCGGAGCACCTGTACCGCGAGCGGTTCCTGCGCGACCGCTACGGGATCGAGGCGAAGTCCGACCCGGTTGCGACCGATGCGGACACCGACGAAGACGTCGACATCGTCGACATCGTCGACGCTGAGATCGTCGATGAGGACGACGAGCGAGAACGCCACGATTACGTGCCCAGTGCAGAAGGCGGCGAGCGTGATTGAGCCTCCTGGACAACTTCATCGAGCTGCTCCAGCAAGGGTCAGCCGAACTGCACGTCGATAACCCCGGCTTCATGCGCACAGGGGAGCTGAAGCCCACGGCCAACATCGTGGACGACGGCGACCTGGCGTTGTTCTTCGCGGGGCTTGAGCACGGACTCATCACTCTGCATCGTGGGGCGCGGTTCAACACGCTCGATCGCCCGACGCCTACCGGCCATTGGGCGCTGCTGTCGCGGTCACGTGACGGCGGTTGGTACAACGCCGAGTACCTACCCCAGATCGCGGCCTACGTGGACGCGATCATCAACCTTCGCTACCCGGCCGAGAGGGTGCTCTTCGAACTGCCTTCCGCAGCCCTGCAACTGGACCTGGCCATCCTCGACGACGAGTCGAACGTGGTGGTCCTTGGTGAGGCGAAGCGAGACACCCGCGCACTGGAACCGCTTCGCGAGGGCGTGCTGAGTCGGTTCGCCGACAAGGCGCCAGGGCCGGAGACGAAGAAGCGAGGCGACGAGCATCGCCAGCTCGCCTGGCGTCTATGGACCGTCCGACCTCGCTACACATGGCTGATCGGCCCCGGTCACAGGGCCGCCTTCGTGACCAGCGCGCCGCCGCTGCAACTGACGAACCTCCCACGCCTGCCGGCTGCTGAGGCGCTCAATCTCGCGCACAGCCCGGCGCGGGTGATGACGCCGCCCGCTCTGACGACGCGGTTCGCATGACGAGGGGAAGAAGCGCCCAAGCCGGTGAGCGGGGACGGGTCTTCTGATAGCCGAGCACGTGTGCGAAGGCTTGAGCCTCGCCTACGACTGGTGAATGGGCTGCCAGCCCCGGCCTAAGGGGCCGGGGCTGGCAGCCGGGTGTTGCCGGTCAGAGCGGGTTCGCTGGGGTGTCCAGCCAAATCGTTTGCTTGTCAGGTGTGATGGTGATTCCGAAGCGAGTGATGTCCGGCCGTCCCCACTTGATCCATTGCAGGTAGGCGGCTTCGGTCTCGTCCCACAGGGAGCGGTCGCCTGCCTGCTGAACCTCGTAGTCGGGTTGGCCGGGCTCGTAGTCGACCGAGGCCCACGAGCCTTCATGGGACTCGCGGTCCAGGACCCACATGGTTGCCCCGGCGGCGTCGGAGTAGAACCTTGAGACCACGCCCGGCACCAGGACCGCTACGGCAAGGTCGACGCTCGGCGGACCGTAGGGGTATGACCGGGGGGCCAGGCGAGTGCGGCTTACTCGGACGTCCCCTCGTGGCGGTGTCCGCCCATGATCGGGCTTCGCCGTAGGCGGGGCGTTGCGCACGCATCACCATGTAGTCGGCCGACCCGGCGAACCTGCCCACGGCCGTCCCATCGTTGAGGACGTCCAAGCGCAGGGCGGCGCCGGGCAGTCGTTCTCGATGCCGCCTGGTCAGGGTGGAGCGATGCCCGCTTCGGGAAAGAGCCGGGAGAAGTGGCCCACGTCCAGCCCGCCGTCTTCAAGGTCGGCTGCTGTGACAGAACCGTGACTGGCCGTTCCTGCGACGAACGTTCTCCAGCGACCGAAGGACCATCTGACCAAGGTGCTCTGACGTCCGTGCACACCCACGCTGGATCCCAAGACGACGGCGAAGGCGTAGGGCCCGCGGCAGACGAACGTCTTCAACGTTGCACCTTGGGGAAGCAACTCCGCTTGGTTGATGTACTTGGTGTCGCACCTGGCCCCGTTCGGACCGTTCAGTGTCGTGAATCGGCCACCGTCTTCGCGGATCAATAGGACTTGTGATCCCGTGTTGAATGGGATCAAGTCATGCATTCCCCTCTTGATTTGCCGCCCTGTAGATTCAGTCCCACTGAACTCCTCCACGGCAGTCGACCAGACCCGCTGTATGGCAGGAGCAGTGAAGACGGTCAACCGGCGACTGGCCATGCTGTGCGTGTAGTGGGGCGGCAGTAGCTTCGGCTCGTCGGAGACCACAAGGATGTAGGCGCCGGACGGGTCGAATCCCACATCTGAGAGGGCGTTGAAGTCATCGGTCACCGAGGCCACGCCGATCTGCTTCCTGGAGACAACGTCCCAGAGGAAAACTGCGCCTTCGGACCCCAATCCCCCGGCGAACGCGAGCCGGTCACCGCCCGGCGAAAGCCCGGAAAGACTCCCGCCCTCGTCGAGAGTCGTTATCTTTGCGGGTGCGCCCGGCTTCCAGGTAAGCCAGCTCAGCGTACCTGCAGCGACGGCCGTGACGTCGTCCGGAGCGAAGCCCAGAGGCAGAGGCTGGTCCGGGGCGTCAACCTCCGTCCTCGGCAGGGAAGTTTCGATCGACTTTGCGGCCAGCGTACCCAATTCTTTGCCGTCGGCGTCGGCCATGACCATGAGGTCGTACGCCCCGGCGAGCAGTCGATCTCCCCGGCGATTGAAGAAGATCTCGGTGAATCCGGTCCCGAACCGCTCTTTCAGCCGGCCCGTTCCCACGTCCCAGAGAGTCGCGGTCCCTTCACCGTCCAGCAGCGCGAGAGTCCGGGCATCAGGTGAAAGCGCCATTGTCAGGGCGCTCGTTTGAGCGTTGCCTCCGGGCTCTATGGTCGCCACGCGGCGCTTGTCAGGGAGGCTCCAAACTCCGATCGCCCCATCCGCATAGCGGACGGCCGCCCAACGACCATTGACCTCCAGGTCCACGGGGGTCGCAGGTTTGGCGAGCAGGTCGTTCAACGCGTCGGCGATGCGCACTGGGGGTTTCGTGCTACGGGATTCCGATCCTCCGGCCCCGGAAGTGCCGGCTCCCGAACAGGCGCATGCTGCGCAAAGCAACAGGGCGACCACAGTCAGCCGGACAGCAGCACTCATTGCGCCCCTGCCGAATAGCCGTCGGGGTTCTTCTGAACGAACGCACCGTTCTCAAAAACGTAGAGATCGCGGTAGGATGCGAATCCACGCACGCTGCTCGAGGTCAGCGCACCGTCGACGTATGCAGTGACGGCAAGCCGGTTCCCGCCCGTCTCCACCTTGGTCTTAGTTGTTTCACCGCCCGTGCTGGCTTCGACGAAGATGTCGAACGTGCAATAGTGCTCCCGGGTTCTCATCTCTGCAACGACCACCGTCTGCTCGTCTTTTCGAAGAGATATCGAGGTTTGCTGAAAATAGTCAGCGCCAGGCGATCCGTCGCGTTTCGGCACCCGCGCTCTGGGCTGTGGTTCGTCGAGGTCGAAAACCATCCGCGGATTCTTCATCGGGCCTGCGCCAGGCGGTTTGTACACCAGTGTGCCGCTCAACGGTCGACCGCATTTTGGAACCACCTGGATTCCCGTGACGGTGACGCCTTCTTTCCATTGACCTTGCAGGATCAGCACCGGCATGACCACGACGGGGTCCACGGCACCGGCGGCACGCATCCGCTTCGCATCGGAAGCACCGTTCAACAGAGGTCGCTCAACACGGTGCCCAACCGGGAATACCCAGTCATCGCCCTGACGACCGCTGCTGCGGCCGATGCTTACCACGCGCGCCTGGACCGGCGGACCCGCGCCAATCTTCTCGCTGACCTTCTTGGCACCCTCGTTGAGTTGGGTGGAAATGACACCGACTGTGATCGGCGCAACCAGCGAAGTGATGGCCGTACCGATGATGACCTTTCGATGCCGCGCCCAAAATGATCTAGAATCTGATTCCTCGTCCGTCACGAGCGAGCAGACTAGCGCACCATTCAAGATCAATTCTTGGGCCGGGCAACATGGTTAGAAGTTGGCCGGATGTGTCCAAACGACTGCCTCCTATTGAGAGCGCTCAAGGAGCGCTTCCGAGAGCTCCGAGTTGCTGCGGCCGGGTGCCACCGTGACGGCTGACGGAGCTGACTCCCGATCCCTGGACAACCCAAAGCCATATGTCCTCGAACTGGGTCACCAACGGCTGGTCGAGTGCCACGACCTCGTCCCACTCGGCAGGATCGGTCGTGCGGTCGATCCGTGCCCAAGGGCCGGGCCCCAGGTCCGCCCACACCACATCGGGCGTGAACGAACGCCGGGGCACCGAGCCGATGGTCTCGTGCCAGTTGGTCACGCGCGCTTGCCGTCGTTGGGGTTGCCGCTGGTCCTGTCGCCGGTTCCGCGGGATCCGCCCTGCGGCTTGTTCCCGTCGGTGGTGGTCTCCTCGTCGCTGTTGCCCTTGTCGCGGTCGCCCATCATCTTCTCCTTCGTTGTGACGTTGCGCCTGGTGAACCGCACTGGAACCTCCGGACGGACGGCCATGTGCCGTGCTCGGAACACCGCCCGCCGGAGGGGTCTAGGTGCCGGGGTCGGCGTCGTCGTCCTGGTCCGCCAGCTCGGCCAGTTGCGACTCGGCGTAGGCATGGACCTCGGCGATCTTTCCCGCGAGCATCCCCGCGCGGGCCATGGCTTCTTGGTAGGCGGCCTTGGCGATCTCCAGGGCGGCGGCCACTTCGGCGGCCGTGATCCGGCTCATCGGTGCAGCCTCCGAACCAGGCAATGGGGCCGAAGCGCCAGGTCCGCGAACTCGTCGCCCATCACGGCCGAACCCCAGCGCCCACACTGAGCGCACGCGCGATTGCCTCGGCGGCCTCGGCCGGGGAGTTGGCCGCGCCGATCCTGTCGCCGGTTGGAGCCCAGGTGAACATCCAGATTCCGCCGATGAAGTCGGCGCCGATCTCGGTGAACCTGCTGGGCGAATCGGTGTTGATCACGTAGAGGACGGGCGTGCCGCTGCGCGAGACGATGCCGCACGACATCCCGCCGCGCTCGCGCACGGCCTCATCGAGGGCGGACAGGAACGGACGCCGTCCGCTCATGGCCGTCAGATGATCAGTGGCCATCTTCGTGCTACCTCCCGTCGAGGTCATGCCTGGACTGCAGATGCGGACGTGTCCTGTGGAGCCGTCCAGGGGGTGTGCTGAGATCCGCTACGGGTGCATTCGCGACCAGACCCACTTGCCGCCGGCCGGGTCGGCGGTGACGCCGCACTTGGCGGACATGGCCTGGACGATGTGCAGGCCCCAGCCGCCGTTGTCGTCGAACGCCTCCTCGGACAGGTCGAGGTCGTCCAGGGTGAGTTCGGTCATCGGCCTGGCTTTGGGCAGCTCGTGGTCCGCGTCCCAGACGGCGATGATGACGCCATAGGCGTCCCGGCTGAGCTGGAGGCGGATCTCCTCGTCCGGCGTCTGCCGGGCCGCATTGGTCACGAGCTCCGAGACGACGAGAAGCGCGCTGTCGAGAATGTGGGAGTAGTCCCATTTGCGGATTCGTGTGTCCACGAAAGTGCGCGCCAGCCCCACTGCGGCGGGTGTGCCCATAAGGGACATTGTTGGCTCTACGGCCGCCGTCATCGCCATCGTCCTGTCCTTGCCCGAGATTCCGATTTCCTGCGACAAGCATCACGCGGCGACCTATGGTTTGCCTGTATCAACTGAAATCTAAAACACGGAGGACCGATGAAGATCGTCCGTGAACCCCTCGACCCCAAGATCTCGATGTGGCACTTCCTGGCCTACTACCTGCGGTTCATGCGGGAGAAGGAGGGTCTGTCACTCGCCCAGTGGGGAAAGATCATCGGGATGGCTCGATCGAGTGTTTCGAACATCGAAGCCGGGCGTGCGAAGCTGCAGGTCGACTATGCGCGGCGTCTCGACGTGAGATTCGAGACCGGTGGACTCTTCGAATTGCTCCTGTGGTACGCCCGTATGGCGCACGACCCGAACTGGTTCAAGCAGTACAGCCAGCACGAGCGTCAGGCGGCCGAGATCAAGGTCTTCCACGGGCAGCTGATCCCTTTGCTCCTCCAGACCGATGAATACACGCGGCGGTACGGTCGGCTGAGCACAGCGAAAGACCGCGAAGCGGTCCTCGCTGGAAGAATTGCGCGAAAGCGGGCCATCCTGGAACGAGAGGACCCGCCCTACATCTGGGCACTCCTAGACGAGGCTGTTCTGGCGCGTCGCGTCGGCGGAGCCGAGGTCATGAAGCCGCAGCTCGAACACCTCCTCGACATGGGCGAACGCTGGAACGTCATCCTCCGGATCGTTCCCTTCTCGGCCGGGGAGCATGAGGGGTCGGACGGGTTCTTCCAGCTCATCGGCCTGCATGACCGCAGCATCGCCTATGCGGGGGCTTGCGGCGGTGGACGCTTGATCGAAATGCCGAACGAGATCAAGGACGTTGTTGATAGTTTCGAACGTATCGGCGCAAAGGCAGACTCTCAGGGCGCCTCGCGCAAACTGATCGAGCAGTACTTGGAGAGCTACTCATGAGCGTCCAGTGGCGGAAGAGTTCGTACAGTGGCTCCGCGAACGATGACGTGTGCGTTGAGCTGGGACGACTTGCGCCGGGGGCCGGGGTCGGGGTGCGGGACAGCAAGGACCCGGACGGGGGACACCTCACCCTTACCGTTGCTCAGTTCGCGAGCATGATCGAGCAGGTCAAGCGGCACCCGGCCCGCTGATCGTCCCGTCCGGCCCGACCATCGACCAGGGGGTCATACCGCGACGGAGCGCTCGATGTGCGGGCGCAGGGCGGCCCGGAGCTTCTTGGTATCGGGTTCCTCGAAGATGACGCCGCTGGAGTCGTTCGCCTCGTGGACCGCCGGGCACGACTCGGCGCCCGGCACGTTGATCCGTGCGACCGGCTTGGCGGTCGCGGCCTCGTACAACTGGACGATGTACGACGCCTTCAGCAGCGAGACCTTCGTCGCTTTGTCAGGGTCGACCGGACTGCCCAGGGAATGTGTGTACAGGCATTCGCGCAGTTCGTCCCGTGAATCCGAGGTGTCCTGGTAGACGCAGGCGACCAGTTGGGGGCCGGGGGGCGAACCGTCCTGGCCCGGTTTCCATCGGTCAGGGACGTCCACGTTCCCCACCTCGGCGTACCGCAGGTTAAACGCCACCGGGTGGGGGCCGCCGCCCCGATAGGGCTCGCCGCTCTCCGCGTAACCGGTGTCGGACTGCGCTGCGCCGCCGGGACGCTCGGGGCAGAACTCGGACTCGGCCGCCAGGGGCGTTGGCGGGTCGTCCAGCATGGCCGCCAGCTGAACGCCGCCCAACGTCGCCGCGACGCCGACTCCCAGGACGGCGAACGCCCATCGATCCGACCTGCGCATGCCGACCATTCTGCAGGGGCCGCGGCCGGTCGCCTACTGCGCTTCGGAAGGCGTTCGGGACGTGCGGCGGGGCAAGACGATCGCGATCAGGACGGCGCCGAGCCCGACCGTGCACGCCGTCCAGCCCGTCCATTCGGGGACCCTGCCCAGGGCCACGGAACTCGCGGGCCGCACACGCAGCCCGGCGGTGCTGGCGCGGTTTCCCAGGACGCGCGCCTCGAAGTGGTGCGCGTTGTCCGGGGGCGTCCCCGGCGACTGGCGGAGGGAGTGGTACTCGGCCCGGGACATGGTGACCCCGCCGTGCACCGTCTTACCGTCCAGCGTCCATTGCCCCCCGCACGTGTAGCCGGACAACGTGCAGGTTCTCTGGTAGGGGATGGCGACGCGGGCCGGTTCGCCGTACTTCCATACGTATCCGGGCTTGCCGCGCTCGATCGAGCCGATGATCGCCAGGACCCCTACCGACAGGCACGCCCCGACCAGGACCGTCGCCGCCACGAGGCCCCACCGGTCGGCCATGGCGCCGACCGCGACGGTGACCGGCGCCAGCACGAACACCCCGGCGAACCCCAGCAGGATGGAAAGCAGGACCAACCCGGCGAGCCGCCCCCCAGGGTTCACCAGCAGAACCCACTCCGCGAGCACTAGCAGCAGAATCCCGAGAGGCACGGCCCACAGCAGGGTGCGTTTCACGGCCTCTCCTCCTGCGGTCCGCATGCTCTGCCGAGGCCGGGAACTCCCCGAAGCCAGGCGATCACGGTAGACCATCGCCGCCGATCATCGACTCCGCCAATCACAGCCCCGCCGGCTCGCCGCCCGCTCACCCGGCCACCACCTACATCGGCATTGCCCCGGCCACCCGCGAACGACCGTCAGAACCGGCGCCCGCCCCCACGATGCCCCACGGCCATGCCCATCGCCACGACGAGATCCGGCAACCGCATGCCCGCCTCGCCGAACCGGCCCGCTACATCTGCGGTCCACTGGCGACCACTGAGGCCCACGGGCGGGACGGGCGCCTCTTTTCGGGCCGGACACGTTTTTTGTGCACTGGAATTTCTTCTGATCTGATGTCCGAAACAATCCGGGGTTTCACGGGTTTTGGCCTGCCGTTATAGCGCAATGGAGAGGAGACAGCCTAATATCGCAGCGTCGCCAGGTGTATCGGAGAGGCCAGGGGAGCGGGCGGAACGGGGACGGGGGAGAGCTGGATGGCGGCGCTGCGAAAGATCGCGAAGATCTCACTCACCCCGGGTGCCTTCTGCCAGGCACGGTTTTGGTGCATCGCCAATATCCCTAGGAGGGCCACTGATGGGGATTTTCGGTAACAAGGAGCAGATCAATCTGTCCGACCCGGGTGAGGTGGCAATCGCCGAGCATGTGGCGTCCGTCATCCCGGATGCGGGTGAGTACCTCCTGAACTTGCTCGGCGATTTCTGCAACGAACAGATGTATGCCCGTCTGAAGGTGGACGTTGATTCGCGGCGTGCCCCCAACGGCTGGGTAGTTCCCGCCAAGCTGACCGACGTCCCGCCAATCGGTCGTAAACAGACCCCGATGACCTTCTTGAACTTCTTCATGGGAATGCGCGGCACTATTGCCCTCACCGTGTGGGGCACCTCCGCCAATCGCGGTAAGGACTACAGGGCGCTTGCGGACGTTCTCAGTTCGATACTCCATGATCAGGGGCATGCCGCCGCTGCGACCTGGGCGATCGTTGCCCGCCCTGAAGCCCGTCCCAGTCTCAGCCCGAGCCATCTCGCGGGAGCACTCTTGGACGGGTGGCGAGAAGATCACCAGCATCTGCGGAACAAGGACGTTATCAGAGCATTCAGAAACTGGAACAAGTGAGGGTGCGACACTTCACGAAGATCTCAATTCAAGGGAGATGGTGACATGCATAATCTCACCCTCGGCCCGCAGGGGCGTGGCACGGTGATCGAAGTTCTCCATAAGCTCGCCGATGGGGCCGGACTCTTCATCACGGTACGAAGCCCGAATGACGTGGGGACGACGATGCAGGCCATCGTTCAAGCGGCGCCGAGGCTGTTCCAGGATTATGATGTCCGCGAGAACGATGGCCTGATCACTAGCCGCTTCCCCATGTACGTTATGTATTGGGGACTCGTCACGTCCCCTTCGGGAAGCCTGGCGATCCTGGTACCAAGTCAGTTGTACGAGGGGCAGGACAACCGCGACTGGATCAGTCATTTCCGAGTGGACGTGCTTGATAGCGTCAAGACGTTGTCGAGCCTCGGCTGCGCCGTCAACATCGGCAGGGAGGGATCGGTTTCCGAGGCGGCGTTCGCACGGGAATTCCAGCAGGCTTCCCTCGGCTGACGAGTGTGCGCCGCGAGTCGGTTTCGGGGCCATGGAGGCCACGGTGCCGGACGTTACCCAGGGGGAAGCGTGTCGAGTGCATCCCGAATCTGGGATACGACGGGAACGTCGTGGGCATTCTCGGCCTCGACGATGCCCTTGCGGTAGAACGACCTGGCAGCGGCGTACCGTCCGAGGGTACGCAAGCAATCACCGATCGCCAGATATGTCTGCGCTCTATCCCGGGTCTCGTCCGTGCGTGAGAACAGCATCAGCGCGCAGCGCGCGTGCCGGAGGCCGAGCAGCGGATCGCCGCGTTCTTTGGCGATCTTGGCGAGCAGCCCGCGGCAGGCCGCTTGCGCCGTGATCCGTCCGAGCTCAGTGTTGATCTCCAAGGCGGCCTGCACGTGTTCTTCCGCGATGTCCAGCGCGCCCGTGTGCCGGGCGCAGACGCCGAGATGCTGGCGAGAACGGGCGATCTCCTCGGTCATCCCGCGGTCCACCGCTTCTCGGAGCGCCGCATCGAACTCCCCGTGGGCGGCCTCGTAGTCCCCGGCGAGGATCCACAGAGTCCCCAGCTGGTTCCTCACGGAGGTGGCGGCGAGCCGGTCGCCCGTGTCGTCGCACAGGGCGAGGGCTTCACGGCAATGTCCCATCGCAGCCTCCAGGTCACCGGCGCGTTCAGCAAGGCCCGCCATTCGCCGGTGGCAGGAGGTGAGAGCCTCAAGGTCGTCTACACGCTCGAACGTCTCCATGGCCGCACGCAGACCCTCCTGCGCCGCGACGAGACGGCCCCGGTCCTCCTCCAGCAGGGAGATCTGGAAGGCGGAGGCGGCGGAGTCCCGCTCTCGTCCGAGTTCCGCGAAGATCTCGCCGGCCTGGCGGTACCCGGCCTCCGCGTCGCCGAACCTGCCGAGGTTATGGTGCACCGACCCGAGCTGATGCGCCGCGAACGCGACTCCCAGCCGATCGCCTGCCGCGGTGCTCACCTCGAGGGCTCTCTCCATGTGCGCGACCGCCTCCGCCGCGTCCCCCCGATCTCGGGCGATCAAGCCGATTTGCCGGTGGATCTGTGCCGCCTGCTCACCGTCTTGCGGGACCCACGCCAACATCCGCTCGCACAGCGTCCATTCGGCAGACCAGTGCCCGGCCGAGTGCAGAATTCCGCACAGACGGTTGGCCTCCGCCGAGGCGTCCCCTGGCAGGCCGGCCTCGACGAAATGGTGGATCGCCTCCTGCGCTGCGATGATCCGCTGATTTCGGGGGAGGTCGGTCCGGGCGAACCGCGCACTCCAGTGCCGGGCGGCTCGGACGTGTCCTTTCTCGGCTTCCAGCGGCTGCAGTCTCGCCAGTTCCGCAGCCGTCCAGCGGTGCACCACCCAGTACAGGTCACCCGCATCCCCCTGCACCGGCGAGATGAGCCCCAGCCGTTCGAGCCGCGACAGCGGCTCTTGGACACCGGCCGTGTCGGCATCGTCCGAGACGAGCGCCCCTACGGGGACGGGAAGCCGGAATACTGCGGCCGTGCCCAGCAGACCGCGGACCGGCTCATCGAGAAGGGCCAGCAGCTCGGTGAGCAGCGTGTCCCGGACCGTCAACCGCACCGCATCGCTCGCGGCGGTACGCAGGATGCCGCCCGCTCGGGCCCGCGCGGCCGGGAGCCCGCCGTCCACCAGCCGCTCGAACCGCCGGGCGACGTCCTCCGCCGGTCCCCGCGCCGTGCCGAGAAGCGCGTCGAGATATCCGTACGTGCGCGGATGACCGCCGATCAACTCGTGCAGCCGCAGCCAATGGGGGTGCGGCAGCCGCCGCACCGCCGGCAGCCGCAGCCTCAGCAGCCCCGCCTCGGACGCGGTCAACGGCGGAAGCGGCAGATGCGCCAGGCGGTCGCCGCCCGGATGACCAGATGGCAGCGGGTGGCGGGACGTGGCGAGCAGCGTGGCTCGCTCCACCCCCTGCACCCAGCGGGTCAGAAAATCGCCCAGCTCCTGATTCGTGAAGGCCGTGGTGCCCTGGGCGTCGTACCGCAAGTTCGCCTCGAAGTCGTCCAGCACGAGGGTCACCGCCGTCTGGGCGCTGTCGCCGTGCCCGGAGGCGGCCCTGACCAGGGCGTCCAGACGGTCTCGCCAATCGCGGTCCGTGCCGGTGAGCGCCTCCCCGGCCGTACCGGGGAGCGCGTCCGCGACCTCGTCCATGATTCTGTCGGGATCGACCGGGCCGGAAAATGCGACGATCGCGCCGGTGTCCTTCCGCAGACGCAGCACCTCGCCGAGGAAAGCCGACTTGCCACCGCCACCGGTACCGTGCACCACCAGGCCCGCGTGCGTGTCCAGGCTGCGTAACGCCGCGCGGAGCAGCGCACGGCGCCCGACGAACCGGCCGGAAGGAAGGGCCAGCGGCACTTTGGGCCGGGGGATCGCCGCCACAGACGCCCCGGCGGCATCTGCGGCCCGGACGACCGGCGAGCCCGCGAACAGGACGGGGACGTGCCATTCCGGAAGCCCGTCCGCACTGTGCCGTCTGGTCTGATCCAGGGCGGACCGAGCCTCGTGCAGGGCCTCTAGCACGTCGCCGTGCGCCGTCAACGCGGAGAAGACACCCGCCATCAGGTCACCCGCGTAGTCGTCGCGGACCGGTGCGGTCATGGCCACGACGGTCTGGACCCCCTGGTCCGCCAAGGTCTGGGCGAGACCGCTCAGGTATCGGCTCCCGCCCTCGTCGTCTCGCGACGATCGGACGAGCGCACCGGTGGAGCAGCCGGCCAGGACCACCAGCGCCGGGGGACGTCCGGCCCACGCCGCCGCCAGTTCACCCGCCCCCACCGGCAGCCGCGCACCCGACGGATCCTCAAGGACCAGCAGGCCCGGTTCGGCGTGGCAAGCGAGGTGGACGACGTCGGCGGGCGCGGCGGCCAGCGCTTCCGACAGCGCCTCCGGGGTGCCGGAACTCAGCACCCGCAGATCCAGCGATCCGGCCGCGGTCGAAGCCGCCCGGACCAGCCGCAGCTCCTCGGTCTCCAGATCGAGCAGCGGCTCCCGGACGGACCCGGCGACGACGGACTGCGGGCTCGCGAGCAGCGCAACGACACGCAAGGGTGAGCCTTCGCCACCCGTCACCTCGAACGCGGCCTCCGTGGCGCCCGAAACCCGAAACGGAAGAAGGACGTCATGGATACCGAGGGGGATGTCCTCACCAGGCAGGAGCGTGGCCTCCCAGGGGAGAGTGCCGAGGAGGCCCGGCCCTATGTCGAGCCCGAGCCGCAGCCGCCGGCCGGACCGACGCGCGTCGGCGGCCGCGGACACGAGCCTGCGCCCCACGTCCGGCCCGAGGATGCCCGCCATAGCCCTGCCCAGGCGCCGCAGCAGCGGATCGACCTCCCGCAGCGCGGCCTTCCGGTCACGGCCGGCCCGCACATCCTCATGCAGCCTCTCGACGGCTCGATGCATCTCCCGGAGCGTGAGCACCTCGTTCACCCCCGGTCCCCGGGTGGTTGGAGCATCGCCCACATGCAGCGACACGGCGCGCTCACCGACGGTCAGGCGGAGATCACCGGGCACAGGCGTCCTTCCCGGCCGTGGCGGTCCCCGGGGAGGTAGGCGTGACCAAGCAGACGCGCAGCATGGAAGGGGAGTCCTTCTTGTCCAGCGGGGCCGTGAGGTACAGAGCGGCTCCGACCAGAACGACCAGGGAGGCGAGAGCCGTGTCACGCCTCGCCCGTCGCAGTGACTGCCTGACCTGCCACGCATGTATCCATGCCAGCAGCCGCTCCTGGGTCCGCTGTGCCAGCCGCGCGTTGGCGTCCGCTGTCACGGCGGCCTGCTCCAGAATCTGGCGTCGCTTGGGGTCGCTCTCCCGAGCCAGCGCCTTCGCGATCCTCGCCTTGACGAGGAAGCGCAGTACACGCTCCCGCCGCAACTCGGCCGGATCGGGCGAGAACGGACCGTAGAAGGCGGCGGGATAACGATCGATCATCGCACGGAGCCCGGAAAGATCCCGGTGGCCCAGGTCCTCAATGGTCGTGACCCGGGGCGTGAGCACGTCGCTGGTCCGCCAGACCGTCCACGCCACCCCGGCCAACGCCAAG
This sequence comes from Actinomadura sp. 6K520, assembly GCF_004349245.1. Classification (GTDB taxonomy): domain Bacteria; phylum Actinomycetota; class Actinomycetes; order Streptosporangiales; family Streptosporangiaceae; genus Spirillospora. Next base: position 19,011 of record NZ_SMLC01000013.1, on the reverse strand, counting down.
AGCAGGCCGGAGATCGCCGCGACCACGTCACCCGTGTCGTCCAGCTTGTCCACGACGGTCAGGGGACCACCTGCCAGCACCACCGCGCCGACCGCGGCGGCAGCCCCGGTGATCCAGCGGGCGGTACTCCGCATGTCCGTGACCGACGCCCTCAGATCGGCGATCGTCGCGTCGGCCGTCTCGTCCTGCACAGGAGTGCTCACGAGATCTGCGGACCCGCCTCACCGCGCATGACGGGAGGCGACTCGACGTCCGGCAGCTCCTCCTGGGGGACCCAAGCGCCGTCGACGTAGTACTCCAGCACGTCATCGTTAATTCGGACGTCCCCTTCTTCGGGGGCAGGCGGTTGCACGGCCATATGTCGATTATCCGAACAGCCAAGGCCCGCATGCCGCTTTACCAGGCTGAGTGACACGACCGGAAACGGCCAGTTCGCCAGTGGTTTGAGTCGCCGCTCCCCAGCGACGCAGTGGCATAACCTTCCCTCGGCGCAGTCCAACGGCGGTCTCCCGCGCCCCGGGTCGGTGCGCCTGAACGTTCTGCCCATTTCCAGAGCGGGACTATTCGTGGCAGCCGGTGGCCGGCTGCCCGCAGAGCCCGTGCTTTGAGGCGCCCACGACCGGAAGACGTGACGACACGCTTGATCATCCGGTCCCATCCCGAGGACCCGATGCTTGCGGAGTACGTGCCGTACCGGACAGTACCTTCGAGTGGCTCGGCGACCGCAGCAGCACGGCGGAACAGCTTGATCGACACGACCGGAGCCTGCCGTGCGAGCGTCGACTCGATCGGCGGAACCATCCCTGCAGCGGCCGCTCTCATGCAAAAAGCGTAGGTCCGCCTCGTTTCCGGAGGGGAGGAAACCGAACCGGCCACGGTCCTAGAAATGGTAGAGGGGCCGAGGTGGGAGGGCCGATGAATGGCGCGGTACGCCAGACGTCAGGAAGACTTCGACCACACGGGCTGGCTCGGTCTCATTAATGTCACCGGACCGTTCCTCAGCCTTCCGGTCCTTCGCCGGACCTGGCCCGCACTCGACGCATTGGGCAAAGCTGATCGTGAACGTCTCCGGTTGGAGCACAAGACCCTTCCCGGACGGCCGTGGATCGACTACGTCCTGACCGAGCTTCTCGGTTGGGGCGAACTCGTCCAGTTCGAGGACGAAGTCGCCGACCTCGCCATGGGCGTCCCCACGTATGACACGACGGTGGCGCCGTCCTTCGCGCTGCGCGAGCCAGGTGCCAAGCCGCGGACGGACGCGAAATCCGTGCGCATACTCGGCCTCATATGCGACGGGCATCCGAACCAGCGCGTCATGGGATCGGACTGGCCGGCGACACCGGCGGATCGGCTCGCGCAGCTCTGCCGCCACCACGACGTACCGCTCGGGCTCGCCACTGACGGGCGCTGGTGGGCTCTGATCTGGGCTCCGCGCGGCGGCGTCACCACAACGGCCGTCTTCGACGCGGTCAACTGGCAGGAGGCGGCGGAGCGCGATGTCGTCCGCGCATTCGTCTCCATTCTCAACCGGACGCGGTTCTTCGCCGTCCCGGACGGCGAGACGCTGCCTGATCTCCTAGAGGCGAGCAAGGACAGCCAGGAGGAGATTACCGAAGCCCTTGGCGTTCAGGTGCGCCGGGCCGTGGAATTGCTCGTCGCGGCCATCGGCCGCGCCCACACCTCGGACATCGCCCGGGGCGGTATCGGGATCGGTGACATCCCTGCCCGTGATGTGTACCGCGGCGCCGTCGCCGTGATGATGCGCATCATCTTTCTTCTCTGCGCCGAGGAGTGCGGGCTTCTTCCAGCGGACAGGCCGCTCTACAGGGCGTCCTACTCGGCGGGGCACCTGTGCGACGAGCTCGAAGAACGTGCCCGGGACGGTAGCGAGGAGGACCTGGAGCACACCCACGCCGGCTGGTCCCGGCTTCTTGCGCTGTTCCGCGCGGTCTACCACGGCATCGACCACCCGGACATGCCGATACCGGCTCATGACGGCTCGATCTTCGATGCGGACCGCTACCCGTGGCTTCCGGAGACCATTGACGACCGCACTGTCCTGCATATCCTGCAGTCGGTGCAGTACGTGCAGATCGGCACGGGGAAGATGCGCGAGCGGCGCAGGCTTTCCTTCCGGACACTGGCCGTGGAAGAAATCGGCTACGTGTACGAGGGCCTCCTATCTCACGACGCCTATTACGCCGACGAAACGTATGTCGGGCTAACTGGAAAACCGGGCCACGAGGAAGAGGTGGCCCTCACCACTCTCGAAGATCTCGCAAGGTCATGCCCGGACGTCCCGTCCCTGGCGGCGAGACTTGCCGATGAATACAAAGACTCTCGTATCGGGTCCGCGAGGGCGCTCGAAAAGCGACTTTCCCCTCTCCCGCAGGCTGAAAATAGGGAGGCGCAGCGCAAGCTACTGGCGGTTACCTGGGGTGATTATGAACTGACCGAACGGCTCCTGCCCTTCTTCGGCATTATTCGGCGGGACCTACGCGATCTGCCGATGGTCTTCCTGACGGATGCCTTGTACGTGACCGAGTCGTCCCTGCGTCGGAGGACGGGTGCTCACTACACACCGAGTTCGCTCGCCAAGGAGGTCGTTGAAGGCGCTCTAGAACCGCTCGTCCACTCTCCGGGGCCGTTGCAGACCGCAAATGACCGGGAATGGAAGGCAATCTCCTCGAACGAGATCCTCTCGTTGAGAGTCGCCGACATTGCGATGGGATCCGGCGCGTTCCTGGTGGCGGCCTGCCGTTACCTCGCCAATCATCTGGTCAGTGCATGGATGCGGGAAGGTGACCAACGCGTCCGCGACCACGAAACCGTGGACGCGGTCCCCACTTTCGACGCCGATGCCGACCCGGTCGTCGTCGAGGCCCGCCGCCAGATCATCGAACACTGCCTCTACGGTGCGGACATCAACGATATGGCGGTGGACATCGCCAAATTCTCCCTCTGGCTCGTTTGCCCGGACCGTCCGTTCGCCTTCCTGGACGACCGGCTCGTCGTCGGCGATTCCCTGCTGGGCATCACATCCCTCGACCAGCTCGAAGTCCTGCACATGGACGCGGCACGCGGCCGGAGTCTGCACCAGGACGAAAGCGCCCTCTTCGATCTGACCACGGGAATTCGTGAACTCGTCGGCCGCGTCGCCGCGAAGCGCCGCCGACTGGTCGAGATCAAGGGCACCGACCTTGAAAAGCTTGAGGACAAGCGGAAGGTTCTCAGTGAGGTCGAACATGACACTGAACTCGCCCGCCTCCTCGCCGACCTCACCACCGGCGCCGCCCTGGCGCATGCGGCCAGGGGCGCGACCGGCCTCGACACCGCCTCCAACCTGGCCGTGGAGGCCGCGCACAAAGCCATGTCCGGCGACGGGACCGCTCTTCTCGCCGTCCGCGATCAACTCGAACACTGGCTTCGCACGGACCAACTGGACGGAGCCTTCGACCGTCGCCCGGTCCACTGGCCCCTCGTTTTCCCGGAGGTTTTTGAAAAAGGTGGCTTCGACGCTGTCATAGGAAATCCACCATACCTTGGCGGTACGAAGATCACAGGTGTATTGGGGGTGGCTTATCGAGAGCGGTTGGTGGCTGATGTTGCGAGCGGTCTACGGGCTGGCGGTCGTTGTGACCTCGTGGCCTACTTTGCCTTGCGTGGCCACTCTCTATGCAACGATGGTGGCCAATTGGGTCTGATTGCAACCAACTCACTGGCTCAAGGGGATACCCGGGAGGTGGGACTCGATCAGATCATTGCCAGTGGGACAATCATTCGCGCTTCGATCAAGTCTGAGTCGTGGCCTTCCAAGAGTGCGGCTCTGGAGTATTGTGTAATATGGGCAAGCAAGCGAGAGCTTGACGGCGCTGCGGGCCGATATTCAGATGGAATACGAGTCAATGGAATAACGTCTTCTCTGGTTCCGTGTTATCGAGTTGCGACTCCAGCTTGTCGACTGGCTTCCAATGTCGGCCTGATATCTCAGGGGTCCAAGTTGGATGGCATTGGATTCACAATGGAGCGACGGCAGGCCGAGGTGTTGATCGAGGAGGATTCCAAGAATATCGACGTATTGTTTCCCTACTTGAACGGTGAGGATTTGAACCATAGATGCGATTTGTCTGCAAGTCGATGGGTTGTGTATTTTAGAGAGTGGGGGGAGGGGCAAGCTGCAGCGTACGGTGCTCCATATGCTCATGTCCGGCGGCTGGTGAAGCCGAAGAGGGTGGCACACAAAGAGAAGCGTGCGCGTGATAAATGGTGGTGCTTCCAGCGTCCGAGGAGCGAATTCTATACTATCCTCAATAGGCTGGATAAAGCAATTGTGTTGACGTTGGTTAGCAAAACAGTCATGCCGGTAATGGTGCCGACAGGTCAGGTGTTCTCTCATGCGCTTGGTGTGTTCGCGTCGGACGATACGGCGATGCTGGCGTTGCTGAGCAGTGCGCCGCACTACTTGTGGGCGGTGTCGCGAGCGTCCTCGATGAAGGCGGATCTTCGGTACACGCCGTCGGATGTGTTCGAGACGTTGCCGTTGCCGGAGATGACGTCCGAGATGCGGGTGCTGGGGGACCGGCTGGACCGGTTCCGGCGGGGTCTCATGCTGGCAAGGCAGGCCGGGCTCACCAAGACGTACAACATGGTGCACGACCCGAAGTGCATGGATATGGACATCGTGGAGCTTCGGCAGATCCACGAGATGATCGATGAGGCGGTGTGTCGGGCGTACGGGTGGGACGACCTGATCCCGCAACTCGACCACGGGCACCACGGCACCGGGCGAGAGATGCGCTACACCGTGCCCCGGGCTGTTCAGCGAGAACTGGTGGATCGCCTTCTTGAACTCAACCATGAGCGCTACGCGGCCGAGGTCGCTGCAGGGCTGCACGACAAGAAGTTGAGCAAGGCCCGCCGGAGTCAGCCTGCGGAGCAAGGCGACCTCTTCTAGGCGTCGCACGGCACCTAGTGACAACTCGGAAAGGCAAAAGAACTCTTGATGATCGAGTTCACAACGCTTAGGGTGCCTGCCAAGTGACGTTCGCCCTGGTGAGGTCGGTATGGGGTCGAGTGAGTACTGGGTCGACGGTCGGCGCAAGCGGGCCGTGAGGGTCAACGGAGCCGGTGGCGGGGAGAGCGATCGCGACTCTCGGAAAGAGGTCGCGGAGGTGGAGTGGAATCGGTTCCTGGCCAATGAGCTCGCGAAGGTTCCAACGAGCAACAGCCGTGAACGGCGCCAGGTGAAGAGGCGGATCGTGCGCCGCATCCAGCAGGACCAGTCCGAAAGGCAGCGAAGAGTCAACGGGTTGTGAAGGGCGGAGAAGTCACGTCTTGGCGCCTGCCGGTGAGGCGGGGCGTGGCGCTCAGGTGTCCGTCCGGATGCGGCGCTGGTGCAGGGCGTTCTCGTAGGCGGCGCGTTCGTGTGCGAGTTCTGACCAGTCGCCCGGAGCTTCGGCGACTTTGAAGCAGTCCTCGCCGGTGAGATCCCAGACCTCCGACTCCACCCAGGTCAGATGCCGGTACTTGCGCGGGGCCATGGACTGGGAGCCAAAGTCCCAGCCGACCGCCGACACCGGCCGTCCCGAGAACTGCTCGCGGGCCCGCTCGGCGTAGCGGGTCCGCGTGACCGTGTCGGGATGGAGGAACGACAGGTCGAAGCCGTTGTCTCCCAGGCCGAAAGCTGCGAGGCCGTACAGGAACGTCGCCTCGATGTCCCGGTTACTGCAGAACTCGGCGATTCTTGTGGCGCCCACGAGGGTCCCCGCGTAGGAGATGACGAAGACGCGTCGGAGCGGGTGGACGTCCAGGAAGCGGCGCAGCGCGGTGATGATCGTCTCGCCGGACGCGACGGTGTCGCCGATGAGCAGGGTTTCTGCCGGCGCCTCGAAGCAGCAGTACGGCACCTCGATGCGGGCGGTGTCGTGGGCGACCGCCGTTCGCGACGTGGCGATCAGGTTGGTGGGCAGGTTATGGCCCGTCTCCGCGGAGACGGCCTCCGCGAGCTGGTAGGTGAGGCCCTTGCTCAGTATCACCAGTTCGGCCGCCTCCTCGGGCCGGTACTCGTCGGCCAGATGGGCGATGAACCACCGGCTGGAACGGAGGCAGGCCGCGCGGAACCCGGTGCCCATGAGGTTGCGATCGAAGAGCAGGTCCTCAAGGGCGTCGTTGTGGACGAGATAGAGCCGTAGGTCGTCCCTGACGAGTTCCGCGCTGCTCCGTTCCAGCTCGGTGATCAACGGTCAGCGTCCTCTGGCCGACGAAGGCTCATGTAGGCGCTCCAGGGCGGCCAGCATGGGCGGGTCACCGGGCAGGACGTTGTCGCGGTACTCCGTGATGGCTTCGTCGAGCCAGTGGGGCATGTGGTGAACATCGCGAGCCTTCTGCGATGCCAGCTCTGGGAGCAGTTCCCCGGCGCGGACGAAGTCGTCGACGACTGCGGAGGCCAGCGCGGCCACGTGCGGGTGCACGTAGTCGCGGACGAGGACGCCGCGGTATTCGAGCTCGTCTGTCCGGTACTTGGAGTTGCGCGGGGCGACGACGATGATCGGTGTGCCGAGGAGGGCTGCGGCGGACATCTCCACCCCGATGCCGATACCGCGCCGCTCCCGGGCGTCCACGACGACCGTCGTCGCGACCATCACCTGGTACATGTCGCGGCCGAACTGCCCGAGCGTGTTGGACGGGTCGGTGATGGGGTCGTCCGGGTTCAGGAACACGACCTCGTGAGGTGCGGCGCCTTTCGCGACCTCCAGCCGCTCGATGTCGGACCAGCAGAGTTTCTTCTCGTCCGCCGCGCCCTTCATGATGGAGCCGGAGCAGTATATGGATATGGTCATCGATCGTCTCTCCATGTCGTCCTGCCATTGAACGTGAAATCGGCCATGGTGCCGGCCACGGCCTGCACGTTCGACTTCGCCTCGGCATAGGTGCCGGCGAGCCTGAATCCGCGTGATCCGCGTGATCCGCGTACCGCAAGAACGGCGATCCGCAGCGCGTCGAAGGAGGTTTCGTCGTAAGCCCGGTCGATGACGAGTCCGAACGCGGGCAGGGAGCGCAGCCGCAGCAGTTCGTCCCACTCGGCGATGCGGTGGACGAAATCCGCGATACCGAGCCAGTGCAACACCATGTCGAGCCGCCGTGCCGAGAGGAGCCTGCCGTCCATGTCCGGTGACCTGCGGCTCAGCCCGCAGGTCAGTTCGCCTGCGGGGAGGTCCGCAAGGACGGCGGCATCTAGGTCGAGGAGATAGCTGCGCAGGTAGGCGCGGGAAAGGAAGAAGGCGAGGGAGGTGCTTTCGGCGGGTGATAGAGGCACGGGCAGGGTCCGTTCTACGAACCGCGCGATGAACGCTTGGCCCTCCAGCCGTTCGGGGGTCCGCGCGAGGAGCCGTTCGGCGCGTCCCCCCGGCCGGGGCCATCTGCGTGCGGTTCCACGCGCGATGCGGTGCAGCTCGCCGCCGGGCTGCAGAGCCGCCCGCCACAATTCGCCGATTCCGGCCGCCGTTCCGCCGCCATGGCGAGGAGCCCAGCGGAAATCGGGATCGGCGCAGATTCCCCGCAATCCGGCGTGACGGTAGGGGTTGTGCCGGTCCCGGCGGTACTCGTGGACTTTCATCTCCCGGTAGTCGGCGAGGTCGGAGACCGGGGCCACATAGCGTAGGGCGCCCGCCCGTACCAGCGGCTCCACGCAGCCAAGGAAAATCGGATACCAGGGGATCTCGAAGATGTAGGACGCGGGGATGAGGAGGTGACGTTCGGTCAGGAGCAGGGCCAGCCGTGTGGCGTCCAATGCCCGGGCCAGCGTGAGCGCCGCGTGCCTTTCGCCGACGTCTATGCCGTGACACGCCAGGATTTCCGGATTCGTGTATTGAACGAATAAGGGTCGTTCGCGCTTGAAGGCCGTTGCTGCGGCAAGGGGCGACTGCGATGTGCTTCCCAGCACCGCGGTGACGTAGATGTCCCGGGCCGCGACGAACGCGTCGCGTCTAGCCCACACCTGCTGGCTGGGAGCCGGACGTTCCAGCTCTTCACCCATCGTCGTCCAAGGTCAGGGAGATGTGCTGGTCACGGCCCGCGATGAAGGTGTTCCGCCCGGCGGTGATGTTCTGCACGACGTGGACCGTGTCCGCGTCCGGCAATGCCTCTCGGATGTGCAGGACGAAGTCCTGGAGTTCGGCCGAGGCATCCAGGTGCTCGGCGAGGAATGCCGTCAGCAGCGCCGCCCATCTCGCCTGCTCGGCCGCCATGGCCGCCTGTTCCGGCGGGGAACTCCGGCTGACCCTGCCCGCGGACTCCTCGAGTTCCCGGGTCAGGTCCGCCTCGGCGGTATGCGCGCCGCGCCCGACGATCCGTGCGAGCCGGGTCCTCGCGGTGGCCCAGAAGTCGGTCGTCATGGCATCCACGAGGGCCGCCGCAACCGCCCCGGCGAGCCCTGCCAGCGCGGGATCCATGTCGCTGTACCTTGCCGATCTGTTGCGGTCGCCCGTGTCCCTTATTCAGGCCTCATTATGGGACGGTAATCGCGGATCTTCCAGGGTTATCGCGTACCGGGAAGGTCGCGGGCAGGGAACACGCAACTTCATTTCGGTCATAAATAGCAAGGTTTCGGATGTATCGCACAGACCGTAACCCGAACGTGTTCGCGTTGTGCTTGCCGTGCCTGCCGAAACGGGCGGGTGCAGACCCGTCTGCTTTCGGAGTTCTGTCCATAAATACGAGGACTCGCAGGTGTGTCACGTTCCCGGCAGAGACGCAGATCACGGCCCGGGAATTCTCAAAGAATCGGCTTTTCGGTGATTCTCTCGCAGAGAGCCTCGGGGTGGCCGACATCGGTCGCGCGGATGCCTCTGGGGGCCGGACGCGGCGAGAGTGTCGGCGGGGTGTGCTTGTGTAGCGTGTACACGGCATTTGAGCGGTCGGAGGCGCGGAGTGGATGAGGATGACGGCGGGCTGTTCCCGCAGCCGGGGGACGTGCAACTCACGCTGCTGAAGGGGAAGGACGCCGTGGCCAGGCCGCCGCTGGACGTTCCGCAGACGTTCTCCGACGGCGGGTCGTTCGAGGTGCGGGACGAGTTGGAGGAACTCGTCCGGCGTGACCTGCTAGGCCCCTGGGACGGCCCGACGGAGGAGTTCAAGCCCAAGGCGATGGGCCCGCGCGAGCGGTACCTCGTCGGGATGCTGGGGCCGAAGCACTCGCCGGCGTCCGCGATCGAGAGCGCCGGCGAGATGCCCGACACCGAGGCCGGGGTCGCCGGAGACGCGACCGAAGGGACGATGCCCGAGGTCGTCAGCCCGCAGACGCTCGGCAAGATCTGGGCCTCCTCGATGGGCCTGTCGTTCTGCGTCCCCGCCGATGTGGACGCCGTCGTCGTCACGGCGTCCTGGGGCAGCTACGACCAGCACGAGCAGGAAGGCGAGGACGGCAAGAAGCACCGGATCTGGGCCCGCAAGCCGGTCACGCGCGAGAAGGAGGTGCGGCTCGACGCGGAGGAGTCCTACAAGATCCCGCTGACGGGGGAGCATGACGAGGCGCCCGGTGTGCTGCTGAGCGTGAACGTCCGGCCGCGGGACGGCATGCGCGTCGTGGAGATCGCCCTCGTCAACCAGCAGATCGAGCCGACCAGTAACAAGGACACCGCCTGGCTGTTCCAGCCGGAGCTGATCGTGACGGCGCTCGACGGAGCGAAGGCCGTCTTCCTCCCGGTGGACGATCCCGCCGATGATCTCGCGGCGGTCGGAGACGACGCCGAGGAGACGCATCTCCGGCTGCTCTACCGGAGCGAGCGCCGCTACGCCGCCGGACGCAACGTCGCCGTCCACGCGGACGTGGCGCCCGACGCGCGGGTAGCGCACCGGCTGACCACGACGTGGCTGCCCGTCCACGAGGTGCCCGCGACGATCGCCCCGACCGGGCCCGGCACCGCGCTGGAGCATGTCGAGTTGTCGATGGACGCCCTGGCCGAGGCGACCCCCGCGCAGCTCCAGCAGGGCCTGCGACCGCTGGTCGACGGCTACAACGCCTGGCTAAAGGCACGGGAGACGGAGATCCCGGCGCTCCCGGAGGCGCTGAAGGGCGCCGCCCGCAAGGCCGTCCACGAGGCCCGAAGAGCGGCGAACCGCATCGCCGCCGGGGTGCGGCTGCTCTCCGACGAGAACAGCCCCCGGCACCGCGAGGCCCTGGACGCGTTCCACTTCGCCAACAAGGCCATGGCCCTGCAGCGCCGCCACACCGCGATCACGCCGAAGCGGGAAGAAGGCCTCACCTACGACGAGGCGCTGCAGAGCATCAACGGCCAAGGCCCGAAGGCCGCCAGCTGGCGGCCCTTCCAGCTCGCGTTCGTCCTGCTCAACCTGCCGTCGCTGACCGACCCGGCGCACCCCGAGCGGTCCGCCGACCACACCGCCCTCGCCGACCTGCTGTTCTTCCCGACCGGCGGCGGCAAGACGGAGGCGTACCTCGGCCTGACCGCCTACACGTTCGCGATCCGCAGGCTGCAGGGCACGTTCGGCACCGCCGAGGAGGCCCGCGACGGGATGGCGGGCGTCGCGGTCCTCATGCGCTACACGCTCAGGCTGCTCACCGCCCAGCAGTTCCAGCGTGCCGCCGCGCTGGTGTGCGCCGCCGAGATCATCCGCCGAGAGGATCCCACCACCTGGGGGGACGAGCGATTCCGCATCGGCCTGTGGGTCGGCGCGGGCGTGTCGCCCAACTGGTTCGAGGACGCCAAGAACCAGGTCATCGAGGCGCGTGACCAGGGGAGCGGTCACCGCGCCAACGTCCTGCAGACCCTCGCCTGCCCGTGGTGCGGCGAGGAGCTGAAGGCCGAACGCGACCTGCACATCGACGAGGAGCGGCGTCGCATCCTGCTCTACTGCCCGCGCGGTGAAGGCGACGCGTGCCCGTTCTCCCGCAAGGTCAGCAGGGACGATGGACTGCCGATCCTGACGGTCGACGAGGAGATCTACCGGTACGCGCCGAGCCTCGTCATCGCCACGGTCGACAAGCTCGCCCAGCTCCCCTGGAGAGGCTTCGCCGGCATCCTCTTCGGACGCGCGCGCAGCCGCTGCGACAGGCACGGCTTCCGCCACGACGACCTGGACGAGAAGACGGGCTGCAGGAACAAGCACAACGAGAAGGGCCGCCTTCCGGCCGTCACCGCGAGACCGGTCGTCCGCCTGCGTCCGCCCGACCTCGTCATCCAGGACGAGCTGCACCTCATCTCCGGCGCGCTCGGTACGACGGTCGGGCTGTTCGAGGCGGCCGTGGCCGAGTTGTCGTCCTGGCTCTACCGGGGGCAGCGCACCGGGCCCAAGATCGTCGCTTCGACCGCGACCACCAAGCGGGCCCGCGAGCAGGTCTGCGGGGTGTTCGGCAGGGACCTGGCGGTGTTCCCGCCGCAGGTCATCGATGTCGCCGACACGTTCTTCTCCCGCCAGGAGCCCGTCACCCCCGAGACGCCCGGGCGCCGGTACATGGGCATCTGCGCGCACGGCGTCCGCATCAAGTCCGCGGAGATCCGGCTGTCCGAGATCCTGCTGCTGGCCGGGCAGACGCTCTTCGACAAGTACGGCGAGCCCGCCGACCCGTACATGACGATGGTCGGCTACTTCAACGCCACCCGCGAACTCGCCGGCATGCGCCGCTACCTGGACGACGACGTCACGACTCGCGTGCGCCGCCACGGCACGGCCAAGGGCCTGTCGGACCGCATCGTCCAGCGCGGAGGGATGCTCACCATCCAGGAACTGACGTCCCGCATCTCGTCCGGCGACATCAGCGACGTGCTCAAACGGCTTGAGCACGGCTTCGAGCCGGACCTCGACACCTCGCACCGCCGCGTCGAGGCGGCCGCCGAAATGGCCCGGCACCTGAAGGAGCAGCGGGAGTCGAAGAACAAGGGCAAGGCCGCGCGTCCGCATCCGCTGGCCGACCGCTTCTACGAACGCCGGAAGGCCGATCTCCAGCCGGTGGACGTGGTGCTCGCGACGTCGATGCTCCAGGTGGGCGTGGACGTGTCCCGTTTCGGCCTGATGGTGATGGTCGGCCAGCCGAAGAACACCGCGGAGTACATCCAGGCATCGTCGCGCGTCGGCCGTGACGCCGAGCGGCCCGGTCTCGTCCTCACCCTCTACAACTGGTCCCGTCCCCGCGACCTCGCCCACTACGAGGACTTCGAGCACTACCACTCCACCTTCTACCGGCAGGTGGAGGCGCTGTCCGTCACGCCCTACACGCGCAGGTCCCTCGACCGCGGCACCGCGGGCGCGCTCGTCGCCGCGGTGCGGCACGCGGCCGGCGACTTCTCGAACAACCCCGACGCGATCGAAGTCGACCGGTCCGATCCGCGCGTCCAGGGCATCGTCGACCGGATGCTCGCCCGCGCCGAAGCCGTCGCGGGCACCCGCGGACGCCAGTACCTCGACGAACGCATCCAGGTCGTCCTGGACGCATGGGAGAGGGCGAAGGACAGCGGCTCGGCGAGACTCGGCTACGACGACGGCACCTGGAACAAGCAGACGATCAAGGGGCTCCTCCAGCGGGCCGGGAACGGCCGGTGGGAGACGATGACCGTCGGCATGTCCATGCGGGAGACCGAGAACGAGATCAACCTGCTCTTCCCGGGCAACGAAGGCATCTTCCACCCCACCTACAACGAGCCCGAGTGGTCGTTCGGCGCGCCCGCGGAGGCGGACGACGACGCACCCGAAGGCGACGAACTCGGCCAGTCCACGCTCGACAACGCGGGCGCCTCCGCCACCGCCCCGACCGCCAGGGAGGCACGATGACAGAGCAGGCGTACTACCGCCGCCGCGTGGGCAGCGTCCGCCCGAGCCACCTGATGTTCACCGGCGGCGTCGGAGCCCTGGTCGACCTGCCGAACTTCTCGGTCCTGGTCAAAGGCGTGGACGACTGGAGCCATCAGGGACTCCCCGAGGCGCTGCCGATCGCCGAGCCGCGGCTGCTCGCCGCCGTCCAGCAGAGCATTGGCAAGAGCGTCCAGAAGCTCATGCCCGCCCCCTGGATGGAGGGCCTCGACAAGGACCCGGTCGGTCCCGCATCCAGGGTCGGCGTGCCTGTGGCGCCGTTTCCGAGCTGGTTCCGCTGCACCGCGTGCAACGAGCTGGGCGGCCTCGACTCGGGCATCTTCGGGTTCGAGAACTCCAAGCCCCGCAAGCCGCACGAGGCCCGTTTCTTCCACGACAAGTGCAAGAAGCGCAAACCGCTGGCGGTCGCGGCGAGATTCGTGCTGACCTGCACGAACGGACACCTGGACGAGTTCCCCTACAGCCACTTCGTGCACCGCGGCGGGACCTGCGCGAAGGCTAGCCATCCCCGGCTGCGCATGGACGACAGGGGCGGCAACCTCGGTGCCAACGTCGAGATCAAGTGCGTCAACTGCGGGGAGCGCCGCAATATCCGTGACGCGCAGGGCAAACGGGGGGAGGAGAACCTTCCCGGCTGTCGAGGCCGCCACCCCCACCTTGCCGTGTTCGACGGGAAGTGCGATGTGCCACCGAAACTGCTGGTCGTCGGTGCGTCCAACCAGTGGTTCGCCAAGACCCTGGCGGCGCTGGCGGTTCCGCAGTCGGGCGCGAGCGCGCTGGACGCAAAGGTCGAGCAGCACTGGGGAGCCATCGAGGGGCTTCCTACGGCGATGTACGCGTGGGCGCGGGAGAACGCGCCCGCCTTCAAGGAACTCGACGAATGGAGCGACGACGAGATCGCCGAAGCCGTCGGCAGGCACCGCGCCAAGCTCGCGGGAGCCAGCGACGCCGACGCCTCCAGCGGCCGGAACCCCGACCTGCGCACCGCCGAATGGGAGGTGTTCTCCGCCGCCAAGCTGCCCGACCCGACCTCCGACTTCACCCTCCGCCGCGCCTTCCAGGCGGTGCCGGACGAGCTGACCGAAATCTACGACGACGTCGTCCAGGCCGAGCGGCTCCGGGAGGTCCGGGCGCTGATCGGCTTCACCCGCCTCGACGCCCCCGACCCCGAGGATCCCGACCTCGTCAAGCTCGTCGGGCTCTCCCGCTCCAGGCCGTCCTGGGTGCCGGCGAGCGAGGTCCGCGGGGAAGGGATCTTCCTCCGGGTACCGGAAGGACTGCTCCAGGACTGGGAGGAGCGCGTCGCGAAATCGGAGGCGCTGCGCCTGCACCGCGAGGCGTATGCGCGGCACCGCAGGAACCGCTACTCCGACCGCATCGCCTCCATGTCGGACTTCGACGAGATGGCGCACTGGCCCGGAGCCCGCTTCATCGCGCTGCACACCCTGTCCCACCTGCTGATCCGCACGATCTCCCTCGAATGCGGCTACAGCTCGGCGAGCCTGTCGGAACGCATCTACTCCGGCACCGACGACGATCCGCACCGCAGCGGCATCCTCATCTACACCGCCGTCCCCGACGCGGAGGGCACGCTCGGCGGTCTCGTCTCCCTCGCCGAACCCGAACAGCTTGTCCGGCTGACACGGCGTGCCCTCGCCGACGCGCGGCACTGCTCGTCCGACCCGCTGTGCGCCGAGCGCCTCCCGCAGGTGCCCGCCGACTTCCTGCACGGCGCCGCCTGCCACGTCTGCCTGTTCGTGTCGGAGACGACCTGCGAACGCGGCAACAAGTTCCTCGACCGGCGCTTCGTCGTGCCCGTCGACGACGGCGACCTCGCTCTCTGCCCGGAGCTGCCGTGAAGGCGCGGCCGGGGGCGGGGCAGCGGACCCGGCCTCGCGGGCCGATCAACGGCGCCACGGCGGTGCGCGCATGACCGGGGTCGACGATGACGACGACGCGGACCTGACGCCCCTCGACCGGTTCGAGCGGGACGCCCGCGAGGCCGCCATGCGGATCGACCCGGACGGTCTCCGCGCCCTGGCCAGGAAGTTCGACTGGCATCCGTCGTCCTACGCCGTCCGGGCGTGCGTGCCCGGCTTCGAGGACCAGGCGGACGCGCTCATGGCCGCCTCTCAGCAGGAAGATCTCACCTACGGGGCGGTCGCGGCGTACCTGCGCGGTGTCGCGGCAGCGAAGGAGGAGGCGTCGGCGCGGGTGGAGTCGGTCTGGAGCGGGCCGACCAGCCACGCGGTGCCGGTGCGGTCCACTGCCCAGGTGCTGTCCCAGCTCATCGGGCGCGCCCGGCACGAGCTGCTCTTGATGACGTACTCCGCGAAGCCCCACCGGCCCCTGCGGGACGTGCTCGCCGCCGCCACCGCCCGCAAGGTGGTGGTCAGGGTCGTCGTGGAGACGCTGCAGGGCGCGGGGAGCGCGATCTCCGGCGAGGAGCCCGCCGCCGCGTTCCGCGGGCTCGGCGTGGAACTGTGGCACTGGCCAGTGAACCGCCGTCCCGACGACAAGGGCCTCATGCACGCGAAGATCGCCGTGGCGGACCGCAGGGAACTCCTCGTGTCGAGTGCGAACCTCACCCAGTCCGGCGTGCGGGACAACATCGAGGCCGGGCTTCTCGTCCACGGCGGTACCGCCCCCGAACGCGCGGCCGAGCACTTCGACGCCCTCCGCTCGGTGGGCCACCTGGAACGCCTGTGACCCGCCCCGATACCGGCCCGGAAGAGGGTGCGGCACTCGTCAGTGCGGCCGACATAGCGCGGCTCACGGGGCTCGGGCGGGCGGCCGTGTCGAACTGGCGGCGTCGCCACGACGACTTTCCGCAGCCCGCCGGCGGCACTGCCAACAGCCCGTTGTTCGCACTGCCGGACGTGGAGAAATGGCTGGCCGACCAGGGCAGGCCCCTGACGCTGACCCCTGAGGAACGACTGTGGCAGCTGCTGCGCGCCACGACCGACGACCTCCGGCTGGGTGAGGTCGTCGGTGAGCTCGGCAGCGGCGTCTTCATGCGGGAAGGCGGCGCCGCCGCCTTGCCCGAACACCTCGCCTCAGCGGCACGGGAGCTCCGCGAATACCGCGGCGCAGAGACGTTCGAGTACCTCGTGCGTCGTCTCGTCGAGGCGCATGCGCGGCGCGTCGTCCCCACACCGCCGGACACGGCATCGCTCATGGCACGCCTCGTCCGGACGGACCGCGGGAGGGTGTACGACCCGGCGTGCGGGATCGGAAACCTTCTCATGGCGGCCCGGGAGCGCGGCGCGTCCGCACTCGCCGGGCAGGACCGGGAGCCGTACGGCACCGACATCGCCCGAACCCGCCTCCGGCTGAACGGCGGTGGCGACGTGCGGATCGTCCAGGGCGATAGCCTCACCGCCGACGGCTTCACCGGCGACCGGTTCGACGCCGCGCTGTGCGACCCGCCTTTCGGCGACCGGGCATGGGGCTATGACGACCTGGCCGACGACGCCCGCTGGATGCACGGGCTCCCACCGCGCGGCGAACCGGAACTGGCGTGGGTGCAGCACGTCCTGTGGCATCTGCGACCCGGCGGGGAGGCGGCGGTCCTGATACCGGCGGCCGCCGCCGACCGCCGCCCGGGCCGCCGCATCCGCGCCGCCCTCCTGCGGACCGGCTCGCTCCGCGCGGTGCTGGCAATGCCCGCCGGTGCGGCGGGCGGGTCGGCTGCCGCGCCGCATCTGTGGCTGCTGCGCCGGCCAGCGGATGGCGACCCGCCGCCCAAGCACGTGCTGATGCTGGACGCCGCTCACCTTCAGGCCGAGGCGGTGGTCGCCGAAACGGCGCGCTACCTCCGCGGAGACGCACACCCGGACGCCGGCCGCACCGTCCCGCTGATCGACCTGCTGGACGACACGGTCGACCTCACCCCGGCCCGCCACCTGCGCGCCGGCGCCGACATCAGGGCCGGGTTCGAGAAGGCCCGCGCCCGGTTCCGCGACCGGCTGGCCGCCGTCAACGCCCTTGCCGACGAGTTGGGGCCGCTGGCCGAAGCGGCGGACCACGGCAAGGTGACGGTCGCCGAACTCATCCAGAACGGAGCGATCGACATACTGAACCCGCCCCTCGACATGGAACTCGGCACCGGTGACGTCCCCGTCCTGACCAGCAAGGACATCGCCCTGGGGCGCGGCCCCTCCGCCCGGACGGTCCGCGCCCCCGGCTTGCTGATGCTCCGCCCCGGTGATGTTGCCGTCACCCAGGCCGACCGGCGGTCCCGCCCGCAGGTGATCGACGCCGAAGGCGTCGCCGCCGGGCCGCAGGTGCAGGTGTTCCGCGCAGACCGGAGCCGGTACGCCCCGCACTTCCTGGCCTGCGCACTGGACGCCGCCGCGCTGGTCCGCGCCGCGTCCGCCTCCTCTCGCAGCGACATCCGCCGGACTCCCATCCCGAACCTCCCGATCGAGGCACAGCACTCCTACGGCGCCGCTTACCGTCGTCTCGCGGAACTGTCCCGGGCGTTGGGGGAACTCGCCGATGCCGGGGAGGACACGGCCGCCCTCGGGATCGAGGGACTGGGTGGTGGCGGCCTCCGCCCGGACGGTTAAATGTCAGCGTGACGACCATCGCCGGCCGCTACGCGTTGGACCCCGTCCACATCGGCAAGGGCGGGATGGGCGAGGTCTGGGGCGCCACGGACACCCGGCTGCGCCGCCGCGTCGCGGTCAAGTTCGTCCGGTTCGGGGACGAGCCCGAGCTGGTCAGGCGGTTCGTCCGGGAGTCGCAGCTGACCGCGCGCATGGGCCACCCGGGTGTGCCGGTCCTCCACGACGCCGACAAGGTCGCGGGCGGCCCGTTCGACGGGCGCCTCTACCTCGTCATGGAGCTCGTCGACGGCGTCAACGTCGACGACCTGGTCGCCGAGCACGATCCGCTCCCGGTCGGCTGGGCCGCGGCGATCGCCGCGCAGGTCTGCGCCGTCCTCAGCTACGCGCACGCCAAATCCTTCATCCACCGGGATCTGAAACCCAGCAACCTGATGGTCGACAAGGACGGCGCCGTCAAGGTCCTGGACTTCGGTCTCGCCGTCGCACTGGACGCCGATGAGCGCTCCCGGCTCACCAGCACGGACCAGTTGCTCGGCACGCTCGCCTACATGGCGCCCGAGCAGTTCCGCGGGCAGTACAGCCCCGCCAGTGACCTGTACGCCCTCGGCTGCGTGCTCTACCAGATGCTCAGCGGCCGGAGCCCATTCCAAGGCCCCGACCACGTCTCCCTCATGCACGCCCACATCTACGAGAAGCCCGAACCGCTGGGACGGCTCCGCCCCGATGTCCCGGCCGACCTGGAAGCCCTCGTACAGCGGCTTCTGGCGAAAGCCCCCGAGTCCCGTCCCGCATCCGCCGACGAGGTCTTCGACGCCCTGCATCCGCACACCGCCGGCCTGCGGGAGCTCCCGGGAGCCGTCCGCGCGGGCCGCAGCGCCCTGCGCATGTACGCCGACATCGCCGGTCGGCCCCTCGCCGCCTACGACGCCCCGGTAGCGTCCCCGCCTCCCGAGGCTCCGCCGCCACCCTCCGACTCCTTCAGTCTCGGCGACGTGGCCCGGGCCCGCCGTCGCGCCGAACGCCTTATGCGCGAGTCCCGCTTCGACGAAGCGGTGCGCACGCTGAGCCGGACATCCGCCCGTGCCGAGAGCGTCCTCGGAGACGCCCACCCGGAGGCGGTCGCGCTCCGGATGGACCTCGCGGACGTCCTGTTCAAGGCCGGTGACTATCCCGCATCGGCCTCCGCCTACCACGCACTCGCGCAGGACGCGGCCGGACGCGACGGCCAGGACAGCGAGACCGTCCTGGGGCTCCGTCTCAAGGAAGCCAACAGCCGTGCGCTCGCCGGTGAGATCGACCGGGCGCTCGCCCAGATCAAGGACCTCATCGGGGACGAGGCACGCCTGTTCGGCAAGGACGACGACAGGGTCCTGGAGCTGCGCCGCCAGCAGGGCCTCCTCCTGCACGGGGCAGGACGTACCACCGCCGCTGTCACTGTTCTGGAGGACCTTGCCTCCGACCTGGAACGTCTGCACGGCCCCGACCACCGGATGCTGGCGGCAGTTCGTGACGTACTGGTCCGTCTTGGTGGGGGTTGACCGGAGGTCCTAGGTCCATGGGACGTGGGGGTCGGGGCTCGTGGCCGATGTCTGTCTCTTATACACACCTCACGCTG
>NZ_SMLC01000139.1 GCF_004349245.1 Actinomadura sp. 6K520 | reverse complement strand
GGCCGGAGGGGAGCAAGGGGGGCTGCGCCATGAAGCGGGGTTCCGTGCCGTGGTGCGGCTGGGCGGCGTGGACCAGGAACGGGTGGCACAGGTAGACGTCTCCGGCCTGCCCCGTCGCCAGAGCGACCGGGCGGTGCTCGGAGGCGGGGACGGCCTCGGCCGCGAGGTCCATGAAGGGAAGGCCCTCGTCGCCCGCGGGTGCGAGGATCGGCGGGACGTCCAGGTGGGAGCCGGCCCGGATGCGGGTGGGCGCGTCGTCCTCGCCCACGTCCGAGAACAGGAACAGCATCAGCAGCGCACGGCCCCTGGAGGCCGCGTTCACCCGGTGGGACATGAAGTCGGCCGGGTCGTCGCCGGGGAAGCTCGCGTCGATGTGCCAGCCGTCGTCACCGGGGCTCGTCGTCGCTGGGGAACCGCACCGGGAACGTCCCGAGGCCGCCGACGTCGATCATTCCGCCAAGCGTGCCCGCCCGGCGGGACGGGCCGCCACCGAATTATCGGCGCACGGCTTACCGGGCACGGCTTACCGGCGCATGACGTTCAGCTCGACACCGCCGACGATGCGGCCGCGCAGCACCTCCGCGAGCCGGTCGGACACGCGCTGCACGGTCCGGCGCTCGTCATGGCCGGGGACGACGGCGAACCGGACGGCCACGTCGGCGGACGTGCCCTCGGTGACGCGGACCCCGGTGACGGACTGGTCGGAGCCGAACGCGGCCTCCACGGCGGCGAGGACGTCGGGGTCCTCGTGGGGCGCCGGGATGGGGCGGCCCTCGGCGAGCAGGTGCAGGCGCAGGCCGTCCACGGCGAACGGGACGGGGCCCGCCACGTCCACGACCAGGGCGTCGGCGCCCTCGTCGAGGGTGGCGCGGCACGCCTCCTCGGCGCGGACGGCGACGGGACGGGCGTCGGCGCGCCACGCCTTCATCGTCTCGGTGCAGGTGAAGCCGAGCACGCCGCGCCGCCCGTCGTCGCCGACCAGCGTGGGCAGCGCCATGTCGCTCGACTTCTCCCGGCGCAGCTCGCCGGGCGGGACGTCCTCCTCTTCGGTGAGGACGGCGACGATGGGCACCAGCAGCCGCGCCTTCCGCAGCCGGCGCAGCACCGTGTGGACGCCGACGCGCCCCGCCGCGTACCCGGCGAGCGCCTCGCACAGCCGGGGGTCGGCGCCGCCGTCGTCCTCGGGGAACTGTGGTTCGGGAATGGTCAGTCCGGACACGCCAGGAAGGCTATAACCTCCACCGGACACCGCGGGTGACTATCCGGACACGATACGGCTTCAAGCCGGTCGGGCGAGGTCGGCGATGGCCGCGACGGTGCCGCCGCCGGACGGCCCCTGGTGGACGGCCGCGACCGACACGAACACCGCGGGGTCGCCCGTGACGGACGCCGCGACGCCACCGACGCACGCCTTGATCTGCCGGTGCCAGTGCACGTCGGAGTCGTCCAGCATGATGTTGCGGCGCCCCCGGACCGCGCCGCTCGGGTCGGCCTCGCACTTGATGAACACGTTGACGAGGCGGTCGCCGAGGTCGGACGCGCGGGGCCGCTCGGGCAGGTCGAGGCTGGTCGTCCTGATCGCGTCCCAGATGCCGTCGGCGTCGAGCGCGTCCTTCATCACGCCGTGCCCGGCGCGGTACCGGCCGCCGATGCCGCGTACGTTGCCGACGACGACGATCTGCGCCCGGTCGAGTTCCACGCCGGACGAGCAGGACGCCACCGACGAGTACAGCGACAGGTCCCGGTGGATCTGCTCGGCGGACGGCGTCTCGATCTCGCCGAGCGCCACGGCGATGCCGAGCGCCGTCGTCGAGTTGGAGATGTCCATCGACTTCAGGGTGTCCTCGGTGACGACCCCGTGGCCGCGCGACTTGGCGTCGTTGATGGTGTCGAGGGTAAGCAGCGGCGTCTTGGTCTGCACGTAGTGGACGTCGGCGGGGTCGTCGATCCCGGCGGTCTTCATGGCCTCGCGGACCCCGGCGGCGACCGTCTCGACCATCGCGGGCCGGCCGATGTCCTCGGGCAGGATGATGTCGCTCATCGCGACGCCGACCGAGAGGCGCGGCTCGTCCGTCCTCGGCGCCTTCGCCGGGTCGACGGTGGCGAAGACCGTGGCGTGCGGGCTGAGGACGCCGTCGGTCCCGCCCGACCACACCAGCGGGACGCGCCCCACCTCGTCCGCCGGCCGGGTCCCCTTCGCGACGAGCACCTCGCGGAACGCGCGGTCGGCCAGCAGGCGGGTGTAGTCGTTCACGCCGCCGTTGCCCTCGGTCTTGCCGACGACGGCGAGGACCCGGTCGGCCTCCAGGACGCCGTCGTCGATCAGCCGGGCCAGCCCGGACGCGTCGGTCACGCTCTCGATGGGGATCTTGCGGACTTCGATCGGATCGGGCACGTCATCGCTCCTCAGCTGCTCTGGTCACTCGGTCCCTACCCCTGGTCACGCCTCGACGACCGTTCCGGAGGTGCCGTGCGCGGCGTCGCCCAGCCGGGCCAGGGACGCGATCGCGGCGCGCCGCCCGCCCGCGGCGACGAACCGCCGCACCGCCTCCACCTTCGGGCCCATGCTGCCGCCGGCGAAGTGCCCGGCGGCGGCGAGCGCGGCCAGCTCCGCGACCGTCGTCCGGCGCAGCGGACGCGCGTCCGGGGTGCCGAACCCGGTCATCGCGTGCTCCACGTCGGTCGCGATGACCAGGATCTCCGCGCCCAGCCGCCGGGCGAGCAGCTGGGCCGCCAGGTCCTTGTCGACGACGGCCTCGACGCCGCGGAGCGTCCCGTCCACCCTCGCCACGGGCGCGCCGCCGCCGCCGGCGGCGACGACGATGTGGCCGGCGTCCAGCAGCGCCGCCGCGGCACCGGCGTCCAGGATCTCCAGGGGCTCCGGCGAGGCGACGACGCGCCGCCAGCCGCGGTCCCCGAACGGCCGCCACACCTCGCCGCGCGCCATGGCGCGCCGTGCCTGCTCTTCCGGGAAGTAGCGGCCGACGGGCTTGGCGGGATCGGCGAAGCCGGGGTCGGACGCGTCCACGAGCGTGCGGGTCACGACCGTGGCCACCGGGCGGGCCGCGCCCCGCGCGGCCAGGGCCCGCTCCAGCGCATTCATGATCATCACGCCGACGGTGGCCTGGGTCTGCGCCCCGCACCAGTCCAGCGGGACGGGCGGGACCACGCCCGCCGCCAGCTGGTTCTTGATCAGCAGGTTGCCGACCTGCGGCCCGTTGCCGTGCGTGAGGGCGACCCGCGCGCCGGCCGCGACCAGGTCCGCGACCGGGGCCATCGCCCGCTCGATCGCCGCCGCCTGGGCGTCCGGCGTGGCGCTGCCGTCCGACGCGGTCATCGCGTTGCCGCCGAGCGCGATCATGATGCGCGCACCCGTGCTCCGCGCACCGGCGGGCACTCCCCCGCCCTCGCCGCCTTTCCAGGTCACGCGCCGAACGCTAGCCGCGCGGCGGGCGGCACTCACGGGCGAAAATCGCCCAACGAGCGCGGTTTCTTCGGCACTTCTTCGTCGGCGCCTCTTCTTCGGGGCCTCTTTTCGGGGCCCTTTCGTCGGCGCTCCTCAGGGGCGTGCGCCGAGCCGGGCGAGGCGCTCGACGGCCTCGTCGATGACCTCGTCCCGCTTGCAGAACGCGAAGCGGACGAAGTGCGCGCCGGCCTCGGCGTGGTCGTAGAAGACCTGGGAGGGGATCGCGACGACGCCCGCCTTCTCCGGCAGGGCGCGGGTCAGCTCGATCCCGTCGGCGAACCCCAGCGGCCGGATGTCGGCCTGCACGAAGTAGGTCCCCTGCGGCCGGAACGCGGTGAACCCGGCGGCCTCCAGGCCGGTGATGAGGCGGTCCCGCTTGGCCTGGAGCGACCGGCGCAGCTCCTCCACCCAGGGGATCTCGTTCGCCAGCGCGTACGCGGCGGCACGCTGGTAGGGCGCGCTGACCGCGTAGGTGAGGAACTGCTTCACCGTCTGCACGGCCCGGATGTGGGGGGCGGGCGCCATCACCCAGCCGGTCTTCCATCCGGTGACGGAGAACGACTTGCCCGCGGACGACACCGACACCGTCCGCTCGCGCATCCCGTCGAGCGTGGCGAGCGGGATGTGCTCGGTGTCGTCGAACGTGAGGTACTCGTAGACCTCGTCGGTGATGGCCACCAGGTCGTGCTCACGGCAGACGTCCGCGACGGCCTCCAGCTCGGCGCGGGTGAACACGGTCCCGGCCGGGTTGTGCGGCGAGTTGACCAGGATCGCCCGGGTGCGGGGTCCGATGGCGGCGCGCAGCTCGGCGGGGTCGAAGGTGAACCGGCCCTCCACCGGGCGCAGCGTGACGGGCCTGCGGACCGCCCCGGCGAGCGCGATCACGGCGGCGTAGGAGTCGTAGTACGGCTCGAACACGACGACCTCGTCGCCCGGCCCGGCGAGCGCCAGCACCGACGCCGCGATGCCCTCGGTGGCGCCCACGGTGACGAACACCTCCGTCCCGGGGTCGTAGGAGAGCCCGTACCGGTGGAGCCGCTGCGCGGCCACGGCCTCGCGCAGCTCCGGCAGCCCCGGGCCCGGCGGGTACTGGTTGGCCCCCGACCGGATCGCGTCCACGGCGGTGTCCAGCACGGCCTTCGGGCCGTCCTGGTCGGGGAACCCCTGACCGAGGTTGATCGCGCCGGTCCGCACGGCGAGAGCCGACATCTCGGCGAAGATCGTCTCGCCGAATCCCTGCATGCGCGCTACGAGAGGCTCACCCACGCCGACCAGACTAACCGCGCCGACCGGACCAGCCCCGCGGGATGCGGCCCATGGGGCGCGGGCCGACCCCGGCCGGAACGCTCCCTACGGGGTGAGGCGGGTCTTGACGACCTTGCCCATGGCGTTGCGCGGCAGGGAGTCGACCAGGTGCACCACGCGGGGCCGCTTGTGCACCGACAGGCTCCCGGCGACGAAGTCGATGAGCTGCGTTTCCCCCACCCCGTCGGCGACCACGTATGCGGTGACCTGCTCGCCGAGGTCGTCGTGCGGGGTGCCGACGACGGCGGCCTCGCGGACGGCGGGATGCGCGAGCAGCGCGTTCTCGATCTCGCCCGCGCCGATCCGGTAGCCGCCGCTCTTGATGAGGTCGGTGGACGCGCGGCCGACGATCCGGTGCCAGCCGTCCGGGCCGATGGTCGCGATGTCGCCGGTGCGGAACCAGCCGTCCCCGGTGAACGACTCGGCGGTGGCGTCGGGGCGGTTGAGGTAGCCCTTGAACAGCAGCGGCGCCCGGACGTGCAGCTCGCCCGGCGTCTCCCCGTCGCGCGGGACCGGCCCGCCGTCCTCGGCCGCCAGCCGGGTCTCGACGCCGGGCAGCGGTGTGCCGACGTAGCCGGGTCGGCGGTCCCCGCCGGCCCGGGCGCTGACGGTGATGAGCGTCTCGGTCATGCCGTAGCGCTCGACCGGGCGGTGCCCGGTGAGGTCCGCGAGCCGCTCGAAGACGGGCACGGGGAGCGGCGCGCTGCCGGAGACCAGGAGCCGCGCGCCGCGCAGCGCCCGCGCCGCGGCCGGGTCGGCCGCCGTCCGCGACCAGACAGTGGGGACGCCGAAGAACAGGCTCCCGCCGCCGTCCTGCGCCGCCGCCGCGTACGCCTCGGGCTTCGGGCGGCCCGTGTGGACGAGCGGCGACCCCACCCGCAGCGCCCCCAGGACCCCGAGGACGAGGCCGTGCACGTGGAACAGGGGAAGCCCGTGGACGAGGACGTCCTCCGGCGTCCACGCCCATGCCTCGGCGAGGGCGTCCAGCCCGGCGGCGATCGCGCCCCGCGAGATCAGCACGCCCTTGGGCGCGCCGGTCGTCCCGCTCGTGTAGAGGATCATCGCCGTGTCGCCGGCGTCCGCCTGGGCCCGCGTACTCCCGTTGCGCGGGAGCGCGTCCACCGGGATCAGCGGCGGTTCTCCCTCGGCCGGTTTCACGTCTCCCGCGGCCAGCAGGAGGCTCGCGCCCGAGTCGCCGAGGATGTGGGCGCGTTCGGCGGGCCCGGAGTCGGGCGGCAGCGGCACCACCGGGACGCCCGCGAGCACGCCGCCGACGACGGCCGCGACGGTCTCCGCCGTCGCCGTGGCGTGCACCGCGACGGAGTCCGCACCGCGGATCTCGGCGGCGACGGCGGACGCCCAGCCGAGCAGCTCGTCGCGCCCCAGTTCACGTCCGGCGATCCGCACCGGGCCGCCCGACTCCCCGAGCAGGTCCATCACTCGCCCCTCTCCCTCACCTCCCGCCATGCCGGCACTGTCGGCATGGCGGCACCGCCTCATTGTGCTCGTCCCGCGGCGGCGGCGCGCCCCCGCTCACGCGACGGTGATCCTTTCGCCATCGGATATCGTCCGGCGGTACCAAGATCGCCGACCGGACGAGGGGGCACATGCGCAACGCCCGCGACGAGCGGTTCGTCTTCGATCCGCTCCTGCCCCCCGACATGCTGGCCCGGCTTCGGGAAGCCCGTTCGTACTTCTGTCCCGCCGAACCAGGGACGGCGCCGGTCACCCGGCACCCCCGGCGGGAGCGCCTCAGGCGGGGAGCGGTGCCCTTCGCCGGAGCCGCGGCCGTCATCGTGGCGCTGGAGGTCGCCGGGATGCCCCTGGCGGCGCTCGTCGCCGGGGTGATCGGCCTCTTCCTGTACGTTCCCCCGCGACTCCCCCCGGGAGCACCGCGGGAGAAGCCTTTCGCGATCGACGTCTTCTGGTGGATCGTCGGCGGCGGGTGGATGCTGTGGGCACTGCTGTGCATCGCTCTCCTCGCCGCCGGGGTCTTCTCCCCGCAACTGCTCCTGCTGCATGTCGCGAGATACGTCCACTTCGTCATCAGGCTCCCCAAGGGGCCGCTGGACTTCGTCCCGCCCGAGCACTTCGTCGACCTCACCGAGCTCGGGCCCATCGAACGCACCGCGCTGGGGGCGGTCCAGGATGCGCGGAATCAGGTCGCCGAGGCCCAGCGGCTGCTCGGCGGCGCCTTCGACGGCACCGAGGCGCTCATGGTGCTGCGGGAGGAGGAGTGGGGGCTGGCCGCGCGGTTGCGGCGGCTGGCCCCGCTCAGCCGCGAAGTCGATGAGCTGACCGCCTCCGCGGCGTCCCAGCGGGTCCTGGACGCGATGGCGCCCCAGCGGGCGGTGGTGGACCAGGCCAGGGAGGCGGTCATGGACCGGGCCGCCGACATCGAGCGGTACATCCGCCCGATCGACGCCGCGATCCGGGCGAAGCGGGAATGGGAGCAGATCCTGCATCTGGAACGGAGTGTGGACGGCTACGCGGACGTGCTGGCCGAGGCCGCGGCGGACGTCCCCGGTGCGATCCCGGACGGCGCGGACCCCGGTGGCGGCACCGCGCTGGAGGCGGCGCGCCGCACCCTCGAGGCCAGGATCGGCGAGGCCGTCCAGGCGAACCGGTGGCTGCTCGACGCCGCGCGGCGGGCGGCGGGGGATGCGGCGGAGAGACGGCGCCCGGAGCCGCGCTGAAGCCCCTCCCCGGCCTCCGCCCGGCGCGGTTTCAGCGGCTCAGCGCGGTCTCCCGCTCCAGGCGCGACAGCTTCTCGGGGTTGCGGACGAAGTACAGCCCGGTGATCAGGCCGTCCTCGACCCGCAGCGCGAGGACGCCGTTGAGCTCCCCGTCGATCCGCAGGACGAGCCCCGGCCATCCGTTGAGCTGGACCGGCGCGCTCGACAGCCCGGAGCCGACCTTGTGCAGGCCCGCGGTCAGCAGGCGAGCCACCTTGCGGGCCCCGACGACCGGCCGTGGCACGCTCTGCGCCACTCCCCCGCCGTCGCTCATGAGGACCACGTCCGGCGCGAGGACGTCCAGCAGGACCTGCAGGTCGCCGGTGTCGACCGCCAGCTGGAACGCCTGGAGGGCGGCCCGGGTCTCGGCCGGGGAGACGGCGTCGCGGGGCCGCCGGGCGGCGACGTGCGAGCGCGCCCGGTGCGCGATCTGGCGGACCGCCGCCGGGTTCTTGCCGACGGCCTCGGCGATCTCGTCGTAGGCGACGTCGAACACCTCGCGCAGCACGAACACGGCGCGCTCGACCGGGTTGAGCGCCTCCAGGACCAGCAGCATCGCCATCGAGACGCTGTCGGCCAGCACCACGTCCTCGGCCACGTCCGGCGTGGTCAGCAGCGGCTCGGGCAGCCAGGGGCCGACGTAGGACTCCCGGCGGCGGCCGAGCGTGCGCAGCCGTGTCAGCGCCTGACGGGTGGCGATCCGCACCAGGTACGCGCGCCGGTCCCGGACCGTGCCGAGGTCGACCCCCGCCCACCGCAGCCACGTCTCCTGCAGGACGTCCTCGGCGTCGGCCGCCGATCCGAGCAGCTCGTAGGCGACGGTGAACAGCAGGGCGCGATGGGCGACGAAGGTCTCGGTGGCGGCGTCCAGACCCTCTTCGCCGTTCTTCTCGCCGTGCTCACTCATGGCCGGCTCCCCCCTCTTCGCGCGACCGGCTTCACTCCCACAAGACGCCGGTCCCCGCCGTCCTGTGACACCCGCGGCCGATGGCACACGTCACAGGACCACGTTGTCACAGGGGTCCGGACGACGGCATCCCATGCCTGACCAGTCGTCCTACCAGGAAGAACCCCGTGAACCTCACACTGTGGATCGCCGCCGGACTGCTCGCCGCGCTCGCCCTGAGCGGCGGCGTCACAAAGACGTTCGTCCCGAAGGAGAAGCTGGCCGCGCACAGCGGCGGCGAGTGGACGGGGCACGCCCCCGCCGGTCTCGTGAAGACCCTCGGAGTCCTTGAGCTGCTGGCCGCCGCCGGCCTGATCCTGCCCGCCGCACTGGACATCGCGCCGGTCATGGTCCCGGTGACCGCCATCTGCTGGACGCTGCTCATGGTCGGCGCGATGATCACCCACGCCCGCTTCGGCCAGTTCGCCCTCTCGGCGCTGAACGCGGCCTATCTCGCGCTGGCGGCCTTCATCGCGGTCGGCCGGTTCACGCTTGAGCCCTTCACCGGCTGACCGTGGCGGGCGGCGGGAAAATCGCTGGCGGGATGATCTTCGGTGCTGCCAGGATCGGCGCATGACCGTCGCGCGCGTGGACATGCTGAACCGGCAGCTCGACATCGCCTGGGCACTGTTCGAGTACCACCTCGACGGCCTCGACGACGCGCTCTGCCTGTGGGAGCCCGAGGCGTACTGCTGGACGGTCCGGCCGGACGCCGGGGGACGCTGGACCGCCGACTGGGAGGTGCCGGAGCCCGATCCCGTCCCGGCCGTCACGATCGGCTGGGTGACCTGGCACATCGGCTACTGGTGGACCACCACGCTCGGGCACTGCTTCAAGGGGGGCGCGCCCGAGCGCACGGAGATCACCTGGCCGGGCGGTGCCGAGGCGGCGGCCCGCTGGCTGCGCGGGCTGCACCGGGAGTGGCGGACCGGCCTGGCCGGGCTGGGCGACGCCGACCTCGACTCCACCGACCGGACCGCCGGGCTGCCGTGGGCGGCGGAGCTGACGATGGGCGACGTGGCGGGCTGGGTGAACATCGAGCTGACCAAGAACGTCGCCGAGATCGGCCTCCTGCGCAACATGCACGGCGCGCGCCGCACCGCCGCGAACCGCACTGCCGCGAACCGCTGACCAGCCCCGCGGCGACGGTGCTCGGTAGCATCGGCACCACGACCCGGGGGGAGGGCGCCGTATGCCGATCGAGAGCGACCACCGCGGGTCCGACTCGCCATATATCGCGCGGGTGTGGCGCGGGCGCGCCGCCGGGACGGGGTGCCTGACGTCGGTCGCGACGTCGAACTGGGAGTTCGTCTTCTGGGAGTTCGAGGGCGTTCTGCACGCCTCGCTGCGGGGCCCGGAGACGTCCGCGTCGACCGTGGAGATTGCCGGCGAGTCCGAATCGTTCGGGATCACCCTCGCGCACGGGACGTCGATGCCGCATCTGCCGGCCGCCCGGCTCGTCGACGCCGAGATGCGGAGCCCCTATGCCGACGGGCGCGTCTTCGTCCTGCGGGGCGAGGAATGGGCGATCCCGGGCTTCGACAGCGCGGAGGACTTCGTCGGGAGGCTCGTCCGCGAGGGCGTGCTCAGCCGCGACCCGCTCGTGGACGAGGTCGTGCGGGGCAGCAGCGCCGACGTGGGGGCACGGTCCGTGGAGCGGCGCGTCGCCGCCGCGACGGGACTGACCCAGGGCGCGATCCGGCAGATCGACCGTGCCCGGCACGCCGCCGTGCTGCTGCAGGAGGGCCTGCCGGGCCTTGAGGTCGTGCACCGCCTCGGCTACTACGACCAGCCGCATATGGCGAGGTCGCTGCAGCGCTTCATCGGCCGGACGGCGACGCAGCTGCGGCGGCCCGGGGAGGCCGCCGGGCCGCTGTCGCTTCTGTACAAGATCGAGGGCGACGCGCGTTTCTAGGGTTGACGGGCCGCGGCGGACGACCGCGCGGCCCGACCTCAGAAAGGCACGACCTCATGTCGCAGGGCACTGTCACCTCGGCCGACGGCACCGCCATCGCCTACACCGCGTGGGGCGAGGGTGATCCGATCGTCCTGATAGACGGCGCGACCGCTCATCGCGCCACGACCCCGGAGAACGCGCAGACGGCGGAGCTGCTCGCCGGCGAGTTCCTGGTGATCAACTATGACCGGCGCGGGCGCGGGGACAGCGGGGACACCGCACCCTACGCCGTCGAGCGCGAGTCCGAGGACCTCGCCGCGATCATCGCGCAGGCGGGCGGCGGGCGTCCCGCGACGGTGTTCGGCTGGTCGTCCGGCGGCCACCTCGCGCTCAACGCGGCGCAGGCCGGCGTGCCGATCGCGCGCCTGGTGCTGTTCGAGCCGCCGGTCATCGCCGACGACGGCCATCCGCCGCTGCCGTCCGACTACGTCGAGCGGCTCGACGCGGCCGTGGCCGAAGGCCGCCCCGGGGACGCCGTGGAGCTGTTCCTGACCGCCGTCGCGGGGATGCCCGGAGAGGCCGTCGGCGGCATGCGCGGCAGCGACTTCTGGCCCGCGCTGGAGGCGGTCGCACCGACGATCGCCTACGACGGCCGGAACGTCGGGGACACCATGTCCGGCGAGCCGCTCCGCGGCGACCTGTGGGACAAGGTCGGCGTGCCCGTCCTCGTGCTCTACGGCGAGGACACCTGGCCCCACCTCGCCACCGGCGCGAAGGCGCTGGCCGACCACCTGCCGACCGCCACGGTGCAGGCGGTCCCCGGCGAGAACCACAGCACGGCCCCGTCCGTGCTCGCGCCCGTCCTGCGCGACTTCGCCAAGGGGGCCTGACATGGGGAAGATCGTCGTCACCGAGTTCATCTCCCTGGACGGTGTCGTCGAGGCGCCCGGCGGCGAGGAGTTCAAGTATCCGAACTGGAGCTTCGAGTTCGACCGCGGGCCCGACGGTGAGCGGTTCAAGACCGACGAGGCGCTCGCGTCCGAGGCGCTGCTGCTGGGCCGCGTCACCTACGAGGGGTTCGCCTCCGCGTGGCCGCAGGAGGAGGGCGAGCTGGCCGACAAGTACAACGGCATGCCGAAGTACGTCGTCTCCGGCACGCTCAAGGACCCCGGGTGGACCAACACGTCCGTGCTACCGGGCGATCTGGCGGAGGAGGTCGGACGGCTGAAGCGGGACGTCGGCGGCGAGATCTCGGTCGCGGGCAGCATCCGGCTCGCCCAGGGGCTGCTCGCGCGTGACCTGGTCGACGA
Source organism: Actinomadura sp. 6K520 (assembly GCF_004349245.1). Classification (GTDB taxonomy): domain Bacteria; phylum Actinomycetota; class Actinomycetes; order Streptosporangiales; family Streptosporangiaceae; genus Spirillospora. Next base: position 7,884 of record NZ_SMLC01000139.1, on the reverse strand, counting down.
GATCCGGCTCATGTGGTTCCCCGTGATCCTCGGCCACGGCCGGCGGCTCTGGACGGAGACCCCCGACAAGAGCGCGTGGACCCTGACCGAGACGACGAGATACGGCAAGGACGTCCTGGTGACCATCCACCAGCGCACCCGCTGACCTCCGGCGTCCCAGGCGCGGCCGATCACCCCGGACGCGGCGGAAGGGAGATCGCACCGGGCGTGTACGGGGTGATCTCGATCTCCGTGACGAGCCCGGCGCCGAGCCGGAAGCGGATGAGCGCGAACGCGTGGCCGCCCGGCGCGATGACCGCTCCGGGGCGCCCGGCGACGAGGACCGGTGCGGCGGCGGCGATCCGGTCGGTGAAGTACCTCGTCTCCTCGGCCACGGCCACGGCCCCGCGGACACGGCCTGGCGCGCCCGCCGGCAGCAGCCGGGAATCGGCCGTCCGGACGGCGTCCGGTGCCATCAGGGTGACGAGCCGCGCGATGTCACCGCCACGCGCCGCCGCGAGGAACGCCTCGACGATCTCCAGGTGTCCGGGATGGTCCGCGGGTTCGGCGGGGTGCGGCTCGCGGAGCCTGGTGCGCGCACGGCTGGCGAGCTTCTTCGCCGACGCCGGAGTCGTGTCGAGGACTTCGGCGACCTGGTCGAACGGAACGGCGAACAGGTCGTGGAGCACGTAGGCCACCCGCTGCCTTGGCGACAGCTCACCGAGGAGCACCAGCAGCGCTCTCGACACGGCCTCGCGGCGGAGGAACGCCTCGTCGGCGCCGAGCTGTTCGCCCGGGATGTCGGCGGACACCAGCGGGAGTTCGCCACGCCGCTCGCGGGCCCGGAGAAGGTCGAGGCACAGGCGGGCGGTCACCGTGGTGAGCCAGCCGTCCAGGTTGGTGACTTCGGCCGTGTCGGCGGCCTGCACCCGCGCCCACGCGTTCTGGACCGCGTCCTCGGCGTCGTGGTGGGAGCCGACGATCCGGTGGGCCAGCGACATCAGCCGGGGCCGCGCCGCCTCGAACCGTTCAACGAGTTCCACGGGAGGGTCACCTTTCATGCGTGCTCAGCGTCAGGAGGGACGAGTGAGACACCTGACCGAGCACGCCCCGTGGAGGAGACAGCAATGAGCGTACAGGTCGTCCGGTTCAGCACCGATGCCGAGCGGACACCGGAGGTCGAGAACGCCATCGGCGCACTCTTCGCCGCGCTGGAGAACGCGGCGCCGACCGGTGTGGAGTACACCGCGGTGCGTGTGGGAGAGGGCGCGGAGTTCCTGCTGACGCTACGCCTCGCCGACGGCGCCGCCAATCCCCTCCTGCAACTCCCGGAGGCCCTCACGTTCAGGGCCAAGGTCGCGGAGTGGGCGGGCTCACCGGTCCCGCCGCAGCCGGTCACCGTGCTGGGACGGTACGCGCGCTGATGGCGGTACTGGAGACCGGGCTGCTCGTCGCGACCGTCGGCTGCGTCCTGGCCAACTCCTTCGAGGTGGTGGCCAAGGCCGTCCGGGCGGAGTTCGTGCTGCGGAACTGCGCCGAGGTCGGCGTGGCGCGGAGATGGATTCCGCACCTCGCCGTCCTTGAGGGAGCCGGGGTCGCGGGACTGGTCCTCGGACTGCTCGGCCTGCCGCTCCTCGGCCTGACCGCCGCCGCCGGGCTCGTGCTGTTCTTCGTCGGCGCGGTCATCGTCCACATCCGGGCGCGGGTCCTGTACAACATCGCCTTCCCCCTGGCCTTCCTGGGCCTGGCGGTGGCAGCGGCGGCGCACTTCGCCCGGTCGACCGGCTGACCGGCAACCTCGGGACGTGTCAGGCGTCGAGCACGGCGGCGACGGCTTCGATCTCCACGAGCTGGTCGTCGTACCCCAGCACGGTGACGCCCATCAGCGTGCTGGGGACGTCATGGTCACCGAAGGCGTCCCGCACGACCTGCCAGGCGGTCACCAGGTCGGCCTGGCGGCTGGACGCGACGAGAACCCGCGTGCTGATGACGTCCTGCAAGGAGGCACCGGCGTCCTGCAGGGCGGTCCGCATGTTCTCGACGGCCTTCGCCGCCTGCCCCGCGTAGTCTCCGGGCGCCGCCGTCGATCCGTCCGCGTTCAGCGGGCAGGCCCCGGCGAGGAAGATCAGCCGAGCCTCCGCGGGAGCCGTCGCCGCGTAGGCGTACTCGGCGACGTCGGACAGGGAGGACGAGCGGATCAACGTGACGGCACGGCCCACGACGGTTCCCTTTCGCTTCGGATGCCAGCGTGGCCATCGTGCCAAAGATCGTTTCGTGCCGCCCTTCAATATCGGCCCCGAGGGTGCCGGGCATACCGGCGCGCTGACTTCACCGCGCCGGCAGGTCGGTCGGCTCGGTTGGGGGAACCGGGCCGGGGTCAGCCACGGATGGTGTGCACGGCGCCGGGCGCGCGGGTGAGGTTGTCCAGGGCGGCGGACGTGGCGTCGTCGGCGGGGAGGTAGACGACCACTGTCTGGGTCTGGGCGTCGAGGGTCTCGTAGGCCAGCCGCAACTCCCCCGCCTCAGGGTGGACGAGCCGTTCGACGCCCGTGCGGCGGGGCGTCACCGGCGCCGCATGGAGCCGTTCGGCGAACGGTGCGCCTGCCGTGACGGTCAGCTCCTCGATGAGATGGTTCATGTGCGGATCGTCCGGGGACGACTCCGCCCTGAGCGCGGCGACGCGCTCGTCGGCGACACGGTCCCAGTCGGGGTAGGCGGTCCGGGCGCGCTCGTCGGTGAAGACGAAACGGGCCTGGTTGGGCGGCTCGCCGTCCAGCAGGCCGATGGGGGCGGCCAGCCGCTCGTAGCCCGGGGTGCAGGCCAGCGTGTCACCGAGCCGGTTGAGCACCACCGCCGGAGCGGGGTGCAGCCGGTCGAGCAGCGCCCGGATCGTGGGACGCACCCGTTCCTCTGGCGCCCCGCCCGGGCACAGGACGTCGGCCCCGGAGGCCGCCTTCGCCAGGTTGCGGAGCTGGACCCGGTCGTCCAACGGCAACCGCAGGGCGTCGGCGAGCGCGGCGAGGACCTGCGGCGACGGATGCCGGTCGCGGCCCTGCTCCAGCCGGGTCAGGTACTCCGCGCTGATCCCGGAGATCGTGGCCAGCTCGGCGCGCCGCAGACCGGGCGTGCGGCGGCGCGGCCCGGTGGGCAGGCCGACCTGGTCCGGGGTGACGGCCTCCCGGCGTGCGCGGAGGAAGGCACCCAGGTCACTCCCGCTCATGCGCCGAGTGTACGGGCGGCGCGGCGCGCTGATCGTGGCCCTGGGAGGGCTGGTCTCGTCCCGGTCTTCCGGCGCCGGGCCGGGGACGCCAGCGTGGGGGCATGACCTTCACCGCGAATGAGATCGAGTACCTGAACGACCGGCTTCTCGGACGCCTGGCCACCGTGGGCCCCGGCGGCCGCCCGCACATCACCCCGGTGGGCGTGTTCTACGATCCGGAAACCGGGAGCATCGTGATCGGCGGCCACGCCGGCAGCGGCATGGCGACGAGCAAGAAGTTCCGCGACGCCCGACGCCACCCCGAGGTCGCCTTCTCCGTGGACGACCTCGCGTCCATCGACCCCTGGGCGCCACGCGCCATCGAGATCAGGGGCCGCGCGGAAACGCACCTCACCGGCGGCGAAGAGGTCGGCAAGCGCATCAACGCGAACATGCCGTTCGACCCGGCCTGGATCCGCATCCACCCCCGCCGCATCCTGACCCGAGGAATCGACACCGACCCCTTCGAACTGTCCACGAGGGACGTCACCTGAGTGCAGGGCATTGCATGTCTGGAGCGGGTTTCCGGCGTCAGACCAGGTACCACGCCGCCGTGTGGTCCGTCAGGCGGTGCTGGTTTCGGCTCGGCCGACGCCCAGCCGTCCACACGCGCCATGCCCGTCTCCGGCCGACCAAGGCCAATCGCAGATCCTGAATCAAGGGGCCGTTCTGACGGAGAATATCCTCTTTATCGCCTTTGCACCGGGAAAGTTGAGCCAAAATTTCGCCCACTGAAGTGTCGCAAATTCCGATACGGGAACCCTTGGGTCGGCTTCAAGATGTCAACCAGGAAACGGACAATGCATCTCTTCTTGCGGCCAACTCCATCCGAAACACGGAAAGTGGGACACTCACAATGTCAGACAAGAAAATGGGCGTGCGGATCGCCAGGCGGCCCGCACGCGTCCTGCTCGCCATCGCCCTTTCCGGTGCCGCCGTCCTGGGCGCGTCACCGGCGGTCGCCGAAAAGGCTCCCACCCCATCGACCCCCGGCATGTGGGGCATCATCGGCCGTAACACGCTGGGGTCGCCGAGCGCCTTTTTCCGGGACGGCCCGCTGGGCCGTACGAGCACCGACCCGGCGGCCCGGCAGGCGCCTCCCTACGGCCAGGGCAGCCTGCAGATCATCGTGGGCGACGGCACAGAGAAGATCGCCTTCGGCAACGAGACGAACTTCAGCGGACTGAGGCTCGCCGACATCAACGCCCTGACGTACTGGGTGTTCGCCGGAACCGACAGCCTGGCAGGGATCGCCCTGCCCGGTATCGCACTGGAGGTGGACCCCAACGTGACACCCGGCGTGAACTATTCGAGCCTGGTCTACCTGCCCAACGACTCCACGGCCCCGTCGTCGCCCGCGACCCCCGTGCCCAACGTGTGGCAGCACTACAACGCGAGCACGACAGGCAGCGCGTGGTTCGCCACCGGAGCCACGGGAGCCGCGATCGGCTGCACACTCGCGACTCCGTGCTCCTTCGCCGAACTCAAGACCAAGCTGCCCAACGCGGAAGTCACCTACAGCCTGGGCATCACCAAGGGCAGGGACACCGCCTTCATCGGGGCGGTCGACGGGCTCCAGGTCAACCAGTTCGCTTACGACTTCGAGCGCTATGGAGTCCTGACGAGACTCCCGTTCCCGACGCACTGATCGACTGACGTATTCCGGACTTCGACTCCGGTGGCCGCGCACCATCGCCGGCGTTGATCGAGGCCGGGACGTCAGACGGCCACCGCTGAACATGGGGATCGGCTTGACCAGATGGTCAGCGGTGGCCGTGCTCGCACGGAGTTCTCCGTTCGCCGTGCCACTTTCACATTCTGTGACGATGCGTTCATCAACGGCGGCCGGGGCGTTCACATCGTCCAGGCACTGCCCGCCGCATGGGGCGCGACCCGCGACCCCCCGGCGGCGGCAAGTGGGTAGGTACACGCACATCCTTTTCCGCGTCTCCCGAGGCCCCCTGGGAAGCCCGGTGGCGCTGGAGCCTCGCGCCACATTCACCCCGATACGATTCGGCGCGAGCGAAACCGGCATATCACGATGATCAGCTCGATAGCCTGACGAGATGAGCAACGATGATCGGCTCGCCACGGGGATCGGACCGGCGGCGGTGATCGCGCTGAAGCAGGCGGCGGCCGAGGACGACGCGGACGCCGCGCCTCACTGGTGTGCGCGGCTGACCCGATTCGGAATGATCGGGGAGGCCCGGGACCATTTCCGTCCGGCGGCCGAAGACGGCGACCTCGCCTCCATCAAGTGCATGGTCTGGCTGGCCTGGGAGGCGGGTCAGGACGGGGACGCCGTGACGTGGCTTCGCCGGGCCGCCCAGGACGACGATCCATGGGCGATGTTCGAGCTGGGTCGGTCCCTGCCCGACGAGGCGGAGCAGTGGTACCGCAGGGCCGCGGAGGCGGGGGACGGCCTGGCGATGAACAACCTCGGCTCCGTCCTCAGCCGTGCCGGACGCCGCGAGGAGGCGATGGACTGGTACCGCCGCGCCGCCGAGTCCGGAATCGAACTCGCGATGAACAACCTCGCCATCCAGCACATCCTCCAAGGCGACAGCGAGAACGCCGAGCAGTGGTTCCGCCGGGCCGCCGACGCGGGCAGCGTCGACGGGATGGCCAATCTCGGACGCCTGAAGGTGGAGACCGACGACCTTCAAGGGGCCGAGACCTGGCTCACCCGCGCGGCCGAGAAGGGCCACCCGGGCGCCGTGGAACTGCTCGCCGATCTTCTGACCCGGACGGGCCGCCCCGGCGAGGCCGAGAACTGGCGGGCACGGACGGCCCCCGGGCAATGATGATCAATGTGGACCGGAGCAGCGTCGCCGCGGGCGACGATGTTCTCCCCCATGCCGAGACGGTCGACCTGCCACCCGAGACGCCCCTGGCCGACGTCGTCGCGCACCTTCTGGAACGACGCTTCCTCGCCTTGATCGCGGGCGGCAGGGCCACGTGGATTCTTGTGGCGGGACGTCCACTCGCGGTCGTGGCACAACAGTGGGACGAACCACGCTTTCTCGTCGATTCGTCGCGGCCGATCAGTTCTTTCGGTGCCGAAGGCCGTGTCTCGCTCATGTTCCGATATTGGAAGCAACACGACCCCGACCATGTCTTCGCAGAACTCGCCGCCGGACGTGAACCCGAGCGCTGAGGCAACCGAAAGCGCACGTTTGCGTGAGGTACGCGCTTCTCGTCGAGCCTTCGCGTCCAACGGTGATCGAGGACCACCATCCAGGGGCCGCGACCTCACTCCTCCCCGACTATCCGGATGGACTCAATATTGTCACCGGAGCCAGTAAATGCACCCTGTGAGTGTTCGATAACATTGAGTCATGAGTTCGACTGGGGCGATCGATGTTGCGTCGATGTCCACCGTTCAGTTGGTGGACGCGGCGGCATCGATCGCGGCTGAACTCGCCCGCCGGGACATGCCCGACTCCCCGGCCCTGTGCATGGAGGCCGCCGAAACCCTCGCCGCCGCCACCGACCGGCACGAAAGCGTCCTCGCGGGGCTCATCGGCCGGGTGGACGCCGCCGGTGAGATGCGCCGGTGGGGTCATTCGTCCACACGGGCCTGGCTGCGCACCCGCCTCGGCATGCGTGAGGCACGCGCCAAGGAACGTCTCGCCCTGGCCCGTCAGCGACACCGCCTGCCCAAGGTCAGCGATCTGCTGGCCTCCGGAGCCCTGTCCTACGGGTACGCCGCCACCATCGCCGCCGCCGTCACCCGCCTGGACGACGAAGATTGCGCGGCCGCCGAGAACATCCTGCTCGATCTGGCCGGGCAGGGGTTCTCGGCTGGGAAGGTCGCCGTCTTCGGCGACCGGATCACCGATCTGATCGCCGAACGCGACGGCACCGAGACCCCCGACAAGGACTCCCGTCGCGGCTACGAGAGATCCTGGATCGACTCCACCCGCTCCCTGGACGGCGGCCGCTACATCAAGGGCTGGCTCAACACCGAAGACGCCGCCATCTGGGACGGCACCCTCGCATCCCTGGCCAAACCCGCCGGGACCGAAGACCGCCGCGATCTGGCCGAACGCATGGCCGCGGCCCTGACCCACGTCTTGTCGGGGGGACATCAGGCCACCAAGGTCACCGTCATCTGCGACCTGGACACCCTCACCGGCGGCTCCGCCCCCGCCCGCCTGACCGACGGCAGCCCCATCCCCGCCGCCCAAGCCCGCCGGATCGCCCTCAACGCCGGAGTCTCAGCCCTCGTCCTGGGCCGGGGCAACCTCCCCCTCTACCTCGGGCACACCGTCCGGCTCGCCACCGCCGGCCAGCGTCGCGTGCTGGAAGCCCTCTACCCCACATGCGCAGTGCTGGGGTGCGAAGTCCCCGCCACCCTGTGCGAGATCGACCATGTCCACGGCTGGGCCTCGGGCGACAGTCCCACCGACATCGACCAGCTGGCCCCCTGCTGCAGCTGGCACAACCGCTACAAACACGCTAATCCGACACGAATCCGCATTACCCGCGACGCCGACGGACGTTTCACCTACCGCCTCCACGATCCTGAAGAAGCGCTCGGCCGCCAAGCCCCCTCCAGCGGCACCATGACCCGCAAATCCACCCAATGGCACCCGGAACCTCCCCCGAACGCCAAGGCTGTGCCGCACTCCCCAAGCCCACCC
>NZ_SMLC01000138.1 GCF_004349245.1 Actinomadura sp. 6K520 | reverse complement strand
GGGGCGGAGGTCGCCCTGCGGCAGGTGGGGGCGGACGATGCGGCGCGGTTCGTCGAGTTGGCGAACCTGAGTTCGGGATTTCACCGGCCCTGGGTCAACCTGCCGGTGTCCGTGGCGGAATTCGAGGCGTACCTGGCGCGGTTCGACCAGGTCGGAGCGGTCGGAATGGTGGTGTACCTGCGGGAAGGGGGAGACATCGCCGGGATTGTCAACATCAATGGGATCGTGCGCGGCCCGTATCAGCGGGGGGTGCTGGGATATGCGGCCTTTCTCCCTTACGTCGGACGCGGTTACCTGACGGAAGGGGTCGCGCTGGCCGTCGGGTACGCGTTCGAGCAGTTGGAATTGCATCGGGTCGAGGCCGATATCCAGCCGGAGAACTCGGCGTCCATCAGGCTCGTCGAGCGGCTCGGCTTCCGCAGAGAGGGGTTCTCGCCCGAGTTCATCAAGATCGACGGGGCGTGGCGAGACCATGAGCGCTGGGCCCTCAGCAAGGGTAGATGAGCGCGTTTACTGATCATGTAAACCAGACATACCAGTACGAATAGAGCCGCAGTGCCGTGTCTTGATCTCGGTGGGGGGCAGCAGGTGGGCGTCCACGGAGACGAGCCCGGCAAGGCGACGGAGTGGCCGGGTGCCCTGGACGTCCGGAGTCTCCTGGAAGGCGGCTGGCGGCCCACGCCGATCCGTGACTTCATCCTCAAGGTGCACAGCAGGTGCAACCTCGCGTGCGACTACTGCTACATGTACGAGATGGCCGACCAGGGCTGGCGAAGGCAGCCCCGGCGGATGTCGCGGCAGGTCCTCGAATGGACGGCACAGCGCATTGGGGAGCACGCCCGGGCGAATCGGCTCTCGGATGTTCAAGTCGTCCTGCACGGCGGTGAGCCGCTGCTGGCGGGCGTCGATCATCTGCGGTACGCGATCGAGACGATCCTGGGTGCCGGCGAGCCGGACGTGGGTGTCGGCTTCAGCGTCCAGACGAACGGCGTCCTGCTCGACGAGTTATACCTGGACCTGTTCGCCGAATACGGCGTCTCCGTGGGCGTCAGCGTCGACGGTGACGAGGAGGGGCATGACCTGCACAGGCGGCGTGCCGACGGCCGCGGCAGCTACCGGGACGTGCTGGGCGGGTTAGAGCGGCTCGTGGGGCCGCGCTACCGGCATCTGTTCGGCGGCCTGCTCAGCACCATCGAGCTGCGCAATGACCCGGTCGTGACATATGAGTCGCTGCTGGCGTTCGCGCCGCCGGAGATGGATTTCCTCCTACCGCATGGGAACTGGGACACGCCACCTCCGGGACGTCCACCGGACGAGTCGACGCCTTACGGGGACTGGCTCATCGCCATCTTCGACCGCTGGTACGCCGGTGAGGCCGATGTAGTTCGCATACGGCTGTTCAGCGAAATCATCAGGTTGCTGTTCGGCCGGATGTCGGCCAGCGAAGCCGTTGGCTTATCCCCGGTGGCCGTAGCCGTGGTGGAGACCAATGGGGAAATCGAGCAGGTCGACTCCTTGAAGTCTGCCTACGAGGGGGCGGCTGGCACGCGGCTGCACGTATCGCGCGACCCTTTCGACACCGTGTTGTCGTTGCCGTCCGTCGCCGCCCGGCAGATCGGCCGGCGGGCGCTGTCGGACCAGTGCCTGGCCTGCGCCGCGCACGAGGTCTGCGGCGGCGGCCTCTACCCGCACCGCTACCGGTCGGGGACGGGCTTCCGCAATCCGTCGGTGTTCTGCCACGACCTTTACAAGCTAATCAGCCACATCCGGGATGTGCTCGGCCGCGACTTGGGCCTCATGGCGATCGAGTCCCCGGCCCCGGTCGGCTGAGCCGCCTAGATCGGTGGCGGGTCGAAGTCGGCGTCCAGCCGTCGCCCCTCGAGGAACACGCGTGCGTCGGGATGGTCGAGGCTGAGGGTGCGGCGGTAGCGTTCCTCGGTCGCGGCGAACAGCTCCGCGGCCTCGTCAGCCCTTCCGAGGGCCCGGAGGCATGCCACGGTGTTCGCGGCCGCCCCCAGGGTCGTCGGGTGGTTCTCGCCCAGGAGTGCGCTCAGCCGCCGGAAGCTGCCGGACGAGAGCCGGTACGCCGATTCCATCTCGCCGAGCGCCGCCAGGTCGCTAGCCAGGTTGATGGCGACGGTGAGGGAGTAGTGGTGGTCGCGGCCCAGCTTCGGTTCCAGCCCCGCCAGCGCATCCTCATTGATCTTCCTGGCGATCTCCGGGTCGCCGGTGATCCGTCGCAGGATGGCCAGATTCCCCGCGCAGGCGTGGTTGTACGGGTGCTCGGTGACATAGACACGCGGATAGCGGCGGACGGTGTCGTCCGCGAGTGCCAAAGCCTCCTGGAACTGGCTGACCGTGCGCTGGATGTTCGACAGGCAGATGGCCGCCGCCAGCGTGTCGGGATGGTCGAGCCCGAGCGTCCTCACGTAGCGCTGATGGATCTCCTCGGCCAGTTCCAGAGCCCGGTCGTAGTCGCCGGCTCTACGCCAGGCGATCGACAGATCCTTGCCTGTGCGGAGCGTCCAGGCGTGGTCGGGACCCAGAAACTCGACCCCGTAGGCGTACGCGTCTTCACCCAGGTCGCAGGCTTCTGAATAGTCGCCGCCGAGCCGTACCGTTCTCGCCAGTCCAGTGTAAATATTGAGGTATGAAGCGGGATTCGGGGACGGCTCGCTCGCACGAATCTCGCGGATCACCCCTTCGAGTAGCGTGCGAGCGTTGAGGTAGTCGCTCTTGAGGCCGTAGTCGAGCGCCACACTGTTGACGGCGCGCCAGGTGGGCCAATCTTCTTTCCCGAGCGTCAATTCGAACCGGCGCAGTGTCTCTTCGTCGATCTCATGCGCCTGCCAGAAGTCGCCGCTGGCCCGGAGGTCGGCCGCCCGTCCGCGCAGAGCGCGCAGTGCGATGCGGTGGTCAGGACCGAGTGCCTTCTCGGCGGCTTGTAGCGTCTGCAAGTTGCTGGTCACGGCCTCGTCGTACTGGCCTAGTTCACGTAGAAGGTCGCCCAGCTCCACCCTCATCTCCAGGACGTTCTCATGGTCCGAGCCGGAGACCGACGACCACTCCTCGATGAAGGACCGTGCAAAGTTCTTGGCCGATTCGAAGTCCGCCGAGGCGTACAGGAACCTGACCATGTTGATCGCGAAATTCCGGACCTTCGGCTCTCGGCAGAGCGCGATCCTGGAAGGCCCGAGGTGGCCGAGCGCATTGAGGTAGGTGTTCCAGTTGGCTGCGTCGGCCGGGTCGACCGGGGTGTACTCGGCCAGCAATAGATGGACCTCGTGGCGGAGCCGCTCCTGCTCGTCCGCGGGCAGCTCGTCGCGAATGAGCGCTTGGATCAGCCGGTGGACCTGGATCGTCCGGGCGGGAACGTCCAACCTCGCCAAGGCGAAGCGATTGAGTTCGCCGATGGCCCGGCCCAGCCGGATCGGGTCGGCGATGAGCTGGGAGAGTTTGGGGCTCAAGCCGGGTATCACTCTGTTGAAAGCGTCCCGTGGAATCGGCTCCGGGCCGAAGAACGCACAGTAACGCAGCAGGTCCAGAGCCTCGGGAAGCTTCTCCTCAAGGCTGGCCACCGAAAGGGCCCACGCGGCCGTCATCGAGGCGGGATACTCGCTCGGCCGCCCCTGAGAGAGCAATTGGCTCGTGCGCTGCGTCAGGAGGCGCAGGTACTCCGACACCGTGATGCCGGTCTCCGTGTGAAGCGCGCCCGCCTGTTCGAGCGCCAGTGGAAGGTCTCCGAGCTCCTCGGCGAGCCGATCCGCATCCTCCGGGGTGATCCCCTTCGGGACCCGCCTTGCGAGGAACTCCACGCTCTCCTGGCGGGTGAAGACGTCGATGGGCACGGCGTCCACGATGCTCGCCCACCGGTGGTTGCGGGACGTGATCAGCACATGCCCGGGCCCCTGCGGGAGGATGTCGGTCAGTTCTTCGGGCTCGTCGGCGTTGTCGAAGATGAGCAGCCAGTCGGTGTAGGGCTCACCTCGCCTGAGCGCCTCCAGCACGGCGTTGGCCGCTTCCTCGACGCCGCTCACGGACGCGGACGGAAGGCCGAGATACGGTGCCAGGCTGGCGAGCGAGGAACGCACCAAAACGGGTTGGTCGGCCGGGATCCACCAGACCAAATCGTAGTTGGACTGGTAGCGGTGGGCGTACTCGACCGCCATCTGTGTTTTCCCGACGCCACCGAGGCCGTGCAGCGCATGCGGCAGCACTGCCGTGACTCGCCCACCAAGCCCCTGATACAGCCGCTCCAGCAGGTCTGTGCGTCCGGTGAAGTTCTTGTTCTTGGAAGGGATTTTGCCCCAGACCTGAGGAATCCTGGGAGGCGGGCCCGGCTGTGTACTTGTCACTCGATCCCCCTGCGTCATGCCGCTGCCCAAGGGGCACCCGCATCACGACCTGGTCAAGAATTACGTGCTACGAAGATAGGGTAATGACGCCGATCATTCCAGCCTGTGTCGCGTGACGCGTTGATCGGCACAACTATTTTCGGATGTCGATAATTCGGTTATACCGCATTCCGATATCAGGGGTCGTCGTTGGGTCTATGGCAAACGGTCAGGTCCTGAGAAGATGGCGATGGTCGCCTGCTTGCCGCAGGTACCGCAGAGGTCAGCTCGAACGCGGCTCTCAACCGTCGGCGCAGAGGAGAGTTAGATGCACCAAGACGCCTTCCACCTCCGGAGTTCCTTCCTCCTGGCGAGCGACGCGATTTCGGTCGCCTCTGCGGCGCGTACCGGTCCGGGCCTTGCGCGGGTGAGGATCGAGCTGGCCAGGCCGGGACGGATCGGCGCCGAATTCGATAACCGGTCGACTCGGCCTCGTGGTGTGCAGAGGCCGGACGCGGACCGGCGTTCGTGACCGGTTAAGGCGGGTCGGCGGCGACCTCGGCGAGCGGATCGTTTCGGATCGTCCCCATTGGGAAGCAGTGATGAGTTAGGCTCGTGGGACCTGGGGCATTCCCAATCCTATGCCGATGGAAATCTCCAGCGGAGAACCGCTCATGGGGACGGAATGATGACCGCGCAGTCTCCTCTCGGCCCGCGAGGTCCCCATGTGCGCATGCGCCCTTTCGATGAGGCCGACCGAGAGATGTTCCACGGCCGGGACCAGGAGGCGCGCGAGGTCGCCGAAGCCTGGAAGAGCAACCGGCTTGTGATTCTTCATGGCAGTGCCGGTGTCGGCAAGACCTCACTGCTGTGTGCGGGCGTCGTCCCATTGCTGAGGGAGGAGGGCGCCTACGTACTGCCCGTGGCCCATGGTGCGTACCGCACGTCGTTCCCCGTGGCGGCACTGGCCGAGCACGATCCGTTCCGGCTCACCGTACTTGCAGCCTGGCACACACGTGCTTCGCCGGCCCGCGTCTCTGAGCTTCCGATGGCAACATGGCTGCGGCGACACCCTCGCATCGACCGGTTCGGTGACGCGCTGCCGATACTCGGGGCCATCGACGGTGCGGAGGTGCTCCTGCGCCGGTCGGAACGGTATGAACGGCATCGCCAGGACTTTCTCGCTGAGTTGGCCAAGGCCATGCGGGAGGTCCCTGACCTGCATCTACTGCTCGTCGTCCGCGACGGCATGCTCCCCGAGGCGATGGACATCGCCGATGAACTCGGCCAGGCGACGCCCGCCACCTATTCCCTGGACCCCCTGACTCCCGCAGTGGCTCGCGAGATCGTAGAGGCGTTCCCTCACCTCCCCACCGGGACGCCCGAGGAAATCACGGCCGGTGCATTGGTCGACGAGCTCAGGACGGCGCGGCTTGGTAGCCGCGTGCAACGGACTTCAACCGTCCACCCCGTCCTGCTGCAACTGGTCCATCGGCACCTCGCGCCACAGCTGTCCGGTGACGTCGGCATCGCCGCAGAGAATTTGCGCTCTGAGGTCGACGCGGCGCTCAGGGATCATTGCGCGCAGAGCCTCTCGGCGATCGCCGCCGACCACAGCTTTCCGGCGGGCGACCTGTTCGCCTGGTTCCGCTCCGTCTTCGGTGGGCCGCAGGGACGCGCGGGCGTCTCCGCCCGCGCGTGCGAGGACGTGCCCAGAGCGGTGGTCGAAGCAGTGCAAGATGCTCACCTCATTCGCGCCCGGACACGGGATGGAAGCCTGTACTACGAGGTGCTGCATCCGAGACTCGCCGAACCGATCATGCAGCTCGGCGATCATGCCGTCCCCATCCACAGACCCGGGCCGGTGGCACGTCTGAGCCAGGCGCACCGGGCGTTGGCCGACGGCAACGCCGAACTTGCGCGCCGCCATGCGGAAGCGGCCATCCGCGCCTGCGGCGAGGGGGACCTCAGAACCAAGGCGAACGCCGCCTCCTTCCTCGGTGACATCGCCTACGAGCGCGGGGACGCCGATACGGCTCTGAAGCACTACCGGGATGCGGCGGCGATATTCGAGGCCGTCCCGGACAACGCTGCGGTCGGCTGGTTGCTGACCGGAATCGGTCGGATCCTCTTGGCGCGTGATTCCGGGCAGGCGGTGCGGCAACTCCGGGCCGCGGCCGGCAGGCTCCCGCATGAGCTGTCGGTCCAGACCGCTCTCGGGCGGGCGCTTCTGGAGTCCGGGCGTAAGCACGCCGCCCGCGCGGTGTTCGAGGACGTCCTGGGACGTGACAGTAGTAACCGCGAGGCACTTCACGCAAAGAGAGCTATGTCCGGCATCAGGTGACCGTCACCATAAACGGGTTGCGTAGCTCCCTGTAGCTGACTGATCTCGGGAACGGGCGCGTCGATACGCGGCGGCAGGACGTGAGGTAACTATCAGGTTTCAATGCCCCAAACCAGGTTTCAACCGTTGGGGCTTAAGCGAAACTTGGGTGCTCCTTAGCGGTGATGAAACTCCTCCATGGATATCCTCCCCGTAAGGGCATAAAGGCAGCCGTGTGTCTGGTTTGGGGCATTCTCCCCTGGATGGGGTTTGGTGTCTTCTTGAGATCCGAATGGGTGCGAAATGATGTGAATGGTAGGGGGCGTCAGGAATCGACGCTCCCCGTTCCGTCGACCCCGTTGGACAGACGGCCAAGGCCCTTGAATAAATACATTCCTCGCATTACGAAGCGACGTCGAGATTTCGCCATATTCTCCGGTGCGTCAGGGATTTCGCAACTCGGCTCAATGAACGTCGCGGCTGCCGGGCCTCTCCTCGCGCTCGCCATTACGCGTTCCCCTATCGCTGCCGGATTTGTCACTGCCGCCAGTGTGCTGCCGGGACTCCTCCTTCAATTGCCGGCGGGGTTGTTGGTCGACCGGGTTGATCGGCGGACGGTGATGTGGACGAGCCAGCTGGTGCGCATGGCGACGGCCGTCGTAGCCTGCTTGTGCCTCACTTGCTCATTCGATTCCGTGACCGTTCTGGTCGTCGCCGCGCTGATCGACGGCTGCTGCTCGGTGTTCTACGAGGTCGCGGAGATCGCCGCGGTTCCGGAACTGGTTTCGGAGAAGTCGCTGAACCTGGCGTTTGGCAGCAATGAGGCGAAACTGAACGTTTCAATGCTTTTGGGGCGTCCGTTAGGGGGTGCGCTGCTCGCCGTCGCACCGATGATGCCCTGGCTCGTGGCGGCCAGTACCTCGTTGGTTTCACTGTTCGCTCTGCCGCTGCTGAGGCGTCCGAAAATAGGACGCGTGTCCGGAAAGCGCAAGTCCGAGTACCGCGCGACCGATTCGGGCGGACGCGTTCGTGACAACCGTGGCCGCCCGGCGAGGAGGGGCGTGGGCAGGGCGCCCGACATGCCGCTGCGCAGCGTGCTCGACCGCCTGTTGCAAGACGCCTTTTCCAAAGCCGTTTTGGCGGTGTGTGTTCTGGCGAACTTCTTTTTTCAGGTCATCGTACTACTGCAAATTTTCCTGGCCGATCAAAGGGGACTTCCCAGTTACCTGGTCGGCCTCCTGCTGGCTTGTTCCGGTATTGGAGGATTTGTCGGCGCCGTCGGATCGCCCTTCCTCCTTCGTAAGCCGCCTTCTGTTTCAGTGGTGTTCTGTGTGCTGGCCTGGGTGCCACTGGCCTGGATCATAGCCTTCAAGAACGATCCCGTCATCGGTCTAGCCATGTGGGGTGTGTGCAGCATCATCGGTGCGCACATAAATGTGGCGCTCCGCGCGCATCAGGCGAAAACCTTTCCCAGCGAGTTGCTTGGGAGGGTCACGGGAATCACTCGGTTTCTGAGTGTCGGAGCAGTCGGACTGGGGGCGCTCAGCGGAGGTTGGATCATTCATTTGCTGGGGACGCGGGGCGCTGCGGTCCTCATCGGCGTGGCCTTCACCTCTATCGCTGCGGTTCTGGTGGGTGTGCTTTACTTCGCCGACCTGCGAAGCGCCTTCCGAGACCGTGCTTTCATCGTTGTCGCCACGACGCTTTCGGGCGTTTCGCTCATTCTCTCCAGATTGAGCGACTTTTTTGTGGCGGTCGAGAAGAGGTGGGCCAGAGCCCGGGAAGTGGCGGCACGGGCGTCGGCTCCGTCCGTGCCGTGCGCCGACACGGCGGGTGGTGACGCGGAAGTGCGGCCCGAGCATGCAGTGGCCGCCCGGGTACCCATGGGGAAGGGCTGACGGCGGCTACGAGGTGCCCCGGAGGCGTGCTCGGCATCGTCCAAAATGTGCCTTAGGACGCTGTTATCGACGGCTCTGTGCGTCATAGTGTGGCGGTTGGTTCACGGGCGTCCAGGCATTGGTCGGCGGGCAGGTGGCCATCGTCGTATGCGTGGGCCGGGGCGGAGGCACGGGGTTGTGAGCACGTCGCTGAACGTCGACGACCGGCATCGGTTAGTCAGAGCGATCTTGTGCATCGACGCGATGAGCGTTCGGCGGGAGCGCGCCGTCCACCTCTCGGCACTGGAGCGAGACCTCGGGCACCGCCTGCACTATGTGCACCACGACAAGGAAATGCTGGATGTGTGGGCGCTCGTGGACGCCCTTCTCAACTACCCCGGAGCGGCGCACTCCCTGGTGCGGATTCTCCAGACCTTCTATCCGAACAGCCTGTCGGTCCGGGCGCTCGACGAACTCGTGGCCGAACTGCTTCCCGAACCCTGGCTCGGCCGAGACGACCGGCGCGAGCTCCACGAATTGATCACGTGGCTGGAACGGGTCGATCCAGGGATGACGCATCTGGGCAGGTTCCCGATGCTCTACCGGCGGGCGGTCGGGCCGGCTTGGCCGGCGTTGGACCGGGAGATCCACAGCATGCACGACGTCGTCGCTCTTCTGGAGGAGATGCCGGCGGGGGCCGAGGGCACACCGCCTCTGCTGCTCTTCGTGAGGGATCTGGCCGAGGACGCGGGCCACCCGACGGCTCCGGCTCTGCGTGACTGGGTGCGCCGTCAAGCGGTGGCGCAGGGACTGGACGGGGCGCGCTTCGAGCGCCGTTTCGCACCGATCGAAGCGCGGAGCGAGCCGGAGCCCTCCGAGAACTACCTCGTCATCGAATGCTCGCCCGACGCGCTGGAAGAGGACCGCTACCTGGTGACCGCGTGGCTCCAGGTAGGGCGCGAGCCCGGGAGCACGCTGCAGTGCGGCGATGAGGCGCTGCCGCTCAGCCGCATCCCCGAGCTGCTGGAGTGGTTGCTCACCTCGGACAGTTCCGTCGTCGGCAGGCGCAACCCGGATCTCACCATCGAGTTCATCTTGCCCCGCTCGTTGCTGGACCACCCGTTCGAACAAGAGATGATCAGCATTGCCGGGGTCGAGTACCGCATCGGCATCAGATACCCGGTGGTCGTGCGGAGCCTCGACAGGATGCGTCTGGCGGCCGTCCACCCCGACTGGCGGCACAAGTGGGAGTGGCTGGCCGGCAACTCGGTCGACGCTCCCGTGTGCCTGGTGACCCGGCGCGGCGAGTACGGCAGGGAGGAGCTGCTCTCCCATCTGTCGGAGGCGTCCAAGGCCGTCCTCGCCCTGGCCTTTCCGCCGTGGGGCGGCGCGGAGGATGAGACGGACGAGCATTGGGTCGGGCTGGTCGCCGGTATTCCCGTAGTCGCCTGGTGCCGGGACGGGCGCGATCCCGCCCAGTTCGCCAGGGAGGCGAAAGGCCTTCTGGCAGATGACCTCATGGGACTGCCGCGCAGGGCGTTGGAACTGCGACGACGGGCGTTGAGAGGCGAGGGCGCCGGCGTCGGGCACCTCGGCCTGCATCTGACCCTCCTGTTCGACGACGCCGACCGCATTCCCGAGCCGTACGTGCGGCTCCGACCCCCCGCATAGGACCGTACTTCGGAAGGCGTCCATGACCACTGAACCTGAGATCACCGACCTCGCCGGGGACTGGCGCATCTACCGGGGCGACAGCCGTCCGCACGACCGGGTGCGGCGGCTGCCGCCTCCTCCTCCGTGGCGCCGGTTCAGCCCGGAGGCCGGCGCTGACGGTCGCAGGGAGCGCGACCTGCAGCAGGCGATCTCCTACCGGCCGGACGAATCAGTGATCGACCGGGTGAACGCGGCCATACTGCTGCGGCGTCCCCTGCTGGTGACGGGCAAGCCCGGGTCCGGGAAGTCGACCCTTGCGCACAACGTCGCCTACGAGTTGGGGCTCGGCTCGGTCCTGTACTGGCCGATCACCAGTACCACCACGCTCCAGAGCGGGCTGTACCACTACGACGCGATCGGCCGCCTCCACGAGACGAGCTTGCGCGGGGCGGGCGGCCGGGAGGACACCGCCGAGCCGCCGGACATCGGGCGCTACATCCGTCTCGGGCCGCTGGGAACGGCGCTCCTGCCCGGTGATCTGCCGCGTGTCCTGCTGATCGACGAGCTGGACAAGAGCAACATCGACCTGCCGAACGACCTGCTCAACGTGTTCGAGGAGGGCAGGTTCCCCATCCTGGAACTGCAGCGGCTCCCGGAGGAGCAGTCGCGGGTCCACGTGATGACCGCGGACGGCGGCTCCAGGGTGCCCATCGACCGCGGCGAGGTGCGGTGCCGGAACTTCCCCGTCGTGATCATTACCAGCAACGGGGAGCGCGAGTTCCCGCCCGCGTTCCTGCGCCGGTGCATCCGGCTCGCGATCGAGCCGGCCGGCCCGGAGCGGCTCGCCGAGATCATCGAGGCGCATCTCGGCGTGGACGCCAGGGCCGCCAGTGAGGACCTCATCGAGAAGTTCCTGGCCCGCAGGTCCGAGGGAGCGCTCGCCACCGACCAGCTGCTCAACGCCGTCTACCTCGCGACCTCCGGAAGCAGGCCGCCCGAGACGAAGTTCAAGGAGATCCTCGACGCCGTGCTGCGCCCGATCGAGCGGCCCGGCGCGGGATGACCGAGCAGTTCGTCGAGGCGATGCGGGCGCTCAGCCCGGAGCCCACGGCCGGGGAGATGGCGGACGCGCTGTGGCTCGCCGACTGGCTCGGCGTCCACGACGGCCCTGTCCGCGAGGCGGCTCCCGGCCAGGAGGGACCCGAGGAGGTCGGACTCGCGGAGCGGACGGCGTCTCCGACGGAACCGCCGGACCTTTCCCCGGCGCCTGTGCCGGAGCCCGCGCAGCCGCGGACGGTGGAGGCGGGGCTCTACGTGGCCGAGCCGGAGGTGCCGGCCACGGTCTTCCCGGTACGGTTGCCCGCGGCCCCGGCGATCTCGCATCCCCTCTCCCTGACGCGCGCCCTGCGTTCGTTGCGCGCGACCGTCCCCTCGCTGACCCGCGAGAACCTCGACGAGGAGGCGACCGCGGACCGGATCGCCGAAACGGGTGTGTGCGAGCCTGTGATGGTGCCGGAGCAGGAACGCCGGCACGATCTGGCGCTGGTCGCGGACGTCGGCCCGTCCATGGTCGTCTGGCGGCAGATGGTCGAGGAGTTCCGGGTGCTGTTGCAGCAGCTCGGGGCCTTCCGGGACATGAGGACGTGGTACCTGGACTCGGGATCCGCCCGGCTTTCCCTGCGCACGGGTTCCGCGTTCGGGGCCGGCGCCGACCGCGACCCCGACGAGCTGGCCGACCCGACGCGCCGGCGCATCATCCTGGTCGTCAGCGACTGCATCGGCACGGCGTGGCAGGACGGGCGGGCCGCCGCGCTCCTCGACCGGTGGGGCCGCGGCGGCACCGTCGCGATCGCCCAGCCGCTTCCTCAGCGGCTGTGGCGGCGGACCGCGGCGGCCATCGAGCCCGTGCGCTTCGGTACCTCCGGTCCGGGGGTGGTCAACGACCAGTTGACCGTGGTTCGGACGCACCCGCAGTTGCCCGACGACCGTCCTCAGGGAATCCCGGTCCCGGTGGTCGAGCTCAGCGAACGCTGGCTGCGGTCCTGGGCGGAGCTGGTCGCGCGCGGTGGCAGGAACGTCATGGGCATGGCGCTTTTCACCGGGCGGCCGGTCGCCTTCCCGCCGCCGGCCGAGACCGGCTCCGACGTGTCGCCGGAGAGGCGGGTCAAGCAGTTCCGCGCGTCGTCCACGCCGGCGGCTTTCAAACTCGCCACGTACCTGGCGGCGGCCCCGTTGCGGCTGCCGATCATGCGACTGGTCCAGCAGGCGATGTTTCCGTCCTCCACATCGGTCGACCTGGCGGAGGTCTTCCTCAGCGGAATGCTGCGGAAGGTAAGCCGCCCGTCCGATGGCGACGTGGAGGAGATCGCCTACGAGTTCCATGACGGAGTGCGGGAGATCCTGCTCCAGGGTCTGCGCCGGTCCGAAATGCTCCAGGTGCTGCGCGCGGTGTGGAGCGTCGTCCGTGACCGCATCGGGTCGACCTTGGACTTCCAGGCGTTCCTCTCCGCGGTCAGCCGGGGCGAGGCGCAGCTTCCGCCCGACCTGCCGTTCGCGCAGGTGGCGGCGCAGACGCTGGTGATGCTCGGCGGGCGGTACCGGGAGGTGGCTGAACAGCTGACGAGCGAGGCCCCGGCCAACGCGCAGCCGTACGAGGAGATCGGGCACGAGGACGGTCCGGGGTCCTCCTGCGCGGCCGGGCCTCCGATAGCCGAACCCGTGCCCGAACCGCGCAGCGACCTGCCCCGACGCAACTCCGACTTCGTCGGACGCGATCGGCTCCTCACCGCGGCACGGGCGGCGCTGCGCGACGGCATGGCGGCCCTTCTGCCGCGCTCTGGGGCCGGTTTAGGCGGGGAAGGCAAATCCAATCTCGCGCTGGAATACGCCTACCGGCACATCGAGGAGTACGACGTCGTCTGGTGGATACCGGCGGAGCAGGCCACGTCGGCGCGAGCGGCGCTGGCGCTGCTGGCGCGTGAGCTGGACATGCCGATGAGCGACGACACCAAGAGCACGGTGGACGACGTCCTGCGGGCCCTGCGCGCGGGCAGGCCCTACGACCGCTGGCTGCTCATCTACGACAACGCCCAGGACCCGGACGAGGTCATCGCGCTGACCCCTCTCGGAGTCGACGGGCCCGAGACCGGACTGGGCCCTGGGCGCCACGTTCTGGTGACCTCCCGCGACCGTGCCTGGGAACGGCACGCGTCCGTTGTGGACGTCGAGGTCTTCGAGCGGCCGGAGAGCGTCGCGCTGCTCCGGCGCTTGGTACCGCGACTGTCGGAATCCGAGGCGGACCTGCTGGCCGAGCGCGTCGGCGACCTTCCCCTGGCGGTACATCAGGCCGCGGCATGGCACGCCGTCACGGACCATGCCGTCGAGGACTATCTGCGCCTGTTCGACCGGCGGCTGGCGGAGCTTACCGAGCCGGACTCCTCCGGCGGGGACCTGCCGAAACCGCTGGCAGCGGGGGTGAGCCTGAACCTGGATCTGCTCCGCGAGCAGGACCCCGTCGCCTGGGCGCTGCTGGAACTGTGGGCGGTCCTCGATCCCGAGCCGGTGTCCAGCAGACTGCTGGCCGCCGGCCGCACGTCCGCGCTGCCACCGGGACTCGAGGACCTGCTCGCGGACGAGCCGCGGCTCCGCGGTGCCATGCGCGACATCTCCCGGTTTTCCCTGGGCAGGTTCGACGAGGAGTCGAGCACTCTCCAGGTCCACCGGCTGGTCCGGGCGATCCTCAACGACCGGCTCCCCGGGGACCGGCTGCGACAGGCCAGGGAGAACGTGCACGCGATTCTGGCCGCGGCCACTCCGAACGAGGAACAGGCGGTGGAATCGACGTGGGCGCGCCGTTCAGAGATCACTCCGCACGTCGTTCCGTCCGGTGTCTTCGATGCCGAGGGCGACGACATCCGGCGCGTGGGCTTTGACCAGGCGAACTTTCTCTACCAGTCGGGAGAGTACGAGGGCAGCCGCCGGATGGCGGAGATCGCATTGGCCACCTGGCTGGACCGCTACGGACCCGACGACGACTTGGTCCTAGACATCTCCCGTGTTCTCGCGAACGCATTGCGCGGTCTTGGTGACAACAAGGCGGCCGCTGAGCTCAGCGAGGACAACCTCATGCGGACGCGGCGAAAGTTCGGCGACGATCACGAGCAGACCCTTTTCGCCGCGACCGGCTTCGGTGCCGACCTGCGCTTTCGCGGAGAATTCCGCAGAGCCTACGAGATCGATTTCGATGCTTGGCGGCGCATGGGAAAGCTGCTGGGACCAGGCGGGCTCGGTACCCGGGTCGCCGCGCACAACCTTGGGCTCGACCTGCGCATCTTGGGCCTGTTCCATAGGGCGCACGAGATCGACCAGGAGGTCTTTCGAAGGCAGGAGAAGTCCGACGAGTCCTACCGGCAGCGTTTCCGTGCCACCCACAACCTCGCGCGTGACCTGCACGCTTTGGGACGGTACCGCCGGGCATACGAGATGCAGGCCGAGAGCCTGACCAACCTGCGCTCGGTCCTCAGCCCGGGGCACGCGATGGTGCTGCAGGCGAAGATGAGCCACGCGGGAACACTGCGGAAGCTCGGGCGCTACGCGGACGCGCATCGTTTGGCCACCGAGACGTTCGCCGCTCATGTCCGGCGATTTCGTGAGGAGCATCCGAACGCGCTCGCCAGTAAGGTCTGCCTGGCCCTCGCCACCCACTCGATCGGTCGACCCGCCGAGGCGTTGCCGCTTATCGACGAGGCGTTGAACGGCTACCGCCGGGAAATGGGGGAGGATCATCCCTTCGTTTGGGTATGTGCGATCAACAAGGCGGTCGTCCTCCGGAGGCTGTCGGAGGTGTACGAGGCGCAGGCCATCGATCAGGCCGCGCTGGCGAAGCTCGAAGCCGGTGACCTCGGCCCCAACCACCATTACGCGTTGTGCACCAAGACCGGCCTTGCCAAGGACTACTACCTCCTAGGCGAACTGGATGCCGCAATCCAGCTGCTGACCGAGGTGCGAGAGAGGTTCGTCACCTCCCTCGGGGAACGTCATCCGTACTCGTTGGCCGTCGCGCTCAATCTGGTACGGGCTCGCGCCGCGGCCGGAGACGGCGGACAAGACGTCAGCTTGGTGCTGACCCTGCTGGGACACAAGCTCGGTCGTGACCACCCGGAGGTGCGGGCCGCTGAGCGCGGTGAACTGCTCGAATGCGACCTCGAGCCCACCGCTCTTTGACCCGGTCATCCCTAGAGGTCAGGGGCTCTGCGCGGGCTGAGCCAGGGCGAGGTCGTGCTGGACAGTGCGGCCGATGTGGCCGATCAACCTCATCAGGTCCGGGCAGTACACGGACGGGTTGAGGTAGCCGTGGCCTTCCCGGTAGCGATGCGCGTACAGGCCACCCCCGCAGATGTCGCGGACCGCGCACGTTCTGCACATCGGAGCCAGCGCCGCGAGACCGATCTGGCGCGCGACCACGCCTGGATGCAGCATCGCGTCGTCGAATCGGTGATCGAAGACGTTGAGACCAGTCTCGGGCGCGCCCCGGTAGGAGGTCTTCAGCGTGTCGACCTGTTGCAGCGTCCCATCGGTGTCGACGACGAGCATGGCGACCGGGGACAGTCCGATGTTCTCGCTCTGGCTTTGACCGCCGAGCAGGAGATTCACGATCTCCTCGAACAGCCGCACGCCGGTCTCTCTGCGCGGCGCGTGATACCAGCGGTCGAACACCGCGATGAGCCATTCGGCGTATGGCGTGCCGCCGCCTTCGGTGGGTCGCCGGGGCGGCGGGGTCGTCCAGGTTCCATGGGGTAGCAGGAAGTCGATGCGCGGGGGCTGTGTCTCGATGAGCGCCTCGTACGTCCGGACTGGATCGTTGTCGAGGTCAACAGTGCAGAGCAGACCGTGGTAGAGCCTTCGGTACGAGTTCGTGAGCCGGGTCAACCCGCCCATGACCTCGGAATGGCTGCCGCGTCCGTTGGCGTGGATACGGTGCCGGTCGTGCCCGGCACGGTCCCCGTCGAGGCTTACAGAGATGCCTACTTCGTGCTCGTCGAACATCGCCAGCATTTCGTCGGTGAGGAGCACGCCGTTCGTCTGCATGCACACCTCGACCTCGCAGATGGGAGGCATGGCCGCACGGAACCGTCCGACGGCGGCGGCGAGGTTCGCCTTCCCCGCCAGCAGCGGTTCGCCTCCATGGAGGACGACCGTCACCTTGGTGAGCTCGTGGTCTCGGGCGTGCTCGGCGAGCCGGGCGGCCGTGGTGGCGACCACCTGGGGCGGCATTGATCTCGGCCTGTCCAGCCACGATCTGTCCGCACTCTCGTAGACGTAGCAGTAATCGCAGGCCAGGTTGCAACGGCCGTGAATCTTCAGGACGAGTTCGGAGAAGGGCAGCGGCCGCCATCCACCGGCCATCAGGGCGGCGACGTCGAGGCCGTTGGACGGCCATTCGCCGGACTCTGCCACGGTGGCTCAGCCGCGGGTGTCTGCCGGCGGCCCCGTCAGATTGTTGTCGAAGGACGCCCGGACGGGCCGGGGGTCATGGCGCTCGGCGCTGGCGCGCCGCAGCGCCGCGCTCAGCACCGACCCTTCGGAGGGGCGCGCCGCATTCAGCTCGGAGAGGGCGGGCGGAGCCCAGGCGAAGGGGTCCACGTGGTCACTGGACTCTGAAGTGCTGCCATGAGTGACCGGCACGGCCGTCTCCCCCTCTAATCCCGCCTATTGGAAAAGTGTCGCGTTTCCTATGTGGTCTCAGGGGCACCAGTTAAGCCGCGACCTGACGAACTATACGGATCCGCGATGCCGCGATGCGAGACGATCGGCGGGGGACGCGCCAAAGATTTTCATGCGGTGTCCTGGCGCTGAGGACACTCGGGACAGTCGGGTGTTCAGGGGGACGAACCACGGCCGTATTGGGCGCCGGATGACCGTGGCGAGTGACGCGAACTTCTTGCGGGCGGGGCCGCGGGGTTGCAGAGTGGAGTCGGTAGCGACCATCGGTGAGGTGCCCGTGACGGAGACCGTGCGCCCGGCTTCGGGGCGGTGGCGGCCGAGCGGTACGTGCTCATTTCTGGTCTGCGACATCGCCGCGTTCAGTGACGCCTCCCGTGCCGATCCGGTGCGGGTGCGGGTGCGGAAGGCGATGTACGACGGGCTTGAGCGCAGCCTCGCCTGCACGGGGTTGCGGCCGGACGAGTGGTACGACGAGGACCGCGGCGACGGGGTGATGGTCGTCCTTCCGCCGCACGTCGGCATGGAGTCGCTGCTGACGGCGGTGGTCGACCGGCTCCGCGCGGAGGTGCGGCACCACAACGAGGCGGCGAGCGAGGCGGCGCGGATGCGGTTGCGCGTGGCCTTCAACGTCGGGGAGGCCGAGTGGGACGGGCGCGGCATCGTCGGGACGGCGCTGACGCACGCGTTCCGGCTGCTGGACGCGACGCCGCTGAAGGAGGCCGTCGCCCAGGCCGAGACGGCGATCGCGGTGATCGTCTCCAAGCGGGTGTTCGACGATGTGGTGTCGCACGGCCGGGGGCTCGTGGATCCGGGTGACTACCACCGGGTCGAGGTCCGGGTGAAGGAGACCTCCGACCAGGCATGGATCATGGTGCCCGGCGGTCGCCTCGTCCGGCCGGCCCCGGTCCCGGCGGTGCCGGGGGAGGCGGGCCCGGAGCGCGTGCAGGACGCGGTGCCGCAGATGGCGGCGGACGTCCCGGTGGCGCAGCTGTTCCGCATGGTGGACGACCTGCTCGACATCCCCCGGTTCCGCGTCGAACGAGGCCGTGACCAGCTCGTCGGCGCGCTGCCCAAGGAGATCGCCGGAGCCGCCGCGCGGTCGGCGGAGGCGCGGGCCGACCTGTTCGCCATCGTGCAGACGTGCCTGGACTATCCGGGTGGCCTCCAGCAGTTCTTGCAGGCTGTCCGGGGGTTCGTGGGGGAGTCGATGGCAGTGCGCCGGCTGGAGCAGACGATCGCCCGGTCGCTGCTGCCGCCGGGGGACGACGGGTGGTCCTGATCAGGGCTTGGTGATCGTCGCCATGGCGCGGTCGGGTTCCCAGTGGGCGCGGAGGGACGTGATCAGCCCGGCCTCGTCGACCGTGTAGATCAGGACGCAGTCGATGGTCATCGTGGAGCCGTCGGCCATGGTGGTGGTGATGGTCGCGACGTTGGCGCAGCAGTCGCCGTTGGCGAAGGAGTCGGCGATGGTGAAGCGGAAACCGGCGATGGTGGAGACGAAGGTGTCCCAGAACGCGCCGATGGCGTCGTGACCCCGGTGCCCGTTGCCGGACGGGTCCAGGAATGACGGTCCGACGGGGTCCTCAACGAGGGCGTCCAGGGCGAACAGCCGCAGCCATTCGTCCTTGCGACCGCCGATCACGGCCGTCATGGAGGCGCGGGCGGCCCGGCGGGCCGGGTGATCGGCGTCCGGGGCGTCCCAGGTGATGGCGTCCATGGCTCGGACTGTAACCTGTTCTCGTTTAGTGGTCGACCTTGGCGATGACCGTTTCGGCGAAGCGTTCGAGGTGCTCGATCTTCTTGTCCAGCGGCTCGGTGTCGGGGCCTTTGACGTAGGGCATCCGGAAGCCGACGATCACGTCGGTGACGCCCTTGTCCTCCAGCCGCCTGACCCCGTCGGGCGTGTAGGCGTCGGGCGAGATCACGTGGACCTCGAAGGGGGCGCCCGCCTTGCCCTCGGCCTCGCGGATGCGGTTCAGCCTCGCCAGGATGTCGTCCAGGTCGTCCCCGCCGGCGTGCATCCACCCGTCGCCGCGGACCACGGCGCGGCGCAGCGCCGCCTCGCTGTGCCCGCCGACCAGGATCGGGAACGGCTCCGCCGGCGTGATCTTGATCGCGGGGAGGTCGTAGAATTCGCCGTGGAACTCGAAGAACCCGCCGCGGCTGAGGCCGCGCACGACGTCGATGGCCTCGTCCATCCGCTTGCCGCGCCGCTCCCAGGGGACGCCCATGACCTCGAAGTCCTCGGGCCACGGGCTGACGCCCACGCCGAGGCCGAGCCGCCCGCCGGTCAGGCACGCGACCGACGTGGCCTGCTTGGCCACCAGCACGGGCGGGCGCACCGGCAGCTTGAGCACGAACGGGGTGAACCGGATCCTGCTCGTCACCGCCCCCATGGCCGCGATCAGCGTGAACGTCTCGATGAACGACTTGTCCTCAAGGAACTCGCGGCTGCCGTCCGCGGTGTAGGGGTACACCGAGTCGGACTCCTTCGGATACGCGAGCGAGTCGGCCACCGCCATGCTCGTGTACCCCGCCGCCTCCGCGGCCTTGGCCAGGGGCAGGTAGTAGGACGGATCGGTCATCGCCTCGGCGTAGGTGAACCGCATCCCCGCATACTAGAACCTGTTTCACTTTTCTGCCACACCCACCGCCCCGCGTACGGGCGGGGTGGTTTTTGGGG
>NZ_SMLC01000137.1 GCF_004349245.1 Actinomadura sp. 6K520 | reverse complement strand
CACAGCCGGTCGTCGAGCCGGTCCCGCTTGCGCACGAACAGGTAGATGGAGCCGATGATCGCGCCCCACACGTCGTGCTGCGCCTGCATGTACGCCTCGTTGCCGATCCGGACGGGACGGGCGTTGTGGCGTACTCACAGCCGCACGGTAGGTCGGAAATTTCAACTTATGAGGCATTTCCGACAGTTGTCGCCGGGTTGTAATGCGCGGGACCCGGTCCGTGGCCGGGCGAGGCCCGGCCACGGCGACGGGGGAGTCAGACCAGGGGGCCCTGGGCTTCGCCGTTCTCCGCCCTGATCACCTGCATGACCGCGTTGATCAACGCGAGATGGGTGAACGCCTGCGGGAAGTTGCCCAGGTGGCGGCCGCTGTGCGGATCGATCTCCTCGGCGTACAGCTGCAGCGGGCTGGCGTAGGACAGCAGCTTCTCGCACAGCGCCCGCGCCCGCTCCAGCTCCCCGATCATCACCAGGGCGCTGACCAGCCAGAACGAGCAGATCGTGAAGGTGCCTTCCTCCGAGTCGAACCCGTCGTCGGTCTCGGTGGCGCGGTAGCGCAGGACGAGGTCGTCCTCCGACAGCTCGTCGGCGATGGCGAGGACGGTCTCGCGGACGCGCTTGTCGTCGGCGGGCAGGAAGCCGAGCAGGGGGATCAGCAGCGCGGAGGCGTCCAGGGCCGTCGCGCCGTAGTGCGCGGTGAAGACGCCGCGCTCGTCCAGCGCGTTCGCCAGCACGTCGGCGTGGATCTCGTCGGCGGCGGCCTGCCAGCGCCGCGCCCGGTCCTGGTCGCCGCGGACGCGGGCGAGCCGGGCGCCGCGGTCGGCCGCGACCCAGCAGAAGATCTTGGACGAGGTGAAGTGCTGCGGCTCGCCGCGCACCTCCCACATGCCGCAGTCGGGGGTCCGCCAGGTGGCGAGGGCGTCCTCCACCTGCTTGATGATGATCTTCCACAGCCGGTCGTCGAGCCGGTCCCGCTTGCGCACGAACAGGTAGATGGAGCCGATGATCGCGCCCCACACGTCGTGCTGCGCCTGCATGTACGCCTCGTTGCCGATCCGGACGGGACGGGCGTTGTCGTAGCCGGTGAGGTGGTC
The DNA here is from genome assembly GCF_004349245.1 of Actinomadura sp. 6K520. Lineage (GTDB taxonomy): Bacteria > Actinomycetota > Actinomycetes > Streptosporangiales > Streptosporangiaceae > Spirillospora. The sequence goes on along the minus strand of NZ_SMLC01000137.1, from coordinate 18,588 downwards.
CAGCGTGGACTCGGGCAGCTCCCCCCGCCCGTCCAGGCCGTACATGATCTGCAGCTTGCCCTCGGCGGCCTCGGCGACGTCGGTGATGAAGTAGAAGAAGTCGTTGGCCTCCCAGTCGTAGCCGAGCGTGTAGAAGGCCCACAGCGCCATCGTGGAGTCGCGGATCCAGGTGTAGCGGTAGTCCCAGTTCCGGTCGCCGCCCGGCGCCTCCGGCAGCGACGTCGTCGCCGCGGCCGCCACCGCGCCCGAGGGCGCGAACGTCAGGCCCTTGAGCGTCAGCGCGCTGCGCTGCAGGTGGCTGCGCCACGGGTGGTCGGGGAAGCGGCCCCGGTCCAGCCAGTGCTGCCAGTGGTGGACGGTCCAGACCAGCCGCTCGTGGGCCTCCTCGTAGGACGAGGGGGCCGCGTGCTCGCTCCACGACAGCGCGACGAACCGGGACTCGCCCTGCTTCAGCAGCGTGCGGGACGTGGCGAGCGACCCCTCGAACCCGACGTTCATGTCGGTGGTGAGCCGCAGCCCGACGCCGTTGCCGCGCGCCAGGGCCTCGTGGTACCCGGCGCCGGTGTGCTCCCAGCGGGCGGGCGTCTGGCCGTAGTCGAACACCGGCATGCAGTCGAGCCGGACCTGGACCTGGCCGTTGACGCACCGCACCATCCGCAGGAGGACGTGGTCGGCGTCGTAGTCCGTCGGGGCCCTGCGGTGCGTGTGGGACCGTTCCGTTTCGTGGTGCCACGGGCCCATCAGCAGCGCGTCCGTCACGACCAGCCAGCCCCCGTGCACCCACCAGGTGGTCTCCATCACCATGGTGCCGGGGATGTAGCGCTGCGCTGCGGGCACCTCCACGCCCGCCGGGCCGACCCGGAAGTAGCCCGCGTCGCGGTCCAGGAGGGACCCGAACACGCTGGGCGAGTCCATCCTCGGCAGGCACATCCACTCGATGTTGCCACTGGGCGCGACCAGGGCGGTCGTCTCGCAGTCGGACAGGAACCCGAAATCGGCTATGGGGGCGAACGGATCTCCCGCCCGGCCGCCGGCGACCTTAGGCCTCACAACCTCACCTCCTTGATCCATCATTCCCTCTCCCTGGAACGGGTACGTCGATGGTGCCGGGTCCGCCCGGACGTCAGGTCCGCGCCGGGTGCCCCGGGCGGACCGCCGTCTCCCTGGGCTCCCCATTGGAATAGACCACTATCCGGCCTCTGACCTGGGAGTACGCCCCTTCTCGCACCGGGCGCCGAGGAAGACCGGACATCGCGGGTACAGTCCCGGCAAACAGGGCAGCGGACCCGCCGCCGCCTGCGGGAACGCGATGCCGCGTCCCCGCCGGGGCGGGACCGGTACTGCCGCTGGGTGGAATCGGAGCGAGAAGGAGCTCCCCGTGCCGAAGTTCGTGTACGACTTCACTGAGGGAAACAAGGACCTCAAAGATCTGCTGGGCGGCAAGGGCGCCAACCTGGCCGAGATGACCAACCTCGGACTGCCCGTCCCTCCCGGGTTCACGATCACCGCGGAGGCCTGCCGGCACTACCTCGAGCACGGGAACCTGCCCGAGGGGCTGGCGGACGAGGTGAACGAGCACCTGGCCGCCCTCGAGTCCGCGATGGGCAAGAAGCTCGGCCAGAGCGACGACCCGCTCCTGGTCAGCGTGCGCTCCGGCGCCAAGTTCAGCATGCCGGGCATGATGGAGACCGTGCTCAACGTCGGGCTGAACGACGAGTCCGTGCACGGGCTGGCCGAGCAGGCGGGCGATGAGCGGTTCGCATGGGACTCCTACCGCCGGCTGATCCAGATGTTCGGCAAGACCGTCCTGGACATCGACGGCGACCTGTTCGAGGACGCCGTCGAGGACGTCAAGCGCGCCCGCGGCAGCGACAACGACGTCGACCTCACCGCGGACGACTTCAGGAAGCTGGTCGAGCGCTTCAAGACGATCGTCCGGGAGCAGGCCGGGCGGGAGTTCCCGACCGACCCGCGCGAGCAGATGGACCTCGCCGTCGAGGCGGTGTTCGGCTCTTGGAACGCGCCCCGCGCCATCCTGTACCGCCGCCAGGAGCGCATCCCCGTCGACCTCGGCACCGCCGTGAACATCTGCTCGATGGTGTTCGGCAACCTGGGCATGGACTCCGGGACCGGCGTCGCGTTCACCCGCGACCCCGCGTCCGGCCAGCAGGGCGTCTACGGCGACTACCTGCAGAACGCCCAGGGTGAGGACGTCGTCGCAGGCATCCGCAACACCGTGCCGCTGAAGGACCTGGAGCGCATCGACAAGGCGTCCTACGACCGGCTTCTCGAGATCATGGAGACGCTGGAGAACCACTACCGCGACATGTGCGACATCGAGTTCACGATCGAGCGCGGGAAGCTGTGGATGCTGCAGACCCGGGTCGGCAAGCGGACCGCCGCCGCGGCGTTCCGCATCGCCTGCCAGCTCCTCGACCAGGGGCTCATCGACGTGGACGAGGCCGCCCGCCGCGTCACCGGAGACCAGCTCGCCCAGCTCATGTTCCCCCGCTTCGCCGACCGGGTGGACGGTGTCCGGAAGCTCACGAAGGGCATGAACGCCTCGCCGGGCGCGGCCGTCGGCAAGGTCGTGTTCAGCTCCGAGCGGGCCGCGGAGCTCGCCGGGACGGGGGAGGACGTGATCCTCGTCCGCCGCGAGACCAACCCCGACGACCTCGCCGGGATGGTCGCGGCGAAGGGCGTCCTGACGTCCCGCGGCGGCAAGACCTCGCACGCCGCCGTCGTCGCCCGCGGCATGGGCAAGACCTGCGTCTGCGGCGCCGAGGAGCTGGACGTCGACGTCAAGAACGGGCATTTCACCGCCCCCGGCGGCGTGACCGTGCGGGAGGGGGACGTGATCTCCATCGACGGGACGTCCGGGGACGTGTACCTCGGCGAGGCGCCCGTCGAGGACTCGCCCGTCGTCCGCTACTTCGAGGGCGAGCTGACTCCCGAGGACGGCGGCGACCTCGTCAAGGCCGTCGACCGCATCATGCGGCACGCCGACGCGCGCGCCGCGATGAAGGTCCGCGCGAACTCCGACACCCCCGGGGACTCGGCGCGGGCGCGCCGCTTCGGCGCCGCCGGGATCGGGCTGTGCCGCACCGAGCACATGTTCCTCGGCGACCGGCGGCAGCTCATCGAGGAGCTCGTGCTGGCGGCGGACGCCACGGAGCGGCAGGCCGCGCTGGACGCCCTGGAACCGCTGCAGAAGAGCGACTTCGAGGGCATCTTCAAGGCCATGGACGGTCTGCCGGTGACGATCCGGCTGATCGACCCGCCGCTGCACGAATTCCTCCCCGACCTCACGGAGCTGTCGGTCAGGGTCGCGCTCGCCGGCGACGGCGCCGACGAGAAGGACCGGAGACTGCTCGAGGCGGTCAACCGACTGCACGAGCAGAACCCTATGCTCGGCCTGCGCGGCGTGCGGCTCGGTTTGGCGATTCCGGGGCTGTTCGGCATGCAGGTCCGCGCCATCGCCGAGGCCGCGGCGGCGCGGCGCCGCGCCGGCGGCGACCCGCGTCCGGAGATCATGATCCCGCTCGTCGGTGCCGTCCAGGAGCTGGAGGCCGTCCGCGACGAGGCCCGTACGATCCTGGACCGGGTGCGGGAGTCCACCGGCGTCGACGTCCCGGCGCTGATCGGCACCATGATCGAGCTGCCGAGGGCCGCGCTGACCGCCGGGCAGATCGCCGAGGCGGCGGAGTTCTTCTCCTTCGGCACCAACGACCTCACCCAGACCACCTGGGGCTTCTCCCGCGACGACGTCGAGGCGGCGTTCTTCGGCCGGTACCTGGAGCTCGGGATCTTCGGGGTGTCGCCGTTCGAGACCCTCGACCGGGACGGCGTCGGGCGGCTCGTCCGCATCGCCGCCGAGGAGGGCCGCAAGGCGCGGCCGGGCCTCAAGCTCGGCATCTGCGGCGAGCACGGCGGCGACCCCGACTCGGTGCACTTCTGCCACGAGGTCGGGCTCGACTACGTGTCCTGCTCGCCGTTCCGCGTCCCCGTCGCCCGGCTGGAGGCCGGCCGCGCCGCGATCGCGGCGGACGCGGCGGCCGGGGGGAGTGACAGCCGCTGACCGCCCGGGCGGCCCGGTCTCCCGCTTTCCGCCCGCGGGAGACCGGCCGCCCAACCTGTGAACTTCGCCCGCCCGGCGCACCATCTAACTAACGTGTCGGAAGCGATGACGTTGGAAACCGAAGTGCCGGAACCCCAGGACGACGACCACGGGCAGGACGAGTCCGGCGAGCGGCCGCGCGGACGGCGCGGACGGCGCCGGCGGTCGCCCTGGATCACGATCCCGGCGGGCGTCGTCCTCGGGCTGCTGCTGATCGCGGTGCTGACGCCGCTCACCGTCGGGACGCGCATCTGGCACCAGGCCCGCCAGGACGAGCGGCCCCGCTCCGACGCGATCATCGTCCTCGGCGCCGCGCAGTACAACGGCCGGCCGTCCCCGACGCTGCGGTGGCGGCTCCAGCACGCCCTCGACCTCTACCGCGAGGGCGTGGCGCCCGCCATCGTCACCGTCGGCGGTAAGGCCCCCGGCGACAACTACACCGAGGCGGGCTCCGGCCGCAGCTGGCTGATCGAGGAGGGCGGGGTGCCGGCCGGCCGGGTCGTCGCGGTGCCCGCCGGGCGGGACACGCTCGGCAGCATGCTGGCCGTCGGCGCGGAGTTCGACCGGCGCGGCTGGTCGTCCGCGGTGATCGTCACCGATCCGTGGCACGGGCTGCGGTCGAAGAAGATGGCCGCGGACCACGGCATCGAGGCGGCCGCCTCGCCGACCCGCAGCGGCCCCAGCGTGCAGACCCGCGAGACCCAGTTCGACTACATCGTCCGGGAGACCGGCGCCTACCTGTCGTACGTCCTGGTGGGCAAGAGCGTGCAGGTGCCGGACGAGACCATCAGGCGCATCAACATCGACCCGTCCGCGCCGCCGCCGGATCCTTCGCCGAGCCGCTGACACTCCGGCCGGCCCCAAGGTCAACGGAACGTCATCGCGCCCGCCTACCCTGGATAGGGACATGACGAGCAACCCCATCGACGGCGGCCCCGGCCGCTACTCCGCCCGCGACAGGCAGCGCTGGGCCCCCGAGCCCGCCAAGCGCCGCGACCGGACCGCGTTCGAACGCGACCGCGCCCGCGTCCTGCACAGCGCGGCACTGCGGCGGCTGGCGGCCAAGACGCAGGTCGCCTCGCCCGGCGCGGACGCCGGCGCCGACACCGTGCAGAGCCTGCGCACCCGGCTGACCCATTCGCTGGAGTGCGCCCAGGTGGGCCGCGAGCTGGGCAAGTCCCTCGGCTGCGACCCCGACCTGGTCGAGACGGCGTGCCTGGCCCACGACATCGGGCACCCGCCGTTCGGGCACAACGGCGAGGCCGCCCTCGACCTCGTCGCCCGCGACTGCGGCGGCTTCGAGGGCAACGCGCAGAGCCTGCGCGTCCTGACGCGGCTGGAGCCGAAGTCGTTCGCGGCGGACGGCCCGCCCCTGCACGGGCGCAGCGTCGGCCTCAACCTGACCCGCGCCGCGCTGGACGCGTCGATGAAGTACCCGTGGACGCAGGCGGAGGCGGTCAACGGGAAATTCGGCGTCTACGACGACGACGCGGACGTCGCGCACTGGGTCCGCGAGGGCGTCGACCCCGGCCGGACGTGCTTCGAGGCCCAGGTCATGGACTGGAGCGACGACGTCGCCTACTCCGTCCACGACCTGGAGGACGCGCTCGTCGCCGGGCACATCGACTTCGCCCGCCTCGCCGACCCGGCCGAGCGGCGCCTCGTCGCCGCGACCGCGACCAAGCTGTACTGCCCCGATGCCGACCTCGCCGAGCTGGAGGAACGCTTCACCGAGCTGCTCGCCGAGCCGTACTGGCCCGACCGCTACGACGGCACGCCGCGCAGCCTGGCCGCCCTCAAGAACCTCACCAGCACCCTGATCGGGCGGTTCTGCGTGGCCGCCGAGACCGCCACCCGGGACGCCTACGGCGCCCGCCCGCTGACCCGGTACGCGGCCGAGCTGATCGTCCCGCGCGCGCAGTGGCTGGAGAACGCCCTGCTCAAGGGCATCACCGCGCACTACGTGTGGATCAGCCACGAGGAGGTCCGGGCCCGGCAGCGGACGCTGATCACCGAGCTGGCCGAGATGATGCTCGCCGGCGCGCCCGGCACCCTGGAACCCGGGTTCCGCGCCGCGTTCGAGGGGGCCGGCGACGACGCGGGCCGGCTCCGCGCGGCCATCGACCAGATCGCCTCGCTGACCGACCTGTCCGCGATGGCACGGCACCGCCTGCTGCAAGGCCGTTCCTGACCGCTCCGCCCCGATTCCGGATGGAGCGTCGGGCGGAATATGCCGCGACCCACCCGACGGCGACCCTTGTCTCGCCCCAGGCCGCGCTGTAGGGATGGCTACAGGTCAACTACAGGAGGTCGCCATGCCCGAGGAGACGTTCGTCATCGCCGGCGCCGGCCTGGCGGGTGCCAAGGCGGCGGAGACGCTTCGCGAGGAGGGTTTCACGGGCAGGCTGCTGCTGATCGGGGACGAGATCGAGCGCCCGTACGAGCGGCCGCCGCTCTCCAAGGGCTTCCTGCTGGACAAGGAGCCCCGGGAGAAGGCCCACGTCCACGAGGCGGACTGGTACGACAAGCACGACGTCGAACTGCGGGTGGGCGCCTCCGTCGCCGCCGTCGACCGGGACGCGCACGAGGTGCGGCTGTCCACCAGGGAGCCGATCCGGTACACGCGGCTGCTGCTGGCGACCGGGGCGTCCCCGCGGCGGCTCGACGTCCCGGGCTCCAAGCTGCAGGGCATCCACTACCTGCGGACGATGGCCGACTCGGCGGCGCTGAAGCAGGCCATCGCGCACGGCGGGCGCCGGGTCGTGGTGGCCGGGGCGGGCTGGATCGGGCTGGAGACCGCGGCCGCCGCCCGCGCCCACGGCAACGATGTGACGATGATCGAGCCGGAGCCGGCGCCGCTGCACACCGCCATGGGGCCCGAACTCGGCGGGATGTTCGGCGACCTGCACCGCGAGCACGGCGTCGACCTGCGGCTCGACCAGGGCGTCGCCGGGTTCTGGGGCGCCGGGCAGGTGTCGGCGGTGGTGACCTCCGGCGGCGCCGAGGTGCCCGCGGACGTCGTGATCGTCGGCATCGGCGTGCGGCCCAACACCGGCCTCGCCGAGGAGGCGGGGCTGGAGGTCTCCGACGGCGTCCTCGTCGACCAGTCGCTGCGCACCTCCGACCCCGACATCTTCGCGGCCGGGGACGTCGCCAACGCCTACAACCCGCTCCTCGGCCGCCGGGTGCGCGTGGAGCACTGGGCGAACGCGCTGAACGGCGGGCCGGCCGCCGCCCGCGCGATGCTCGGCCAGGACGTCGTCTACGACCAGATCCCGTACTTCTTCAGCGACCAGTACGACCTCGGCATGGAGATGTCGGGCGTCGCGTCGCCGGGGGAGTACGACGAGGTGGTGTACCGCGGTGACCCGGGGGCCCGGGAGTTCGTCGCGTTCTGGCTGTCCGGCGGCCGGGTCGTCGCCGGGATGAACGTCAACGTGTGGGACGTCACCGGGGACGTCCAGGCGCTGATCCGCTCCGGGACCCGGGTGGACACCGGCCGGCTCGCCGACCCCGGCGTGCCCCTGGCGAGCCTGGCCTGAAAGCTCGCTACCGCCCGGTCGGCGGGCCGCGTAAAGTCTGCGGGTGGCCACGGACAAGATCACGGCGGAGGGGTTCGCGGTGTTCGGCCGGGCGCGGCCGGCGGTCACGCTCGCGTTCACCGCGCACGGCCTGCTCGCCGCCGCCTGGGTGGTCCGCATCCCGCAGATCAAGGAGCACCTCGGGCTGAGCGAGGGCTCGATGGGCGTCGCCCTGCTGGGCGCACCCGTCGGTGTCGTGCTCGCCGTGCGGTTCGCGGGACGGATCATCGCGGCCCGGGGCAGCCGGGCCACGACGATCGCCGCCGGGATCGCCGGCGCGGTGTCGCTGATCCCGCTCGGCCTCGCCTGGAACCTCGGCGCGCTGATCGTCTCCCTCCTGCTGCTCGGGGCCTCGCTCGGCCTGATGGACGTGGCGATGAACGCCCAGGGGGTGGCCGTCGAGCGGGGCTACGGGCGGCCGCTCATGTCCGGCCTGCACGGCTGGTACAGCATCGGGACGCTCGTGGCGGCGCTGATCGGCTCGGGGGTCGCCTACGCCGGTGTCCCCGTCCCGCTGCACCTGTCGGCCGCGGCCGTGGCGCTCGCCGGGCTGACGGCGATCGGCTGCCGCGGGCTGCTGGACCGGTCCGCCGACGACCTCCCGGAGCCGCGGCCGTATCCGCCGGACGACCCCGTCCCCGCCTCCGGCGGCCCGCCTCCGGCCGAGCCCGCTCCGGCGGACCCCGTCCCGGACGGACCCGGGCGCGCCTCCGCCGGGCCGTCCTCCCGGTGGCTGCTGGCCCTGCTGGGGATCATCGGGCTCTGCTCGTTCGTGGGCGAGGGCGCCATGGCCGACTGGAGCGCGGTCTACCTGCGCGAACACCTCGGCACCGGGCCGGGCTTCGCGGGCCTCGGCTACGCGGGATGCGCGATCGCGATGACCGCCGGCCGGTTCGCCGGCGACCGGGTGGTCGCGCGCTTCGGGCCCGTCCCGGTGCTGCGGGCGGGGTCGCTGGCCGCCGCGCTCGGCCTCGGGGCGGGGCTCGCCGCCGGTCACCCGCTCGCGGCCGTGGCGGGCTGCACGGTGTTCGGCCTCGGTGTCGCCGTCGTGGCACCCGTCACGTTCAGCGCGGCCGGGAACGTCCCCGGCGTCCCCGCCGCGGCCGGGATCTCCCGCGTCACCGGGGTCGGCTACCTCGGGCTGCTCGGCGGCCCGCCGGTCATCGGGTTCGTCGCGCAGGGCGTGGGGCTCGGGTGGGCGCTGGCCGTGCCCGTCGGGCTCGTCGGTCTCATCGTGGTGCTGGCCCCGGCGACCGCCACGGCCGCCGCGCCCGCGGACCGCGGAACGGCACCGTGTTGATCTTTTGGCCGGGTTGTGACATTCGCATATGTCCTACTCAGGTAAGGTCTGGGCGAGTGAGCACCATGCAGCGGTCCAGACCGGTCAGAACGGTCGAAGCCGCCCCGCCGTACCGGAGGTTCCTGAGCGAGCTGCTCAGCTTCGGTTTCGTGGGGGTCGTCGGCACGCTGATCATGTTCGTCGGCGCCAACGTGATGCGCGCCTGGCTCGGCGGCAGTCCCGTCACGAGCGTCGCCATCCCCACCGTGCTCTCCACGCTGGCCTCGTACCTGCTCAACCGGTTCTGGGTGTTCCGCCACCGCGACAGCGACGGCTCCGGCCGCGAGGTCGCGATCTTCTTCGGGCTGAACGGCGTCGGCCTGCTCATCCAGGTGGTGTGCACCGGCTTCACGTACTACACGCTCGGGCTGCACGGCGGAGTCGCCTACAACGCCAGCCTGGTGGCGGGTGTCGCGTTCGGTGCCGCGTTCCGCTACTGGTCGTACAAGAAGTGGGTGTTCACCCCCGCCGTCGCGTGAACGCGCGGGCTCACCGTCCCGCCGGGACGATCGCCTCGGTCTGCGCCAGTGCCTCGCCGAGCACGCCCGCCAGGTCCTGGCCGGTGTACTGCGAGAAGATCGCGTGGTCGATGCCGCTCTCGGCGAGCCGCCCGATCGTCTCCACGGCCTCGGCCACGGACGGCGTACCGCCCTCGAAACGGCCCAGCGCGGTCTTCTCGATCTCGGCGTAGTCGCGTCCCTGGCGCGCGCAGTGCTCGCGCAGCACGTCCAGCTTGCGCGGCAGCTCCGGGCCGTCGAACAGGTTGCAGGCGTCGGCGTACTCGGCGACGAGCCGCAGCGTCTTCTTCTCCCCGCCGCCGCCGATCAGGATCGGGGGATGCGGCGTCCGCAGCGCGGGCGGCGAGTTCAGCGGCCGCTCCAGCGTGTAGTGGCGGCCCTCGAACGGGGAGTCGTCGCCCTTCCACATCCGATGGGCGATCCGCAGCGTCTCCTCCAGCCGCTCGAACCGCTCCGCCGTCGGCGGGAACCCGATGCCGAGCCCCCGCGACTCCTCGTCGTTCCAGGCCGCGCCGATGCCCAGCCAGGCGCGGCCGCCGGACAGCACGTCCAGCGTGGTCACGGTCTTGACCAGGACGCCTGGATGGCGGTACGTCACGCCGGTGACCATCGTGCCGAGCGTGATCCGCTCGGTCAGCGCGGCCGCGTACGCGAGCGCCGAGTAGCCCTCCAGCATCGGCTCGTCCGGGGCGCCCACCCCGCCGATCTGGAAGAAGTGGTCCATCACCCACAGCGAATGCAGTCCCGCCTGGTCGGCCTGCCGGACGACGGTGTCGAAGGCGGGGCCGATCTGCTCCGGTCCGCCGGGGAAGGTGAAACTGGGAATCTGGAGACCAACGCGCATGACGGGTCCCTCTCCTTTTCGGTCGCGAATACACCGGGGATGCGCCGGCGGGTCCCCACTCTGCGGGCTGGAGCGCGCTCCAGGTCAAATGTGGCGCCCGGCGGCGGGCGTTGACCTGGAGCGCACTCCAGGTGAAATCCTGAGGGCGTGAGTTCCTACTCTCCGGGCGAGACCGCCGAGAAGAGCGGCTTCAGCATCGACACGCTGCGCTACTACGAGAAGATCGGGCTGCTGCCCGGCATCGCGCGGAACGCGTCGGGCAGGCGCGTGTTCAGCGACGGAGACCTGCAGTGGCTCGGGATGCTGCGCTGCCTGCGCGAGACGGGCATGCCGATCGCCGAGATGCTGCGGTACTCCGAGCTGGCCCGTGGCGGGGACGAGACGGTCCGCGAGCGGCTCGAACTGCTGCAGGACCACGACCACCGGGTGGAGGAGCAGATCGCGAGGCTGCGCGAGCAGCAGGCGCAGATCCAGTGGAAGATCCGCCTCTACAGCGGCGAGGTCGGCGAGCCCCGCGATGTCACCGAGGTCGGCGAGGGCCTTCCCGCCTGAGTGGCGGTTCCCGCCCCCCGGGGGCCCTACCGCTGGACGGGCGTGACGCGGCGGCCGTCGGCGTCGAAGAACAGGACCCGGTTCAGGTCGACCCGCAGCGCGTAGTGCTCACCGCGGTTCGGGCGGCTGCCGGGCGGTATGCGGAACACCAGGTCGGTGCGGCGGTGGTGGCCGGCGTGCTCCTCGGCCGGCTCCGCGGGGGACGGCCGGCCCAGCATGTCCCGCAGCCGGTCGCGCAGGCCCGGCCGCCACGTCTCGCGCCGCTCGGGCGGCGGCGGCCGTCCCACCTCCGTCGCGTCCACGGTGGGGATACCCGCCTCGGCGTAGGCGAGCCACTCGTGCCCGTGGAACTCCAGCTCGCGGACCTGGCCGGACAGGACGGTGCCGTGCGGCGCGGGGGAGCCCGGCGCGATCGGCAGCAGCGTGTCCGGCCGGATGCCGACGATCACGGACCGGCCGTGCTGGCTGATCAGCGAAGCCGCGCGGGGGTCGTGCCACGGGACGCTCAGCCGCTGCGAACCGAAGTCGAGCAGCAGCCCCTCGCCCTCGACGGCCCACAGCGTGGCGTGCAGCAGGTTGATCGGCGGCGAGCTGAGGAACGCGGCCACGAACGCCGTGGCCGGGTCCTCGTAGATCTTCTCGGGGGTGCCGACGTCCTCCAGGACGCCGTCGCGCAGCACCGCCATCCGGTCGGCCATCGTCATGGCCTCGACCTGGTCGTGGGTGACGTAGACGGTGGTGGTGCCGGTGGAGCGCACCAGCCCGGCGATCTCGATCCGCAGTTCGGTGCGCAGCCCCGCGTCGAGGCTCGACAGCGGCTCGTCCATCAGGAACAGCTGCGGCTCGCGGATCAGCGCCCGCCCGATGGCCGCGCGCTGCCGCTGCCCGCCCGACAGCGTGCCCGGCAGCCGGTCGATCATGGAGTTGATGCCGAGGGCGCGCGCCAGCTCGACGACCTTGGCGCCGGCCTCGGCGCGGTCGTCGCCCGACACCTCCAGCGGGAACATCATGTTGCCCTTGACCGTGCGGTGCGGGTAGAGGGCACCCTCCTGGAACACCATTGCCACGTTCCGCTCGCGCGGCGGCAGGTCGTTGGCGACGGACCCGTTCAGCCAGAGGTCGCCGGTGGTGATCTCCTCCAGGCCGGCGATCATCCGCAGGATGGTGGACTTGCCGCAGCCCGACGGCCCGAGCAGGACGAACAGCTCGCCCGCGTTGATCCGCAGACGGACGTTCCGGACGGCGACCTGGCCACCCGGATACACCTTCTCGACTCCGTCGAGCACAACATCCGTCATCGGGTCCGCCTGGGGGTGAGCAAAATCTCGGTTCGTCATCACATCGCGCGGCGGTCCGGCTTGTCCATAGTGAATCCGGTCTTACCCGTGGGTGATCCGGCCGAGTCCGGCCATCGAACGGCGGATTTCGGTCACCGCGGCGGCTACGGCGCTCCGCGCTCCCCGGCCTCGCCGGTGATCATTTGGCAACCGCCTGGTTACAGGTCCGACCCGCGGTGAAAACGGAACGCTCCAAGACTCCCCGTTGTCGAGATCTTGGAGGTGTCCCTTGTCGACAAGGGAACAGACGAACGGGGTCGACCGCCGGTCGTTCCTCACCCGGGTAGGGGCGGCCGGTGGGGCGGGCGCGATGTTCGCCACCATGGGAGCGCTCGGGCTGGCGCCGTCGGCGGAGGCCGCGACCAAGGCGCCCTTCCGGCCGCCGCAGCCTTCCGACTTCCGTTTGCGCGGCCGCGGAGCCGCCAGGGTGCTGATCCTCGGCGCCGGAGTGGCGGGACTGGCCGCGGCGTACGAGCTGGGCAAGGCAGGGTACGACTGCACGATCCTGGAGGCCCAGGACCGGGTGGGCGGTCGCAACCTGACCCTGCGCGGCGGCGACCGGCTGGCCGAGACGGGCGGTGCCGCGCAGCGGGTCGGCTTCAGCCGGGGCCAGTACATGAACGCCGGTCCCGCGCGCATCGCGCAGTGGATGACCACCATGGACTACTGCCGCGAACTGGGCGTCCCGCTGGAGGTGTTCACCAACTCCAACGCCGAGGCGCTGATCTACAACGAGTCCGCGGGAATGCGGGCGCCGGTCAAATGGCGCACCGCCAAGGCGGACGTCCACGGCTACATATCCGAGCTGCTGGCCAAGGCCACCGACCAGGGCGCGCTGGATCAGCGGCTCACCGGCGAGGACAAGGAGCGGCTGCTGTCGTTCCTTTCGGGCTTCGGCGCCATCGGCCCCAAGTCCGCCGGATACGCCTACACCGGCGGCGGCCGGCGCGGCTACACCGTCGACCCAGGTGCGGGCTCCCAGGAAGGCACCGTGCTGGGCCCGCCGCCGTCGCTGTCGGACGTCCTCGCAAGCGGGGTCGGCCGGTCCTTTTCCTTCGAGTTCGGCTACAGCCAGGCGATGCTGATGTTCCAGCCGGTCGGCGGCATGGACGCCATCCCCGCGGCGCTCGCCAAGGCGGTCGGGAAGGACCGGATCAGGACCGGCGCGAAGGTGACCAGGATCACCGACAGGGCGGGCGGGGTCCGGGTCGAGTACGTCATGAACCGCAAGGCCAGGGCGGCCGAGGCCGACTACGTGATCGCCACACCGCCCCCGCACGTCCTCGCCGGGATTCCGCACAACCTCGGCGCGGACGTCCAGGCCGCGCTGCGCACCCCGGTGCCCGCCTCCACCGGCAAGATCGGCATCGAGTACCGCGGCCGCTGGTGGGAGCGGGACGAGAACATCTACGGCGGTATCACCAACACCGACCTCGATCTGGCCACCATCTGGTACCCGTCGTACGGCTACCACGGCCGGCGCGGGCTGGTCATCGGCTACTACAACTTCGGTTCCGCCGCCGACGGCTACGCCCGGATGACCCACGCGCAGCGGCTCGGGCGCGCCCTCGACCAGGGCGCGAAGATCCACGGCGACAAGTACCGCCGGGACGTCGCCGCCTCGGCGTCGATCGCCTGGATCAGGCAGGAGCACATCGAGGGCGGCTGGATCGGCTGGCCCGACCGCGGCGCCGAGTACCGGCTGCTCAACGAGCCGCAGGGCAACGTCTACTTCTGCGGCGACTGGCTCAGCTACGAGATCGCCTGGCAGCACGGGGCGTTCGAGTCGGCCCGCAAGGTCGTGACCGAGCTCCACCAGCGCGTCCTGAAGTCCTGAGAGGAGACGAACCGTGCGCAGGAAGAAGTTCATCATCGGAGGCGTCGCGCTGGTGACGCTCGCGGGCCTGACCGGAGGCGCCTCGGCGTCTCCCAGGGGCACCAAGCCGAAGCCCTGGGAGGTCCGGGTCGCCCTGCCGGCGGGCCAGGGCAACCCCATGATCGCGAACGGGGTCGGCGTCGGCCACGGCGTCACCACCTACACGGCCAGCGGCACCGGTCCGGCCGGAAGCAACACCTCCGCGCCCGCGGGGACGCCGGAACGCTACATCGGCTTTCCGGGGGGAAACCTGCCGCCGGGCGTCACCGTCACCGAAGCGCAGGGGCTCAACGCGCTCGAACAGCTCGGCGCCAACCTGGAAGCGGTGGGGCTCACGCCCCGGGACGTGATCTCGATGCGCGTCTACCTGGCCAACCCGCCCGGCGAGGACTCGGCGGACTTCGCCGGGTGGAACCGCGCCTACCGCCAGTTCTACGCCAACGTCGACCTGACGACCCACAAGGTCGTCAAGGTCCCGCTGGGCACCGCGCCGCCCGCCGACCCGATGTACGCCAACCGTGCGCGGCCCTCCCGGGTCGCGCTGGAGGTCGCGAACCTCCCGGTCGCGGGCTGGCTGGTCGAGGTCGAGGTGGTCGCCGCCTACCGATGACGGCACGGGCTCTGGCCTACGGAAGGCGCCCCGCGGTCCGGACCGAACCGGACCGCGGGGCGCCGCCCCTTCGGCGCCCGCGCCGTGCGCGGGCCGCCCGTTCCGTCCAGGATGCTGTGGACGTCGTCCCCCGGCCGTAGACTCCTGATCGTGGCAGGCCGGATTCGCAACGAGGACATCGCGCTGGTGCGGGAGCGCTCGTCCATCGCCGACGTGATCGGCGAGTACCTGCAGCTTCGCAACGCCGGCGGTGACAACCTCAAGGGCCTGTGCCCGTTCCACGACGAGAAGTCGCCGTCGTTCAACGTGACGCCCTCCCGCGGCCTGTACTTCTGCTTCGGCTGCGAGGCCGGGGGCGACGTCATCCGGTTCGTCCAGGAGATCGAGCACCTGTCGTTCTCCGATGCGGTGGAGCGGCTCGCGGCGCAGGCGGGCGTCCAGCTGCGCTACGAGGAGGGCGGCGGGCGCGGCCCCCGGCAGGACGGCGGGCAGCGCGCCCGGCTGATCGAGGCGCACCGGGCCGCCGCCGAGTTCTACATCGAGCACCTGAACTCCCCCGAGGGCGCGATCGCCCGCACGTTCCTGTCGGAACGCGGCTTCGAGGCCGCCGACGCCGCCCGCTTCGGCGTGGGCTTCGCGCCCCGCGAGTGGGAGGGCCTGGTCAGGCACCTGCGCGGGCGCGGCTTCGCCGACCGCGACATCGTCGCCGGCGGGCTGGCCAAGGAGGGGCGCCGCGGCCCGATGGACCGGTTCCGCGGCCGCCTGATGTGGCCGATCCGCGATCTGAGCGGCGACGTCATCGGGTTCGGCGCCCGCCGGCTCTACGAGGACGACGACGGCCCCAAGTACCTGAACACCCCCGAGTCCCCGCTCTTCCACAAGGGGTCGGTGCTGTACGGGGCCGACCTGGCGAAGAAGGAGATCGCGCGGCGGCGGCAGGCCGTGGTGGTCGAGGGCTACACCGACGTGATGGCCTGCCATCTGGCGGGCGTCCCGACGGCGATCGCGACGTGCGGGACGGCGTTCGGCGACGACCACATCAAGGTGCTGCGCCGCCTGCTGATGGACCAGGACGAGTTCCGCGGCGAGGTGATCTTCACCTTCGACGGCGACGCCGCCGGGCGGAAGGCCGCGCTGCGCGCGTTCGACGACGAGCAGAAGTTCGTCTCGCAGACGTTCGTGGCCATCCAGCCCGACGGGCTCGACCCCTGCGACCTGCGGATCCGGCACGGCGACGCGGCGGTGCGCGACCTGGTGGCCGCCCGGCTGCCGCTGTTCGAGTTCGCCGTGCGCAGCGCGATCGAGCAGCACGACCTCGACACCGTCGAGGGACGGCTGAGCGCGCTGGACGCGGCGGCCCCGGTGGTCGCCGCCATCAAGGACCGGTCGCGCCGGCACATGTACGCCGTCAACCTGGACCGCTGGCTCGGTATCATGGACGAGCAGTTCGTGCTGCGCCGCGTCCGGGAGCTGGCGGCCCGCCGGCACGGGCGCCCGCAGCCGGGAAACGGCCGGGCCGGAAACGGTCGCGCGGGACATGACCGCGCGGGCAACGGCCGGGGCGGCCAGGCCGGGGCCGCGCCCGCCCGTCCCGCGTTCGACCCGAACGACCCCGAGGTCCAGCGCGAGCGGGAGCTGCTGAAACTGGCCGTGCAGTGCCCGGCGCTGCTCGGGCCGGTGTTCGACGAGGTCCCGGCCGATGCGTTCATCGCCCCGCCGCACACCGCGGTGCGCGCGGTCATCGCGGAGGCGGGCGGCGTCGCGGCCGCGGGCGGCGTCTCCGAATGGATCGCCCACCTCCTCGAACGGGCCCCGAACGAGCAGGTCAAGGACCTGATCACCAGGCTCGGGGTGGAACCGGTCCGCTCCTCCCAGGTATCGGACGACCGTTATGCCACCGAGTTGCTCGCCCGAATACAGGAGCGGCAGCTCACACGCATGATCGCCGATGTGAAATCTAAACTCGGGCGGCTGAATCCGGTCGAGGCGCCCGCGGAGCACACCCGGCTGTTCGGCGATCTTGTCGCGCTTGAGCAGCAGAGACGGGTGTTGCGGGAGCGAGGGCTTGGATCACAGTAAGTGAAGAGACCGCAAAATAGGTCCTGTGATCTAGGCCCCCTTTGACGCAGACTGTCTGCGTGGGCCCTTCGGTGCTGCCAAGCGAGGCGCCATCGGTTGATCAGGTGGCGGACCTTGTCGCACGTGGCAGAGAACGCGGTGGTGTGACCGTCGAGGACGTCGCCGCCGCGCTCGATCGCTCGGACTTGCCGGACGACTCGCTGGAGCGGGTCGTGCGGATGCTCGCAGAGCAGGGGGTGGAGGTCCTTGAGTCTCAGCAGGAGACCGAGGACGTCACGCGAGTGGACGAGGGTGACCTCGGCAAGCGGGCGCCGACGAGCGACCTGGTTCGGATCTACCTGAGAGAGATCGGTCGCGTACCGCTGCTCACGGCAGAAGATGAAGTAGAACTCGCGAAATCGATCGAGGCGGGACTGTTCGCCGAGGAGAAGATGGCGAGCACCGCCGTCCTCGCCCGCGGCGAGCTGCTCGACCTCGAACAGCTCTCCCGCGAGGGTGCGCGGGCGAAGCAACGGCTGATCGAGGCCAACCTCCGGCTGGTGGTCTCGATCGCGAAACGGTACGTGGGACGGGGAATGCTCTTCCTCGACCTGATTCAGGAGGGAAATCTCGGACTCATCCGTGCGGTCGAGAAGTTCGACTACACCAAGGGGTTCAAGTTCTCGACCTACGCGACCTGGTGGATCCGGCAGGCCATCACCCGGGCGATCGCCGACCAGGCCAGGACCATCCGGATCCCGGTGCACATGGTCGAGACCATCAACAAGCTGGTCCGGGTGCAGCGGCAGATGCACCAGGATTTCGGCCGTGAACCCACCCCCGAGGAGATCGGCCTGGAGATGGGCCTGTCGCCCGTCCGGGTCATCGAGATCCAGCGGATAGCACAGGAACCGGTGTCGCTGCAGTCGCCGATCGGCGAGGAGGACTCCGATCTCGGCGACTTCATCGAGGACGCGGACGCCGTGGTGCCGATCGAGGCCGCGGCGTTCATCCTGCTGCAGGACCAGCTGGAGGACATCCTGGGCACGCTGTCGGAACGGGAGCAGCGCATCATCCAACTGCGCTTCGGCCTGACCGACGGCCATCCGCGCACACTGGAGGAGGTCGGCAGGGAGTTCGGCGTGACGAGGGAACGGATCCGCCAGATCGAGGCGAAGACCCTGGCGAAGCTGCGGCACCCGTCCCGCGCGCAGATGCTGCGGGAGTACCTCGACTGACGCCCGCCCGGCTGACACCTGACGGGCCGTGACCGCTCTCCTCCCCGGGAGGGCGGTCACGGGTGACCCGGGTCACGGGTGACCCGGAGGTCTGCCCCTTGTGTCGGTATTGTGACGCATTCGCGCGGACCGTCATCTACCGTTGAGCCCATGCTGATCGTGACGACTGACGGCGTGGCGGGGTACGAGATCAGGAGCGTCCTCGGGGAGGTCATCGGGACGGCCGTCCAGTCCGGCCAGGGCGGGGCGCCGCAGCCCGGGCCAGGGGGGAGCAGCGCCACCTTCCGGGTGACCGGCGAGCGGCCGGCGGCCGGCCTCGCCGCCGCCCGCCGCGAGGCGGTGGACCGGCTGGGCGAGGAGGCGCGCCGCAAGGGCGCGAACACGGTGGTCGGCATGCGCTTCGACACCGCCGCGGTGGGCGGCGGCCTGGAGGTCTGCGCCTACGGCACGGCCGTCTGGGCCGAGCCGGCCCAGCGACGCGACCAGCACCAGCCGCAACCCCAGCAGCAGCCCCAGCC
>NZ_SMLC01000136.1 GCF_004349245.1 Actinomadura sp. 6K520 | reverse complement strand
GGATTCGCCTCGGGCTTCCTCCAGACCCCGCCTCACAACGACGCCCTTGCCTCCGGCTCGGAGTTAGCACCACCTCTTCCTCCAGGGGACTTTCACCCCCAAGCAATCGCCCATGCTGGGCGCACCACGCGAAAGGCCCGGCCCCTCACCCGAGGGGACCGGGCCTTTCCGGTGCGGGAGGCGCGCCGGGGGGAAGGGCCGGCGACCGCCCTGATCCGCGGGTCCGGCGCTACTCCGCGGAGTCGGCGGCGGACGCGGCGCCCGCGTCGCCGGCCGGGGCCGCGCCGGGCGCCACCGCGGCCTTGGCGACCGCGTCGGTCGCGCTGACCGTGGTGTTCTCCGGGAAGTGGCAGGCGGCCTGGTGGCCGGGGCTCAGCTCGACCAGCGGCGGCTCGACCTGCCGGCAGATGTCCTGCGCCTTCCAGCAGCGGGTGTGGAAGCGGCAGGCGGGCGGCGGGTCCAGCGGGCTCGGCACGTCGCCCTGCAGCCGGATCCGCCTGCGCTCCCCGCGCTGGGCCGGGTCCGGGATCGGCACCGCCGACAGCAGCGCGTTGGTGTAGGGGTGCATGGGACGCTCGTACAGGTCCGTCCGGTCCGCCAGCTCGACGATCTTGCCGAGGTACATGACGGCGACCCGGTCGGAGATGTGCCGCACCACCGACAGGTCGTGCGCGATCACCACGTAGGTGAGGTCGAGCTGGTCCTGCAGGTCCTCCAGCAGGTTCACGACCTGGGCCTGCACCGACACGTCCAGCGCCGAGACCGGCTCGTCCGCGATGATCAGCTTCGGTTTCAGGGCGAGGGTGCGGGCGATGCCGATGCGCTGCCGCTGCCCGCCGGAGAACTCGTGCGGGTACCGGTTGTAGTGCTCGGGGCTGAGCCCGACCAGCTCCAGGATCTCCTGGACGGCCTTCTTGACGCCCTGCTCGGCCTCGATGTTCTGCAGCCGGAACGGGGCCCCGACGATCGCGCCGACCGTCTTGCGCGGGTTCAGCGACGAGTACGGGTCCTGGAAGATCATCTGGAGGTCGCGGCGGAACGGCCGGAGCCGGCGCTGCGGCATCTTCGTGATGTCCTGGCCCTCGAAGGTGATCTTCCCGAAGCTGGGGTCCAGCAGCCGCATGATCATCCGGCCGGTGGTGGACTTGCCGCAGCCCGACTCCCCCACCAGCCCGAGGGTCTCGCCCTTGCGGACGGAGAACGACACGCCGTCCACCGCCTTGACCGCGGCGACCTGCCGGCGCAGCACCCCCGCGGTGACGGGGAAGTGCTTGCCGAGGTCGTCCACCTCCAGCAGGTACTCACCGTCCGTGACCGGACGGGGCTCCGCCGCGGCCTTCTCGGCCGGGGTCTTCCCGGCCTGGGTCTTGGATGTGCTCACAGTCTCGTTACCACCCGTGCTCGTCACAGCTTCGGCCGGATCTCGTCGTTCCAGATCTCCCGCCGCCTGCCGAGCGGGAGATGGCACGCCGCCTTGTGGCCGGGCTCGACCTCGACCAGCTCGGGCCGCTTCGTCTCGCTCTTGCCCTCGTTCAGGTCCCGGTAGGGGCAGCGCGGATGGAACGCGCATCCGGAGGGCACGTTGATCAGGCTCGGCGGCGACCCGGTGATCGGCAGCAGCCGCTCGGTCCGCTCGCGGTCCAGCCGCGGCATCGAGCCGAGCAGCCCCCACGTGTAGGGGTGCAGCGGCCGGTGGAAGGTGCTGTCGACGGACGCCTGCTCGACGGCGCGGCCCGCGTACATCACCAGGATGTCGTCGGCCAGCTCCGCGACCACCCCGAGATCGTGGGTGATCATGATGACGGCGGAGTTGAACTCCTGCTGCAGGTCCCGGATCAGGTCGAGGATCTGCGCCTGGACGGTCACGTCCAGCGCCGTCGTCGGCTCGTCGGCGATCAGCAGCTCCGGGTCGCACGACAGCGCCATCGCGATCATCGCGCGCTGCCGCATCCCGCCGGAGAACTGGTGCGGGTAGTCGTCGACGCGCTGGTCGGGCCTGGGGATGCCGACCTTGCCGAGCATGTCGATGGCGTGCTTGCGCGCGACCTGCTTGGACACGTCGTTGTGCACCCGGTACGCCTCGATGATCTGGTGGCCGACCGTGTAGAACGGGTGCATCGAGGACAGCGGGTCCTGGAAGATCATCGCCATCTCGCGGCCGCGGAGGCGGCGCACCTCGGACTGCGGGGCGCCGACGAGCTCCTTGCCGTCCAGCCAGATCTCGCCGGACACGTCGGCGTTGCGCTTGTTGTGCAGGCCCAGGATGCCGAGGCTCGTGACGCTCTTGCCGGATCCGGACTCCCCCACGATCCCGAGCGTGCGGCCGCGCTCCAGCTGGAACGACAGGCCGTCGACCGACTTGACCAGCCCGTCGTCGGTCGGGAAGTGGATCTTCAGGTCGCGGACCTCGAGGAACGCCGTGGGAGCCTCGCCGGTGCCCGCGGTGTCCGCGGCGGGCGCGGTGCCGGTCATCAGGCCAGCCTCACTCTCGGGTCGACGATGGCGTACAGCAGGTCGACGATCAGGTTGATCACCACGATCGACGTCGAGGTGATCAGCGTGACGCCGAGGACCATGGGCAGGTCGCCGCTGCGGATCGAGTCGATCGCGAGCCGGCCCAGCCCCGGGATGCCGAAGGTGCTCTCGGTCAGGACCGCGCCGCCGAGCAGGAGACCGAGGTCGAGGCCGAACACGGTCATGATCGGTGTCAGTGACGCGCGCAGCGCGTGCTTGGTGACGACGGTCTTCTCCGGCAGCCCCTTGGCGCGGGCCGTGCGGATGTAGTCCTCGTTCATCGTCTCCAGCATGCCCGCTCTGGTGAGCCGGGCGTACATCGCCGCGTACAGGAACGCGAGCGTGACCCATGGGAGCACGAGGGCCTGGAACCACGTCACCGGATTCTCGGTGATGGAGGTGTAGCTGCCCCCGCCCGGGAAGATCGGTATCGAGTACGAGAACAGCGCCAGGGACACCAGGCCCGTGAAGTAGATGGGAAGCGACACGCCGCTCAACGCGACGATCATCGCCATCCTGTCCCAGAGGGTGCCTCTGCGCAGCGCCGAGATGACGCCGACGGTGATGCCGCCGGCGAGCCAGATGACCGCAGCGCCGGCCGCGAGCGACACCGTCGCGGGGGCGCGGTCGAGGAGCGTCTCCAGGACCGGCTGGCTGCTGCGGTAGGAGTACCCGAGGCACGGGGCCGGGCAGTGGTCGGTGACCGGGCCGGCCTTGAAGTCCTTGCCGACGACGATGGCCTTGAGGTAGTCCGCGTACTGCACCACGACCGGGTCGTCGAGCCCGAGCCGTTCCTTGGTGTCCTCGATGGCCTGCGGGCTCGGTGCCTTGCCGACGTAGCCGGCCGCGATCTGGTCGGTGGTCTGCCCCGCCAGCTTCGGCAGCCAGAAGAAGATGCCGAAGGTCACCAGGCTGACCAGCAGCAGCATGAGGATGGCACCGATGAGGCGCCGGACGATGTATGCGAGCAAAATTCGCGGCCCAGCTCACCGGCCGGGCGGGCCTGCGGGCCCGTCCCGGCCGGTGAGCGTCGCCTTCACCTGCCTTCAGAGGAACGCACGGACGAGCGGAGTGTTACTCCGACACGCCCATGTTCAGGTAGTCGTACATTCCGCCGTAGGAGAGCGTGATCCCGGCGTTGGTCACCCGCTCAGGCCGGTACATCAGGGCCTTGGCGTAGACCAGCGGAACGTTCGTCGCCGTCTCCATCACCATCCGGTCGACCTCGCCGTAAGCCTTGAGGCGGGCCGCCTTGTCCGGGTTGGTGATGGCATCGTCGAGCGCCTTGTTGATCTTCGGGTCGTCCAGCTCGGCGAGGTTGGTGTTGCCCGAGGGCTTGATCGCGTCACCGTGGACGACCTGCTGCAGGAAGCCGTAGCCGGTCGGCCAGTCGGCCGCCCACGCCCAGATCATCATGCCGACGCCGTGGTCGTGGACGTACTTCGGCACGCCGGCGTACTTGTTGAAGTAGTCGCCCGCGGGGAACTGGACGATCTCGGTCTCGATGCCGACCTTCTTCAGGCTCTGCTGGACCGCCTGGGCCATCGCGACTTCCTTCGGCCGGTCGGACCGGGCCGAGATCTTGGTCTTGAAGCCTTCGGGCTTGCCGCACTCCTGCAGTTCCTGCTTGGCCTTGTCGAGCGTGGCCTGGTCGAGGCCGCCGTTCTCGGCCTGCTTCTGCGGGTACAGGTCGAACTTGGTGTAGCCGTCGACGGCCGGGGGCAGGATCGTGGTGCCCACGTCACCGCCGGCCAGCGGGCCGCCGTAGGCGGTCTGCGCGGCGACCTTGTCGGTCGCGTACTGCACGGCACGGCGGCAGTGCAGGTTGTCGAGCGGCTTGACGTTGACGCTCAGCGACATGAACCGCAGGAAGCCCTGGATGGGGTTGTCCACGTACGGCTTCTGGTCGTCGGCGAGCACCTTCGGCTGCGTGCCGGACTGGACGCCGACGCCGGAGATGTCCATGTCGAGCGAGCCGGCCAGGAGGCGCTGGTCGATGTCGTCGGCGTTCTGCTTGGCCTGGACCTCGATCGTGTCGGGCAGCGCCTTGCGGATCGGGTCGGTGTTGGCGTCCCAGTGGGGGTTCCGGGACAGCGTCATCGACTTGCCGCGCGTGTAGTTGTCGACCTTGTACGGGCCGCTGGAGACCATGGCGGTCTCGTACTTCAGGCCGGTGTCCTTGGCCTTCGGCACGGGCATGGTCTGCGACATCGCGACCAGGTAGTCGAACTCCTGGAACGGCTCCTTCAGGTTGAACACGATCGTCTGGTCGTCCGGCGTCTCGATGGACTCCAGGCCCTTGTCGCCCTTGTCCTTGTAGGGGCCCTTGTACGCCGGGTCGTTGTCGACCAGGTACTGCTTGAAGTACTTCGGCCCGAGCTGCAGCTCCTCGGTGTAGTTGCTGCGCTCGACCGCGTACTTGACGTCCTTGGACGTGACGGTGGTGCCGTCGTCGTACTTGACGCCCGTGCGCAGCTTGTAGGTCCAGGTCTTGCCGCCGTCACTGGCCTGCCCGAGGTCGGTCGCCAGGTCGGGGATGACCTCCAGGCTCTCCTTGCCCGCGCCCGGCTTGAACGTCGTCAGCGCACGGCCGTACAGGCGGGCGAAGTTCTGCGAGAAGGCGTAGTAGGTGTTGCCCGGGTCCGGGGAGTCCCAGTCGTCGCTGTGGGCGAGCTTCAGCGTGCCGCCCTTCTTGTCCGACTGGTTGACGACCTCGTTGACACCGGCGTTCCAGCCGGGGCCGTCCCCTTCCGTGGATTCGCCGCCGCCGCAGGCGGCGAGCGCCGCGGTCGCGACCACCCCGGCCGCGAGGACCGCGATCGGTCTCATCTTGTTCATGTGCAGGCGCACCCTTTCAATTAGGCGGGTCGATGAACCCGAATCACTTGGCCCGAGGGTCGAGAGCGTCCCGCAGCCCGTCACCGAACAGGTTGAAGGCGAGGACGGTGATGAAGATCGCCATACCCGGGATGATCATGAACATGGGGTCCGAGGAGTAGATCGGCACCGCGAGCGTGAGCATCCCGCCCCACGACGGGGTCGGCGGGATGACGCCGACCCCGAGGAACGACAGCGCCGCCTCGAACAGGATGTTCACCGGGATGAGCAGCGTCGCGTAGACCAGGATCGGCGCGACGAGGTTTGGCAGGATCTCCTTGAACAGGACGTAGGAGTTGCTGGCGCCCATGCTGCGCGCGGCGTCCACGAACTCGCGTTCGCGCAGCGAGAGCGTCTGGCCCCGGATGATGCGGCCGATGTAGGGCCAGTTGAAGAAACCGATGACGACGACCAGGACCGACACGCGCAGCCCGTTGCCGCTCAGCCCGAACGCCCCGTCCGCGACGACGCCGACCAGCGCGAGCGCGAACAGCAGCAGCGGGAACGCCAGGAAGGCGTCCATGGCGCGGCTGATGAGGTAGTCGACCCAGCCGCCGAAGTAGCCTGCGATCACGCCGAGGACCGTGCCGAGGACCACCGACATCAGCGTGGCCAGGAACGACACCAGCAGCGAGATCCGGGCGCCGTGCACGATTCGGGCCAGCATGTCGCGGCCGGTGCCGGGCTCCACGCCGAGCGGGTGGTCCATGCTGATGCCCGAATGCCAGAACCCGTACTTGGGGCGGTTGTAGGTCGGGTCGATCAGGTTCTGGTGGTAGGTCAGCGGGTTCTGCACGAAGTACGGGCCGAAGATCGCGATGAGGATCAGCAGGAACACCACGACGGCGCCGGTCAGCGCGACCTTGTCGCGCTTGAGCCGCATCCAGGCGATCTGCCCCAGGGAGCGCCCCTGGATCTTCTTGCGGTCGACGCCCGTGAGCACCGATTCCGGATGCGCCTCGGTGTCGGACCCGCTCACCTCGATGGGTGCGGCCACGCTCCGTACCTCCTACCGTCCGGCCACTGGTTCGGCCCTGCCGCCGGCGCCGGGCCGGCCGGCGGCGGAGGTCATCCGCCGCCCCGTACTCGTCACGCCGCGTTCGCTGAAGGGAAACGTAGTCCTTCGACCACGACTGTCCATCCGTGTGAGGACCTATGCCAGTACCCGTATCTGACTTGTGATCTCGTCGTCATCTGGGCAACACGCGGCGCGACAGCACTCCCGACAAACAGCCCGAATAGTACGTTCGGGACAGGACTGACAGTGGCCTCGTTCCGGTCTAGACCGGGAAGCTTTACCGTTCCGAGTCCGTTCCGATATCGATTCTCCGCAGGTCAGCGTCGCAGCGGACACAAATCGGGCATCCCACGTCCCGGAACGCCCCACCAGGCACGGGAGTCACAGCGCGGATCCGCGGCACGGGCTTACAGCACGGGCTGACAACACGGGCCGGGCGCGCGGAACGGCGGCATACGAAACGGCGGGCCGGGACGCCCCGCTCGGGGGACGTCCCGGCCCGCCGTGACGGACGGTGGCCGGGCGGCTCCGGGTCAGCTGATGCCGCGGTCGCGCAGGATCCGCTCGATCTCGGCCATCTCGGGGTCGCCGCCGCCCGGCGCGGGCCCCTCCACGGCCTGCTGCCCGCCGGACCGCCCGGCGGGCTTCTGCCGGCCGCCCCCCGCGGCCTTGCCCCCGCCGGCGCCGCCGGACGCACCCGCCGCGCCCGCGCGGCGGCTGATCATCGCGCCGGAGACCAGGTAGAGCAGCACGGCCAGCCCCGCCACCGCGACACCCGCCCACCGGGCCGGATCGAAGGTCAGGTCGACGAAGAACTCCGTGACCCCCGTCATCGCCGCCGCGAGGGGCACCAGGGACAGGGCGGCGCCGCGCAACCCGGTCCCCGCGCCGCGGCGGCGGTAGGCCCCCCAGCTGATGACCAGCCCGACCAGGGTCACTGCGAGGCTGATCGCGAAAATGGCTGTGTCACTCATGCCGGCCCCTCATTCCATACGGTGCTGCGTCACTGCGGTGATGCCTCACTTCCATCGTCACACGTCGGGGGCCGGTTCCGATCCTCCCGGCGGACGGTTTCCGGACGCGCGGCCCTCCTACTCCCGCGTGACCCATCCCTTAGGGACCGCCCCGCGGGTATCAAGCGCCGGCTCGGCCACAGGTCCGCGTCACAGGGCAGCCGCACAGGGGCCCGTCACAAGGGCCCGTCACAGGGGCGGGGTCCGGCCTTACGTCCCGGTGAACGCGGGCAGGGCGCGCAGGCCGTCCAGGGTGACCTCGCGCAGCGAGGCGACCACGACGCGGCCCGGGGCGGGAGGGACCGGCAGGACGCCGGGGACCGCGACGGTGACGCAGCCCGCCGCCTCCCCCGCGGCGACTCCGTTCGGGGAGTCCTCCAGGACGACGCAGCGGGCCGGGTCGGCGCCCAGCCGGGCGGCGGCCGTCAGGTAGGGCTCGGGGTCGGGCTTGGTGCGCGCGACCTCGTCGCCCGCCACGCTCAGCGCGAAGTGCTCGCGGCCGATCGCGTCCAGCACCGGCTCGATCAGCCGCCGGTGGCTGGAGGACACCAGCGCCGCGGGGAGCCCGGCCGCGCGGACCTCGCAGAGCAGGTCCTTCGCGCCGGGCATCATCGGCACGAAGGCGTCGAGCCGCTCGGCCATGCCGTCCAGCATCCGCCGCCCGACCTCCGCGGGGGAGGCGGCGGCGCCGGTCAGCTCCAGCATGTAGCGGACGGCGACGTCCAGGGAGCCGCCGACGAGCTTCTCCTGGTGGGCGGTGCTCCACGCGCCGCCCAGCCACGCCATGACCTCCGACTCGACCTCCAGCCAGACGCGCTCGGAGTCGATGAGCAGGCCGTCCATGTCGAACAGCACGGCCTGCGGGCCGCCAAGGGTCACGGTGCTCCTCCAGGGTGTCGCGGATGTCACGCGCGCCGGTCCCCAGCGCGGCGTTTCTTCTTGGACGGGCTGTGCAAAGAGACGGTGACGGATGGGTCGATCGACCGATACCGTGCCCCCTAAACTACTATCCGGTAAGGAACGGCATGAGCGCCTACCGCATCATCCTCGTCGGCACCGACGGTTCGGACTCCTCGTTCCGCGCGGTCGACCGGGCCGCCCAGCTGGCCGCCGCCACCGGCGCGACCCTGCTGCTCGCCTCCGCCTACAGCCCCATGCCCGAGCGGGAGCGCGCGAGCGCCGCCGACCGGCTCGGGGACCTCGCCTACAAGGTGCAGGGGTCCACGCCGGCCGACGACGCGCTGCGCGCCGCGCGCGAGCGGGCGGTCGCGGCGGGCGCCCTCGACATCGACCAGGTCGCCGTCGAGGGCGACGCCGTGGACGTCATCTCCAAGGTGGCGAAGGAGCGCGGCGCGGAACTCGTCGTGATCGGCAACCGCGGGCTGAACAGCCTCGCCGGGCGGATCCTCGGGTCGGTCCCGGCGAACCTCTCCCACCGGTCCCCGTGCGACGTGCTGATCGTGCACACCACGGACGGCAAGTGAGACCGTCCGCCACCCCCCACCCGCCACCGATCAAAGGATGAACTTCGTTCGACCGTCCGCCAGCCCCCGCCCGCCACCAATCAAAGGATGAACTTCGTTCGGCTTTTTCCGCTGCGGGCGTACGGCGCGGGGGTCTGCCGCCGGGAGGGTGGGGTAGGCCGTTCGCAGGACGTAGGCTGACAGCCACCGATCATGAGCGGGGCCCCCGCCCCGGGAGATGACGGCCCCCGCCGGTGGTGCAGTACCTGGGCGTCGGAAGGAGGCAGCGCGTGGTCGAGCTCGAAGACGTGCCGGAACTCGTGGATCCAGTGCTCGTGGCCGCCTTTGAGGGGTGGAACGACGCCGGGGAGGCCGCCAGCGGCGTGATCTCGCACCTGGAGTCCACCTGGGAGGCGGTCCCGATCGCCGAACTCGACCCCGACGACTACTACGACTTCCAGGTCAACCGGCCGATCGTGGAGATGACCGACGGGGAGACCCGCGGTATCACCTGGCCGACCACCCGCGTGTCGTGGGCGCGGCTGCCGAACGGCAAGGACGTGGTCCTGCTGCACGGGATCGAGCCGAACATGCGGTGGCGGTCGTTCTGCCGCGAGCTGGTCGGGCTGATGCTGGAGCTGGAGGTCCGCAACGTCGTGCTGCTCGGCGCGCTGCTCGCCGACTCCCCGCACACCCGGCCGGTGCCGGTCACCGGCGCCGCGTCCGAGGCGGGCCTCGTCAGCACCCTGCACCTGGAGCCGGCGCGCTACGAGGGGCCGACCGGGATCCTCGGCGTCCTGCAGGACGCGTGCGCGAAGGCGGACCTCGACACGGTGTCGCTGTGGGCCGCAGTCCCGCACTACGTGGCCCAGCCGCCGTCGCCGAAGGCGACGCTGGCGCTGCTGCGCCGCGTCGAGGACCTCCTGGACGTCACCGTCCCGCTCGGTGAGCTGCCCGAGGAGGCCCGCGCGTGGGAGCACGGCGTCAACGAGCTCGCCGAGGAGGACTCCGAGGTCGCCGACTACGTCCGGACGCTGGAGGAGCAGAAGGACGCCACCGAGCTGCCCGAGGCGAGCGGCGACGCCATCGCCCGCGAGTTCGAGCGTTACCTGCGGCGCCGGGACCCCGGCCGGGGTTAAGATCGGGGCGAGTCCCGTTCCCGGTGAAGGCCCGCGCACGCCGCCAAGTGCGCTCACCATGACTCTTCTCTCCCCGAAGGGCGGAGGCGCCCGCGGCCGGTGAGCCGCCGCGCCGCCGGCCCGGCGATCCGGGTCCGTCCGGCACGTGAGGTGCGCCGCCAGCGCCGCCGCAGCGCCCATCCCTGCTGGGACCACCTCATCGCCGCGCCCCTCTGGCCGCAGCACGGCGCCAATCTGGGCACGCTCCTGCGCACCTGCGACGCCGTCGGCGCGTGCATGGCGGTCCCGAGGTTCTCCTGGGTGCCCGAGGCCCTCGCACGCGGCAACACGCTGCGCCGCCCCGCCTGCGTCCACTGGGTGAACGATCCGCTCGGCTGGCTGGAGCGCCAGCGGGCCGCGGGTTCGCGGGTCGTCGGGGTGGAGCTGGCCGACGAGGCGGTGCGGCTCGCGGACCTGCCCGCCGCGCGGACCCGTACCGTGGCGGTGCTCGGGCACGAACGGTCCGGCATTCCGGGCGAGGCGCTGGACCTGCTCGACCTGGCCGTGGAGATCCCCATGGTGGGCGGCGGCGCCAGCCTGAACGTGGCCGTCGCCGGCTCGCTGGTCCTGTACCGGCTCGCGGGCCTGCTGTGACGGGCGCCGCCCAGTCCCCCGGCCGCGGTGCTACGTGATGGGCTGGAGCGCGACGCCGAGGAGGGCGTCGGCGATCGCCCCGACCTGGGGCGGGGCCGTCTCGTCGGTGCCGTCGGCGGCGGCCCAGGCGTCGATGGCCGCCAGCGCCGCCGGGGCGTCCAGGTCGTCGGCGAGGTGGCCGCGGACGGCGGCGGCGACCGGGGCGGCCGGCGGGCCGGACGCGCGGGACACCGCGGCGCGCCAGCGGTCCAGCCGGGCCCGGGCGGCGGCGAGGCCGTCGTCCGTCCACTCCCAGTCGGACCGGTAGTGGTGCGCCAGCAGCGCCAGCCGGATCGCCATCGGGTCGGTGCCGGCCTCCCGCAGCCGCGACACGAACACCAGGTTGCCGCGCGACTTGGACATCTTCTCGCCGTCGAGGCCGACCATGCCGGCGTGGACGTAGGCGCGGGCGTGGGGGCGCTCCCCCGTCGCGACCTGGGCGTGCGAGGCGCCCATCTCGTGGTGCGGGAACGCCAGGTCGGAGCCGCCGCCCTCGACGTCGAACGCCATCCCGAGGTGCTCGATGGAGATCGCCGAGCACTCCACGTGCCATCCGGGACGGCCGACGCCGAACGGCGAGTCCCAGCCGGGCTCCCCCGGGCGCTGGGCCATCCACAGCATGGCGTCGAGGGGGTCGCGCTTGCCGGCGCGGCCGGGGTCGCCGCCGCGCTCGGCGAACAGCGGCGCCATCTCCGCGCGGGTCAGCCGGCTGACCTCCCCGAACGCGGGGTCGGTGGCGACGGGGAAGTAGATGTCGCCGTCGACCTGGTAGGTGGCGTCCCGGCCGCGCAGCTTCTCGATCATCTCGATGATGAGCGGGATCGACTCGACGGCGCCGATGTAGTGGTCGGGCGGCAGGACCCGCAGGGCGGTCATGTCGCCGCGGAACAGCTCGATCTCGCGGTCGGCCAGTTCGCGCCAGTCCTGGCCCGTCTCGTGGGCACGTTCCAGAAGCGGGTCGTCGACGTCGGTGGCGTTCTGGACGTAGAGCACGCGGTGGCCTTGGTCGCGCCAAACGCGGTTGACCAGGTCGAAGGCGACGTAGGTGTTGGCGTGCCCGATGTGGGTGGCGTCGTAGGGGGTGATGCCGCACACGTACATCCGGGCGGTGCCGCCGGGGGCGTCCGGGCCCGCGGGGCGCGGCGTCCCCGTCCCGGTGTCGTGGAGTCTGAGCGGCCGTGCCGCGGCGGGCAGTCCCGCGTCGGGGAGGCTGGGGACATCGGAGGCGGGCCACGATCGCATACGGAAAGCTTATCCATGCCCAGCTAGACGGGTTACGCCGAGATCGCGGGCGAATGTCGGGACCTGTGTGCCTCAGCCGTGCCGGAGGCGGGGGTCCAGGAACGAGTAGCAGATGTCCACCACCAGGTTCGCGGTGATCACGCACACCGTCACCAGCAGCGTGACGCCGATGATCACGGGGGTGTCGCCGGCCGCGATGGACTGGTGGACGAGCTGCCCCACGCCCTGCAGCCCGAACACCTTCTCGATGACGATCGTGGAGCCGACGAGCGCGCCGAGGTCGATGCCGAACTGGGTGACGACCGGGGTGAGCGCCGGGCGCAGGACGTGCCGGCCGACGACGCGGCTTTCCGGGAGGCCCTTGGCGCGTGCCGTACGGACGTAGTCCTCGCCCAGTACGTCCAGCATGGCGGCGCGGGTGAGGCGCGTGTAGGTGGCGAGCATCAGCATGGACAGCGCGATCCACGGCAGGATCATCCTGCGCAGAAATTCGGCCTCGAGCGGCGGACCGGCCTCGAACAGGTGGACGCCGCTGTCGCTGAGCCTGGTCGAGAACACGTACAGCAGCGCCAGCGCCATCACGAACGGCGGCGTGGCCAGGCACGCCAGCACGAACGCCGCGGCGGCCCGGTCCCAGACGGTGCGGGCCTTGACGGCGCCGAGCGTCCCGAGGGCGACGCCGCCGGCGAACCACAGGACTCCGCCGCCGGCGATCAGGCACAGCGTCGTGGGCAGCCGGGCCGCGATCAGGGCCGTCACCGGCGCGCCGCTGACGTAGGAGTCGCCGAGGTCACCGTGCAGCAGCCGCTCGGCGAAGCACCAGTACTGGACGGGGAAGGGCCGGTCCAGGCCGAGGTTGGCGCGGATCTGCGCCAGGGTCTCGGGGGTGGCGCGGGGCCCGCCGAGGACCCGCTCCACCGGGACGGGCGACACGTGCAGGAACACGAACACGAGGGTCGCGACCAGCCACAGCATGAACAGCGCGTGCAGGACGCGGCCGGCGGCGAGACGCGCCATCGCCGGGTCACCTCCCCCGGGCGGCGCGGCCGCCGCGCGGGTCGAGGGCGTCGCGGACCGCGTCGCCGATCATGGTGAACGACAGCGTGGTCAGCAGCAGCAGGGCGCCCGGGACGGCCGGCAGCCACCACGCCGTCTGGAACACGTCGCCGCCCTCGCCGAGCATCGACCCCCAGCTCGGCATCGGGGGCGGCACCCCGGCGCCGAGGAACGACAGCGTCGCCTCGAACACGATCGCCGCCGGGATCAGCAGCGCGGTCAGCACGGTGACCTGCGCGGTCAGGTTCGGCAGGATCTCCGCGACCATGATCCGCGCGGTGGAGGCGCCGAGCAGCCGGGCCGCCTCGACGAACTCCTGCCGGCGCAGCGCCAGCACCTGGCCGCGGATGACGCGGGCGAACGCCGCGACGGAGAAGAACGCGACGACCAGGATCGTCATCGTGAGGCCGGCGCGGGCCGAGGTGATCTGGAACGTGGTCGACAGCAGGACCGCGACCAGCAGGTACGGCAGCGCGAGGGTGAGGTCGATCAGCCGGGACAGCAGCGTGTCCAGCGCGCCGCCGGCGAGGCCCGCGAGCATCCCGGCGAGGGTGCCGGCGACGGCGGCGAGCAGCGCCGCCGACAGCCCGACGGCCAGTGATATCCGGGCGCCGTAGGCGGCGCGGACGAGGACGTCGCGGCCGAGCTGGTCGGCGCCGAGCGGGAACTCCCCGCCGGGCCCGCGCGGCCGCCCGGAGGCGTCGAGGCCCGTCCCGGGGAACGTGGCGTCGTAGGGGTGGCCGGTCAGGTGCTCCCACAGCGGCGCCAGCGCGGCGAACGCCGCGATGAGCAGCAGGACGGCGATGGACGCGGCGGCGGCCCTGTCGCGCTTGAACCGCTCCCATGCGAGCCGGGACGGGCCCCGCGCCCGCACCGGGCGCCTTCCCCGTTCCGGGCCCGTGCCCGGGCGGGCCCACCGGCCCCCGCAACGCCGCCAAGATCGCATTGGGTGGCCAAGTTAGCACCGGGCGTCACCGTTCCGCCGCAGCGTTGCCGAAACGGCTCTGAGTCACCGCGCCCTTACCGGATGCGTCCCCTGCAGGGAGCGGGGCCCCTAGAGAATGCGGGTCCAGGCGGCCCCGTCGCCCGGAGCGGCGGAGAAGTCGTACCGGACGCCGCCCGGCGCGAGCGCGGCAAGGGTGACGGAGGTGGTGCCCCAGACCCGGCCGTCGCCGTGGTCGAGCAGGGGCAGCAGCGCGCGGTGGTCGGCGCGGGGCAGGCCGTCGCCGTTCACCAGCGCGGTCCAGTCGCCCCACGCCCGGTCCACGGGGTCGTCGCGGCCGGGCTCGGGGCGCGGCGCGGCGGCCAGGCGCGGCCGGAAGTACGCGAGCCGCGCCGCCATGTAGGCGTCCTCGGTCTCGCCCTCCAGCTGGCCCTCGCCCTCCAGCCCGCTGTTGACGATCATGTGCAGGCCGGGGCCGAGGTCGCGTTCGGCGAGCTCGGCGCCGTCCCAGCTCCACAGCCGCACCCCGCCGGGTTCGGCGGCGACGAGGTGGAACGGGTCGTAGACCCGCAGGTCCGGGCGGTCGAGCTTGCCGTCGGCGGCGGCCCGCAGCGGGAGCTCGCCGCGGGAGACGCGCCCGTCCTCGGGCGCCGGGCGGCCGCGCCCGTTGAGCACGAGGCCGACCCGCGGCGCGCCGGGGTCGACGGCCAGCCATGTGCCGCCCGCGCGCAGGTCGCGGCCGCCGACGAGACCGGGCCGGTCCGGCCAGTGCCGCCCGGGCGGCTCCCACTCGCGGGCGACGAACTCGTCCCGCACGCCGACCAGCAGGACGGGGACCGGGGAGGCGGGGTCGATGCTGATGATCGCCGTGCACATGCCCTAATTGGAGCACTTGCCGCAGAACACTCGGACGGCGGGGTACCGGCGGTCCGCGCCGCCGGCCCGCAGGCCCGCGGTCAGAGCGGCGGCCAGGGGATGGCCGGCCAGTCCTCGGGGGGGTAGGGGTGGATCCGGTGCTTGAGCATGAGCTCCACGCGGCGGCGGGTGGCGTCCACCTCGTCCGGGGTGAGGAGCTCGGCGAGGCGGGCGCCCAGCGGGCCGCGCAGGGCGGCGTCCACGCGGCCGACGGCGTCCAGCGCCTCGGGCGTCAGGGGCTTGCCGCGCCACTGCCACAGGACGGTGCGGAGCTTGTAGTCGACGGAGAAGCAGACGCCGTGGTCGCAGCCGTAGACGTGGCCGTCGCCGGGCGGGAGCAGGTGCCCGATCTTGCGGTCGGCGTTGTTGACGACGGCGTCGAACACCGCCATGCGGCGGACGGCCTCGTCGTCCGAGCGGGAAAGGGCGACGAGGTCGATGTCGGGGTCGGGTTCCACCCACAGCTGCACCATGCCGGGCCCGTAGGGGCCGTCGCGGTGCACGGTGGGCGGGACGGTCGCCCACCCCATGGCCTTGGAGACCTCGTAGGCGGCGACCTCGCGCTCGGCGAGGGTGCCGTCGGGGAAGTCCCACAGCGGCCGCTCCCCCGCGACGGGCTTGTACACGCAGGCGGCGGCGCGGCCGTCGCGTTCGACCGAGCAGTACAGGGTGGCGTTGGACGCCTGGACGAGCCTGCCCTCCACGCTGAGCCGCCCGGCCGACAGCAGCTCCTCGGCGGCGGCGACGTCGCGGGGCGAGACGCGGCGCCCGGGCTCGCCGCGCCCGGCGTCGTCCGCGGTCGCCCGATCGCGGGAGGACTGCGTCATGCGCCCATTCTCCAGGCCCGGTGATCCATGATCCAGCACAGCGGAGGCGTCATCTCAGCCCAGGTATCCGTTCTGGCGCGGGCACACGTGGCCCTCGGTGTCGAGGGGGAGCCCGCACAGCGGGCAGGGCGGGCGCCCGGCGGCGACGACCTTCAGGGCCCGCTCGGCGAACGCGCGGGCCTGCGCCGCGCTGATCCGCACCCGCAGCACCGCGATGGCCGGGTCCTCCTCGCCGACCTCGGCGTCCTCCTCGGCCTCGGTGACCTCCTGCGCCTCGATGACGACCTGCTCGTCCTCGGGGTCCCAGGCCAGCGCCATCGTGCCGACCTTGAACTCCTCCTCCACCGGCTGGTCGAGGGGGGCGTCGTCCTGCAGCTCCGACGGGGCCACCGCGGGGACCGGCGCGTCGCCCCCGCTGCGCCGCAGCACCTCGTCCAGCAGCTCCTCCAGCCGCTCGGCCAGCAGTGTCACCTGGAACTTCTCCAGGCCCACGCTGGTCACGCGGCGGCCCGAGCGCGCCTGCAGGTAGAAGGCGCGGTCGCCTGGCCGTCCGACGGCGCCGGCGACGAAACGCTCCGGCAGGTCGTAGGAGATGACGGGCATGACACCGACCCTACGCGCCGCCGCCCACGGGCGCGTCCTCCGGCCCGAGTCCGGCTTTCCCGGAACCTTCCTCCGGCGGCTCGGGAACCAGACCGGCGACATCGCCGCCGGTGTCGTTGACGCGGACGACGAACGGGCGCGTTTCGGTGTAGCGGATGACGGTGAGCGACGCGGGGTCGGCCTGGATGCGCTGGAACTGGTCCAGGTGCAGGCCGAGCGCGTCGGCGACGATCGACTTGATGATGTCGCCGTGGCTGCACACCAGGTAGCGGGCGTCGGGGCCGTGCTCGGCGGCGACGCGCCCGTTCCAGTCGCGGACGGCGGTGACCGCGCGGTGCTGCGCCGCGGCGAGGGACTCGCCGTCCTCCCCGGGGAACCGCGCGGCGCTCGGGTGCGCCTGGACGACCCGCCACAGGGGCTCCTCGGCGAGTTCCTTGAGGGGGCGGCCCGTCCAGTCGCCGTAGCGGACCTCGCCGAACCGGTCGTCGGTCTCGATCTTCCCGACCGGGCCGTCGTGCCCGGCGGCGATGGCCTCGGCGGTCTCGGCGCAGCGCTCCAGGGGGCTGGTCACGACCGCGGCGAGCGGGAGGCCCGCCAGGCGGGCCGCGAGCCGGGTGACCTGGCCGCGGCCGCGGTCGTCGAGGCGCACCCCCGGCGTCCATCCGGCGAGCACGGGTCCGGTCATCTCGGTCAGGCCGTGCCTGACCAGGAGGAGGGTGGTCACAGCGGCCACTGTAGGAGATGCCCTGCACCCGGGTGGGCGGCGGGTCCGCGGCCCCGATGCGGGAGAATGCGGAATGTGATCGTCGACCGGGCCATCTACACGGACGGGACGCGCCGCAGCATCGGCGGCGACATCGGCGACGCCCTCGACCTGGCGCGCCGGGACCCGGGCGCCTTCGTCTGGATCGGGCTGTTCGAGCCCGACGAGGCGGAGTTCGATCTGGTCAAGGAGGAGCTCGGGCTGCACCCGCTCGCCGCCGAGGACGCCGTGTCGGCGCATCAGCGGCCCAAGCTGGAGCGCTACGACGACACGCTGTTCATCGTCCTGAAGACGCTCACCTACATCGACGAGACGTCCGACATCGAGGTCGGCGAGATCATGCTGTTCCTCGGCGAGGAGTTCGTCGTCACCGTCCGGCACGGCTCCGGCAACCCGCTCGGCCCCGTCCGCCGGCGGCTGGAGGAGTCGCCCGAGCTGCTCAAGCACGGCGCCACCGCCGTCCTGTACGCGGTGTGCGACGAGGTCGTCGACCACTACGAGCTGGTCGCCCACGAGGTCGAGGTCGACATCATCGGGCTGGAGACCGCCGTGTTCGACCCCCGCGCGCGGGACGTCACCGCCGACATCTACTCCCTCAAGCGGGAGGTGCTGGAGTTCCGCGCCGCCGAGGACCCGCTCATCCCGGTGATGGACGAGATCGTGCGGGGCCGGGTCCGCGAGTGCACCTCGACCCGCGAGTACTTCCGCGACGTCCTGGACCACCTGCTGCGCGTGGACGAGCAGGTCGACGCGCACAACGAGCTGCTCAACAGCGTCCTCGCCGCGCACCTGGCGCTGCTCGGCAAGCGGCAGAACGAGGACATGCGCAAGATCTCCGCCTGGGCCGCGATCATCGCGGTGCCGACGGCGATCGCCGGGATCTACGGCATGAACTTCGACAACATGCCGGAGCTGCACTGGACGTTCGGGTACCCGCTGGTCCTCGGGGTGATGGCGGTCGTCTGCGTGGTGCTGTTCCGCAGGCTCCGCAGGAGCGGCTGGCTCTAGCCGCCCGGCGGGGCGTCCCCGATGCGCATGGGCGGGGCGAGCAGCGCGGCCCACAGGTGCGACTCGGCGCCCCGCGCCTCCAGCCGGCGCCGCATCCGCTCCACCCCGCCCCGCGTCGGCAGCGCCAGCCAGATCAGCAGCGGGTAGCCGAGCACGAACCCGGCGGCGAACACCAGCTCGCTGTGCCCGGCCATCGCCAGCGGCAGGCCCATCAGGATCACGGCCTCGGCCAGCGCGAACCGCAGCAGCACCGCCTGCCGGAACACCAGCAGCGCGGTCCGCGCCGCCCGCCGCGGGTCGGGCTCCGGGGCCATCGGACGCGGCGCCCGCGGCCCGGCCAGCAGCGCCACCAGCGCACCGGCCACCAGCGGGAGGTAGATCCACGGCTGCACGCCCGCGCCGGGGCCGCGGCCGTCCGCCACGATCAGCGGCGTGATCGCCAGGATCAGGACGGGGGCGCCCAGCAGGAACAGCATCATCGCCCGCATCCGGCCCAGTTCGGTCCCGCCGCGCAGCGAGGCGAGATACCCCGGGTCGTCGCCGGCGGACGCGCCGAACCGCGGTGTCATGTCCGGCCCGCCGTCGCCGTCCGGCGTCTTCGGTGAGTACATCGAGAACGGGGGTGGCGCCATGGCGGGAAACTTTAGCCGGGCGCCGGTCCCGGCAGTAGACCTCACCAGGATCTTTGCGCGGGCCGCGCGGCCGGGCACGCCGCTCGCCCGCTTCCCGCGGCGCTCCCCCGGAGCGCTACATTGACCGCCTATGAAGGAGCGTCACCTCGGGCGGAGCGGGCTGCTGGTGTCCCGGCTGGGCCTCGGCACCATGACCTGGGGGCAGGACACCGACCCGGACGAGGCGGCGGCGCAGCTCGCCGCGTTCGTCGAGGCCGGGGGCACGCTGGTGGACACGGCCGACGTCTACGCCGACGGCGCCAGCGAGCGGATCCTCGGCCATCTGCTGCGCGAGAGCGTCGACCGGGACGGCCTGGTCATCGCGACCAAGGCCGCGATCCGGCCGAACGGCCGCTACGACGGGTCCCGCAGGCACCTGCTCCGCGCCCTGGACGCCTCCCTCGACCGGCTCGCCCTGGACTACGTCGACCTGTGGCAGCTGCACGTCTACGACCCGGCGACGCCGCTGGAGGAGACGCTGTCGGCACTGGACGAGGCCGTCGCGTCCGGCCGGGCCCGCTACGTCGGGGTGTCCAACTACGCGGGCTGGCAGGTGTCCAAGGCCGCCGCCTGGCAGCGGGCCTGGCCGGGCCGCGCCCCGATCGTGTCCGCGCAGCTGGAGTACTCGCTGCTGCGCCGCGACATCGAGCGGGAGGTCGTGCCCGCCGTGCTGGACGCGGGGGCCGGCCTGCTGCCGTGGTCGCCGCTCGGGCGCGGGGTGCTGACCGGCAAGTACCGCACCGGCATCCCCGCCGGGTCCCGCGCCGCCGCCCCGCACTTCTCCGAGTTCGTCCAGCCCTACCTCGACGAGGAGTGCGCCCGCATCGTCGAGTCGGTGGTGACCGCCGCCGAGGGCCTCGGCCGCTCCCCCCTCGCCGTGGCGCTGGCGTGGGTGCGCGACCGGGCGGGGGTCGCCGCGCCGATCGTCGGTGCCCGCACCGCCGCGCAGCTCACCGCCATACTGGACAGCGAGGACCTGACCCTGCCGAACGAGATCCGCGGCGCGCTGGACGACGTCTCCGACACCTCGTCCGCTCCCTGACCGGCCGCGACGGGAAACCTGTGACCGACACACCTGAACCCGCCTCCGACCCGACACCCGCCGAGCGGGCGGCGCGCGCCGCGGCGGCCCTGCGCGCCGCCGAGGCCGCCGCCGGGCAGCCGCCCGCCCCACC
>NZ_SMLC01000135.1 GCF_004349245.1 Actinomadura sp. 6K520 | reverse complement strand
GGGGCCGTCCTCACCGGGAGCCACCTGGACTCGGTGCCCGGCGGCGGGGCGTTCGACGGGCCGCTCGGCGTCGTGTCGGCGTTCGCGGCGATCGACCGCCTCCGGGAGCGCGGCGCCGCCCCGGCGCGGCCGATCGGCGTCGCGGTGTTCGCCGAGGAGGAGGGCGCGCGGTTCGGGGTGGCGTGCCTCGGGTCGCGGCTGCTGACCGGCGCCATCGACCCGGCGCGGGCGCGGGCCCTCACCGACGGCGACGGGCACACGTTCGCGGAGGTCCTGCACAACTCCGGCCTCGATCCGGCCGCGATCGGCCCGGACGAGGACCTCCTCGGCAGGATCGGCTGCTTCGTCGAACTCCACGTCGAGCAGGGCCGCGCGCTGTGGTCGGACGGGCGGGGGGAACCGGTCGGGGTGGCGAGCGCGATCGTCCCGCACGGCCGGTGGCGGTTCGACTTCCGCGGGGAGGGGAACCACGCGGGGACGACGGCGCTGCCCGACCGGCGCGACCCGATGCTGCCGTTCGCCGGCATGGTGATCGCCGCGCGGGAGGCGGCCGAGCGGAACGGGACGGTCGCGACCGTGGGCAAGGTCCGCGTCGTGCCGGGAGGGGTGAACGCGATCGCCTCGTCCGTCACCGGCTGGCTCGACGCCCGCGGACCGGAGGACGCGGCGGTGCGGCGGACGGTGGCGGAGATCGACGAGGCCGCGCGGGTCGCCGCGCGTCCGCACCGGGTGAGCGTCGACCTCGCCGAGGAGTCCTACACCGAGATCGTCGACTTCAACCTCGCGCTCCGCGACCGGATCGCCGCGACCCTCGGCGGGCCGCCGGTGCTGCCGACCGGCGCGGGCCACGACGCGGGCGTCCTGTCGGGCCGGCTGCCGACGGCGATGCTGTTCGTCCGCAACCCGACCGGGGTGTCGCACGCGCCCGCGGAGTCCGCCGAGCCGGCGGACTGCCTCGCCGGAGTCGACGCCCTCACCGCGGTACTGGACGACCTGGCGTGCGGGTAGGTATCCGGTCATGCAGTGGCACGCCCAGTTCGCCTGGCTCGGGGACGGGGTGGCGCCCGACGTCCTCGTCGAGGCCGACGGCGAACGCATCACCCGCATCGCCGCGGGCGTCCCGGCCCCGCCGGACGCGCAGCGGCTGCCCGGCCTGACCCTGCCGGGCCTCGCCAACGCCCACTCCCACGCCTTCCACCGCGCGCTCCGCTCCCGCGCCCAGGCGCAGGCCGGGACGTTCTGGACCTGGCGCGAGCAGATGTACGGGGTCGCCGACCGGCTCGACCCGGCGTCCTACCGCGCCCTCGCCACCGCCGTGTTCGCCGAGATGGCCCTCGCCGGGATCAGCTGCGTCGGCGAGTTCCACTACCTGCACCACGGGCCGGGCGGCACCCCCTACGACGAGCCGAACGCGATGGGCGAGGCGCTGATCGCCGCCGCGTCCGACGCGGGCATCCGGATCACCCTCCTGGACACCTGCTACCTCACCGGCGGCATCGGCCGGCCGCTGCAGGGCACCCAGCTCCGCTTCGGCGACGGCACCGCCGGCAACTGGGTGCGCCGCGTCGAGAGCCTCTACGAGGGGACGGACAAGGCGGGGCGGCTGCACGCCCGGGTCGGGGCCGCGATCCACTCCGTCCGCGCCGTGCCCCGGGAACAGCTGCGGGCCGTCGCGTCCTGGGCCAGGGAGCGCCGGGCGCCGCTGCACGTCCACCTGTCGGAGCAGCCCGCCGAGAACGAGGCGTCGATGGACGCCTACGGCATGACGCCCACCCGCGTCCTGGCCGAGGCGGGGGCGCTGGGCGCGCTCACCACGGCCGTCCACGCGACGCACCTCACCGAGGAGGACATCGGCCTCCTCGGGACGACCATGACCGGCGTGTGCATGTGCCCGACCACCGAACGGGACCTCGCCGACGGGATCGGCCCCGCCCGCGCCCTGGCGGACGCCGGCGCGCCCATCTGCCTGGGCTCCGACCAGCACGCCGTCATCGACCTGTTCGAGGAGGCCCGCGCCGTCGAGCTGGACGAGCGGCTCCGCACCCGCGTCCGCGGCCACTGGACCGCCGGGGAACTGCTCGCCGCCGCCACCTGCAACGGCCACTCGGGGCTCGGCTGGCCGGAGGCGGGACGGCTGGAGCCCGGCGCGTACGCCGACCTCGTCACCGTGGACCTCGGCTCGGTCCGGACGGCCGGTTCCGGCCTCCGGCACGCCGCCGAGGCCGCCGTGTTCGCCGCGGCCGCCGCCGACGTCCGGCACGTGGTCGTCTCCGGCCGGCAGATCGTCCACGACGGCCGCCACCTGCTGATCGACGACGTGCCCGCGGCGCTGGCGGCCGCGATCGAGGCCGTCACGGCGCCCGAGGAGGAGTGACCCCGGCGCCCCGCGGGGTGACAGTTGAAGATCCATTCGGTTAGGCGGCGGCGGGCGGGCCCATGCGATCATGCGTCTGTTGATCTTGAGTTCCGGAGCGCGGACACGGGGTGGGCGCCCATGCTGTACGGCAGAGCCGCTGAGATCGCCGAGGTGGAACGTCTGGTCGCGGGAGCGCTCGCCGGGTCCGGCGGGGCGGCGGTCATCCGGGGGGAGGCCGGCATCGGCAAGACCGCCCTGCTCCGGCACGCGGCGGAGGCCGCGGACGGCGCGCTTCCGCTGAGCTGCGCCGGGTGCCTGCCCGAGGCGGAGCAGCCGTACGCGTCCCTGGAGCTGATGCTGCGGCCGGTGCGCGACCGCGTCGACGCCCTCCCCGCCGAGGCCGCGCGGCGGCTACGCGCCCTCAACGATCCGTCCCCCGGTGGTGAGGCCGGTGGTGAGGCTGGCGGTGAGGCCGGTGCAGAGAGCGCCGGTGGCGGGGCGTGGGGTGTGGCGCGGGCGGAGATCTTCGAGGTGGGGCGTGCGCTGCTCGCGCTGCTGCGCCTGCTCGCCGCCGGGCGGGCCGTGGTGTGCCTGGTCGACGACGCGCAGTGGCTGGACGCGGCCTCGGCGGACGTGCTGGCGTTCACCGCCCGGCGGCTCGGCGGGGAACCGGTCGCGCTGCTGGCCGCCGTCCGCGGCGAGCGGGTGTTCGGGATGTCGGGGCTCACCGAGATCAGGCCGCGGCGGCTCGCCCCGGACGACGCCGCCGCGCTGCTGCGGGACGGCGGCGCGGACCTGGCGCCGCCCGCGCGGGAGCGGGTCCTCGCCGAGGGGGAGGGCAACCCGCTGGCGCTCCGGCTGCTGCCCGCCGCGCTGAGCCCGGCCCAGCGGGCCGGGCGGATCAACCCGGTGACGTTCCACGACGGCACCGCACCGCTGAGCGGAACGTTCCAAACGGAGACGTCGGCGCGCCTGGACGCGCTGCCGCCCGCGACCCGGGTCATCCTGCTCACCGCCGCCGCGGACGGCGCGGGGGACTCCGCCCGCGTGGCGGCGGCGGCCGGGCGGCTCGGCGCGACCGTCGCCGACCTGGCGCCCGCCGAGCGGGCCGGCCTGCTGGAGACGACCGGCACGACGATCCGCTTCGCGCATCCGCTGGTCAGGGCGGCCGTCTACCACCGCGCCACCACGGCGGAACGCCGATCCGCGCACCGCGCCCTCGCCGAGTGTGCCCGGGGCGGGGATCTCGGGGATGAGGATGCCGAGCGGCATGCCTGGCATCTCGCTGCCGCGGCCGTGGGGCCCAGCGAGCGGGTCGCGGCGGAATTGGAACGTGCCGGAAGGTGCTCGGGCGGCGTCCGCGCCTATGCGTGCCACGCGCGGGCGGCGGAGCTGACCCCGGGCGGCGGAGCCCGCGCGGACCGGCTCGCGGCCGCGGCCCGCGCGGCGGCGGAGGCGGGCCTGTTCGCCGGGGCGGCGGAGCTGGTCGCGTCCGCCGCGCGGCTCCCGGCCGGGCCGCCCGCGCGCGCCGCGCTGCTGCGGGCGGGCGCGGCGGCGGAGCTGGAGTGCGGGTCGCCGCGCAGGGCGTGCCGGATCCTGCTGGACGGCGCCGCGCCCCTCGGCGGCCGCGATCCCGCGGAGGCGCTGCTCCTGCTGGCCGAGGCCGTCCGGTGCGGCTGGGACGCCGGTGACCCGCGGCTCGTGCGGGAGGCGCTGGACACGATGGCGGCGGTCCCGGTGGCCGCCGACTCGCCGCTGGCCGCGCTGCCGCAGGCCCTGTCCGCGGCACCGGGCGGGACCGGCGAGGCCCTGGTCACGCTGATCGGGGTGGCGCGGCTTCCGGCGGAGGCGGCCCGCCGGCTGACCGCCGTGGCCGCCGCCCTCGCGGACGGCGCGCACGAGATGGCGGCGGAGCTCGTCCGGGACTGCCGGGAGGCCGGACCGGCGGGCCGGTTGCCGGACGCCCTGCAGGCACTGGCCCACGCGGAGATCGGGCGCGGCCGGCATCGCGCGGCGCGCGAGGCCGCGGCCGAGGGGCTGCGGCTGGCGGGCGACCTCCCGCGGCATCGGGCGGGCCGCCTGCGCTGCCTGCTCGGCTGGCTCGCCGCGGTCGAGGGGGACGAGGAGCGGTGCGCGGCCCTGGTCGCGGCGGGGACCGAGCACGCCGCCCGCGAGGGGATCACGCCGACCGTCGCCCTGGGGACCTGGGCGCTGGCGCTCCTCGACCTCGGGCACGGGCGCAACGTGGAGGCGCTGGCGCGGCTGGAGGACCTCCCGGAGGAGGCGCCCCGGGCGGGTGCGGTGACCGACGCCGTCCGGCAGGCCGCCGACCGGGTGGAGGCGGCGGTGCGCTGCGGGCTGCCGGAAAGGGCGGAATCCTCGCTGTCCCGGCTGCAACGCCGGGCGGACGGGAGCCCGTCGGCGTTCACCATCGCGATTCTGAAACGCTGCCGCGCCCTGCTCTATTCGGGCGGCAAGGCCGAGCGGAATTTCGCGGAGGCCGCCGTGCTGCACGGAAAGTGCGACAATGATTACGAGCGGGCGCGCACCGAATTGCTGTACGGCGAATGGCTGCGGCGGGAGCGCCGGCGCGCCCAGGCGCGGGAGCATCTGAACCGCGCCATGGAGCTGTTCGAGCGGCAGGGCGCGCGGATCTGGGCGCGGCGGGCACGGGCCGAGCTGGGGGCCGCGGGCGTCCGGGCGGCGGGGACCGCGCCGCCCGGGACGGACGGTATCGGCGGCCTCACCCACCAGGAGCTGCAGATCGTGCGGCTCGCGGCGTCCGGCGCGAGCAACCGGGAGATTGCGGCCCGGCTCTATCTCAGCCCGCGGACGGTTGGAAACCACCTCTACCGCGCGTATCCGAAGCTCGGCGTCCGGACGCGGGTGGAGCTGCGGGGCCTGGACCTGGACATTGCCGCCCGGGAGCAGGAGCGGTCCGCGGCCGATTGAGCAACCCGCTCCCGCCGATTGAGTAACCGACTCAATTGCCGCCCCCCGGAAATGTGTATTGACGCCATGATCGGGCTGGGTTACAAAGTTTTCATTGCTTGAATTGCTCCCATCCGTCCCCGCGAGTTCCTCGCAGAGCTGGCGGAAAACCTGCGTGAGGTCGGCCGGCAATGGCTGTTCCCGATTCGCTTCCCGTCATCGTCAACTCCGCGGCGGCCGCCGTTCTCTTCGTCGCGGGCATCGCCAAGGCCGTTTCTCCGGGCCAGCTCGGGCGATCCCTGAACGACCTCGTCCGGCTGCCGGGACGCGGCATCACCGCCCGCCACGTGCGGGTGTTCGCCGCGGTGGAGCTGCTGACGGCGCTGGCGCTGACCGCCGCCGCCACCCAGCCGGCCGCCGCGTGGGCCGTGGGCCTCCTCGGCGCGGCGTTCGCGCTGGCCGGCGCCCTGGGGATGCTGCGCGGCGGGGGCACCGCGTGCGGCTGCTTCGGCGGCTCCGCCGACCGGCCCCTCGGCCCCGTCAACATCGCGGTCGGGGTGCTGCTCATGGCGGTCCCGGCCGTGAACCTGACGCCGGTGTCCGGCGCCGCCTCGGCGTACTTCTTCCAGGCCGCCACCGGGCTCGCCGGCGGAGCGCTGCTGCTGTGCCTCTGGGTGCACCGCGGCCTCATCAAGGACTTCACCCGACCCTTGCCCGCATCGCGTTAAGACGGAGGAACCCCCGGATGATGGAGATCTTCTTCGGCGCCGTGCTGCTGATCCTCGCCGCGGCGGTCGTGCTGCTCTTCGCGATGTTCGGCGAGCTGACGTCGCGGCTGCCGACCGAACGCGAGGAGGCCGCCGCGCGCGACCCCGAGATCTGGCCGCTGGAGGACGCGCGGCTCGGCACGGCGCCCGCCGGGTGGCCCGGCGAGCTCGCCGGCCTGGCCGCCGGAGCCGGCGACAAGGACGCCGCGCGTTCCGTCCTGGTGCTCAGCACCGCCTGCTCGACCTGCAAGGACGTCGCCAAGCAGCTGTCGGAGGAACTCGACCGGGGCGCCGGGGGCGACATGGCCGTCGTCGTCTCCACCGCCGAACGGGCCCGCGGCGAACGCTTCGTCCAGCAGTACGGGCTGCACCGGCTGACGCACTACGTCGACGAG
This sequence comes from Actinomadura sp. 6K520, assembly GCF_004349245.1. GTDB lineage: Bacteria > Actinomycetota > Actinomycetes > Streptosporangiales > Streptosporangiaceae > Spirillospora. The sequence continues at coordinate 13,466 of NZ_SMLC01000135.1, read as the reverse complement.
GGCGGCGCCTGGGTCGCCGAGGAGTTCAACGTGCGGATGAGCCCCACCGCGCTGGTCGTCCGCGACGGGCGGCTGGAGTCCGCCCTCGTGTTCCAGGACGTCCAGGCCCTCAGGACGACGATCAGCCAGGCGAACGCCCAGCCGAGCACACAGGCGAACGGTCGGCCGAACGGCCGGCCGAAGGGCAACCAACCGAAGGGAGTGGCATGAGCACGCTGACAGGGAAACGGGCCGCGGGGGCTGCGGGGAGGTTCGCGCGCAGGGGGTTCCTGGGCGCACTGGGCGCGGGCGGCCTGACGGCCGCGTCGGCGGTGTTCGGCAAGTCCGAACCCGCCTACGCGCTCTGCAAGAGGAACTGCTGCAACCTCTACGTCTGCCCCAACATCTCCATCTCCACGTGCCGCAACAACGCGGACTACATCTGGGGCTGCGCCATGAGCGCCTACCTGCACTGCTCCTGCTGCGAGGCGTACTACAGCGGCAAGCAGCACTCGGCCTACGAGTGCCGCTACAACTGACGGGGCCCGCATGGTCGTCTGGCTGGTCATCGGCGGGATCGGCGCGGTCCTGCACGTGCTGAGCCCTTGAGGCCGGTCGATGGCCGGAGTCTCCGGCCCCATGATGCGCCGCCGCCCGGCGGACGGCGTGCGCTTCCTGTCCGGCCTGGCGCTGGGCGGGGTCCTGTCGGGACTGCTCGTGGCCATGCTGCTGTACGTGGTGGGCCGCGGGACCGCCGAGGTGCTGCCGGAGACGCCGCGGGCACTGGCCCTGGCGGCGGTGGCCCTCGGGTTCGGTGCCGCCGACCTCGCCGGCCGGACGCCGCACGTGTGGCGGCAGGTGCCGCAGGTGCTCGTGCACCGGCTGGCGCCCGGGTTCCGCGGCGTTGTCTGGGGCTTCGACCTCGGGCTGCTCGTCACGACGCAGAAGGCGGTGTCGCTGGTATGGGTCACGATCGCCGCCGTCGTGCTGCTGGACCCGTGGATGGCGGCGCCCGTGATGATCGGCATGGCGCTGCTGTCCAACCTCGGCGTCGTGCTGTGGAGCCTCCGCTTCACCCCCGCGATGACCGAGATGGGCACGAGAAGGGAACGGCTGTGGCTGAGAGCGATCCGCGCCCTGTCCGGGAGCGTCCTGGTGGCGCTCGCGGCCGTGACGGCCGTGCAGGCGATCTGACCTCCGCGGAGGGCGTGATCGTGGTGACGAGGTTCGAGTGCCCCGGGCTGTGGAGGCTCATCGTCCTGATGGTCCTCCACCGGCGGCTGGAGCGGGACGTGCGGCGGCACGCGACCGGGTTCCTCGGCATGTCGCTGCTGGTCGGCTGGCGCACCCGGACGCTGCTCAACATCTCGCTCTGGCGCGACATGGACGCCGTCCACTCCATGGGAGGGGTGCGCCGGCACGTCGACGCCACGCGGGTCCCGTCGCGGCTCGGCGTCACCACCTCCGGCGGGATCTACGCGTTCGCCGGCGACTGGAAGCGGGTGATGTTCGGCATCGACTGCGCGGACCGCTCACCCGTCCGCCCCCTTTGACCGAGATCGGGTACACACCGCAAGAAAGGGACGATTAGATGAGTTCGGACCACTACTCGCCGACCGACCACGGGTTCGCGGTCGTGCAGGACATGGACGACGGAACGAAGAAGGTGATGGTGTGCGACTCGGTCGTCGGAGGCGAGCCGCAGAACGTGTACGCCATCCACTTCAAGTGCACCGCGCTGCGCGTCGGGCCCGGCGTGCGGATGGAGCACGGCGCCGCGGGCAGCCACACCCGCCAGGTCGTCGAGGTCTTCTCCGCGGAGCGCGGCGTCGTGGAGGTGCGGGCGCTGCAGCGGGGCGGGAACCCCGTCCTGGAGGCGGAGGCGCGCCGCCGCTGACGGGCCCGCCCCCGGGCCCGCCGAAGGGCAGGGCGCCGCTCGCGCGGACGGCCGCCTGCGCCGTCCTCCTGGCCGTCGCCGGATGCTCCGGCGACGGGCGGGACGGCGGCGCGGCCCCGCCCGCCCGCTCGGCGGGCGGCGCCACGCCGACCGCCGCGGCCTCCGCGGCCGCGGGCCCCGCCGGCCAGGACGGGGCACCGGGGTGCCGCCCCGCGTCGCCCGTCGCCCCGTACGGCGGTGACGGGCTGCCCGAGGTCCGCGCCACCGGCCACGGCATCCGCGCCTCGGGGCTGCTGATGTCGGCGAAGGGGTACCCGCCGCTGCGGACGGACCAGGAGCTGAAGATCGTGTGGCGGGTGACCGGATCGGGTCCGCTGCGGGCCACCGCGACCGGTCCCGACGGCCGCGACCGCGAGGTCGCCTGGGGGCCGGAACCGCACGGCGGCAGCAGCTTCGAGCGGCCCGGGGAGGAGTGGGGCGTGGGCTACCGCATCGACGAGCCGGGCTGCTGGCGGCTGCGGCTGGCCCGCGGCACCGGCACCGCGGACGCCTGGCTGCGCGTGGCCGGGTGAGGTCCCGCCCGCGCCGGAGCCGCCCGGGTGAGATCCTGCCCGGGTGAGCACCGAGAGCACCCTCATCGCGAACATCGGGGAACTCGTCACCAACGATCCCGCCGCCGATGGCGGACCGGGCATCGTCCGGGACGCGGCGCTGGTGATCGAGGACGGCCGGGTCGCCTGGACGGGCCCGTCCCGCGCTGCCCCGGCCGCCGACGCCTCCTTCGACGCCGCCGGCCGCGCCGTCCTGCCCGGCTTCGTCGACTCCCACGCCCACCTCGTCTTCGCCGGTGAGCGCGCCGAGGAGTTCGCGGCCCGGATGAGCGGCCGGAAGTACGCCGCGGGCGGCATCCGCACGACCGTCGAACGCACCCGTGCCGCGTCCGACGACGACCTCCGCGCGAACATCCGCCGCTTGCTCGCCGAGATGGCGCGCCAGGGCACGACGACCGTCGAGTGCAAATCGGGCTACGGCCTCACCGTCGAGCAGGAGGAGCGCGCCGTCCGCATCGCCGCGGAGGTGACGGACGAGGTCACCTACCTCGGCGCCCACGTCGTCCCCGCCGAATACCAGGGGGACACAGCCGCCTACACGCACCTGGCCGCCACCGACATGCTGGCGGCGTGCGCGCCCCATGCCCGCTGGGTCGACGTCTTCTGCGAGGAGGGCGCGTTCGACGCCGACCAGGCCCGCGAGGTCCTGCAAGCGGGCATCAAGGCGGGCCTGGCTCCCCGCATGCACGCGAATCAGCTCACCCAAGGCCCCGCCGTGCAACTAGCCGTCGAACTGGACGCCGCGTCCGCCGACCACTGCACGTTCCTCAGCGACGCGGACATCGACGCCCTCGCGTCCTCGGAGACCGTTGCGACCCTCCTGCCAGGGGTCGAGTTCTCCACGCGTCAGCCCTACCCCGACGCCCGCCGTCTCCTGGACGCGGGCGCCACCGTCGCCCTCGCCACGGACTGCAACCCGGGCTCCTGTTACAGCTCCAGCATGGCGTTCTGCATCGCCGTCGCCGTCCGCGACATGCGCATGACCCCCGCCGAGGCCGTCTGGTCCGCGACGGCGGGCGGCGCGCGGGCCCTGCGCCGTACCGACGTCGGCCACCTCACGCCCGGTGCCCGCGCCGACATCCACGTCCTGGACGCCCCGTCCCACATCCACCTCGCCTACCGCCCGGGTGTGCCCCTGACGTCCGCCGTCTGGCAGGCGGGCGTTCAGGTGAGGTAGCGGCGGTTGACCCTTACCAAGGGCGCCCGGTCGCGGGCCACGTAGTCCGTCGAGAGGACCTCGGCGATGAAGAGCGTGTGATCCCCTGCCTCGACCCTCTGGCGGGTCTCGCACTCCATGGCGGAAAGCCCGGAGGCGGGGACGAGGGCATCGGAGTGCTCGCCCCGGTGGTGCGGTTCGCTCGCCAGGAGAATGCGGGCGCTGGGGCGGCCCTCCGCCGCGAAGCGCCCGGCCAGCGCGCGCTGGCCGGACGCGAGCACGGTCGCCGCCCAGCGGTCCCGCCGGTTCAGTACCTCCGTCAGGTAGGACGACGTCGTCACGCTCGCCAGCACCATCGGCGGCTCCAGGGACACCGACGTGAACGCCGTCACCGTCGTGCCGAGGTCGTCGCGGCCGTCGCGGACGGTCAGCACGACCACGCCCGTCGCGAACCCCGCGATCGCCTCGGCGAACTCGCCGGTCAGCGGATCTCCCACGTGCTCGGAAGGGTGAGCGGGCCCGCCGCGGGCAGCCCGAGGCGGGCGGCGAGCCCGCCCAGGGAGCCCCAGCCGTCGAAGCGGGCCGCGGCGGCGGTGCGGTCCTCGCTGGACTCCGGCGGGCGGAGGCGCTCCAGGGGAGAGGACTGCGGGAACACCCGGATCGGGGCGTCGGCGGCGAGGCCGGCCTGCTTGCGGGCCAGGCCGAGCGCGCGGTCGATGCCGCCCAGCTCGTCGACGAGGCCGTGCTCGGCGGCGTCGGCGCCCGTCCAGACGCGGCCGCGGGCCAGCTCGTGGACGCGCTCGCGGGACATGCCGCGCCCCTCGGCGACCCGCGAGGTGAAGTCGTCGTAGATCTTGTCGAGGGAGGCGTTGACGCGCTCCCACTCGGACTCGCTGAAGTCCTTCGTGGAGCTGGACATGCGGGCGTGGTCGCCGTCCGCGACGCTGCCGAAGGTGATGCCGACGCGGTCCAGGAGGCCGTTCACCACCGCCTTGCCGGTGACGACGCCGATCGAGCCGGTGATCGTGCCGGGCTGCGCGACGATCGTGTCGGCGGCCATCGCGACGTAGTAGCCGCCGGACGCGGCGACGTTGCCCATGGACACGATCACGGGCTTGCCGGCGCGCCGGGCCAGCACCACCTCGCGCCAGATCGCGTCGGACGCGACGGCCGAGCCGCCCGGGCTGCTGACCCGGAAGACGATCGCCTTGACGGCGTCGTCCTTCACCGCGGCGCGGAACGCCGCGCCGATCGTGTCGGAGCCCATCGCGGGCCCGGAGCCCGGCAGCGGGCCGCCGCGGCCGCTGCGGCCGAGCCGGATCGGGCCGTGCCCGTCGATCAGCGCGACGGCGTCCTGCCTGCCGGGCTGCGGGAGCCGGCCCGCCAGGCCGTGCGCGCGGTTGTAGCGGGCGACGTACCGCAGCTGGACCTCCTCGCCGAACTCCTCGCGCAGGTCGGCGTAGACCTCGTCGCGGTACCCGAGGCGGTCGACGAGGTTCTCCTCCAGCGCCTCGCCCGACAGGAAGGGGCCGCGGTTCACGAGGTCGCGGACCTTGTCCTCGGGGAGGCCGCGGCCGGCGGCGACGGCGGCGGTGATCTGCTCGGTGAGAGACGCGACGAGCCGCCGTGACGACTCCTCGTGCTCCGGCGTGTAGGTCTTCCGCATGAACGTGTTCGCCATGGTCTTGTATTCATGCCGCTGGGCGAACCGGGGCTCGACGCCGGCCTTCTCCAGGGCGCCCGCGAAGAACGGCTCTTCGAGCGCCATGCCGACCAGGCCGACCTCGCCCGTGGGCTGGAGGTAGACCTTGTCGAAGGCGGTGGCCAGGTAGTAGGGGACGGTCCCGCGGCCGCTCTCCCCGTACGTCTCGGCCCACGCGACGGTGAGCTTGCCCGCCTCCCGCAGCTCCTGCACGGCCTCGCGCAGTTCCTGGACGAGCGCCAGCCCGATGCCGCCGCCGACCTTGACGACGAGCGCGCGGACGCGGCTGTCGGAGCGGGCGCGGCGCAGCCCGTCCAGGACGTCGCGGAGGTGCGTCCTGCGCATGGACAGGAGCGCCGAGATGGGGTCGGTCGGCGCGGTCTCCACGATGCCCTCGGTGAGGTCCAGTTCGAGGATCAGCGGTGCCGTCCGCCGGTCGCGGGCCTGTTTGATGAGGGTGACGACTGTGCCTGGATCCACCATGGCCCCAAGCCTATGCGCTCGGCCGGGGGGCGTTCCCGGGTCAGCGGGCGAACGCCTTGTTGGGGATCACGCTCGCCGACGCCTGCGCCAGCGGACGGCCGCCCGCGTCGGCGAGCACCGCGTTGCTGACCATGCGGGTGCGGCCGGGGTGCACGCACGTCCCGGTCACCGTGTACGTCTCCCCGGACCGGACGCCGCGCAGGTAGTCGATGTTGAGGTTGAGCGTGAGCATCGGCAGGAACCGGTCGCACGTGCTGCTCGCCGCGAGGCAGACCGCGTTGTCGAGGATCATCGCGATGTAGCCGCCGTGGACGATGCCGCCCGGGTTGCACAGCTTCTCGGCGGGCGTCCAGGAGATCTCCACCCGGCCGGGCTCGGCGACCGTGACGACCTGCCCGATGTAGTCGCTGATGTCGGAGATCTCCGGGAGCCGCCTGTCGCGCATCGCCCTGATGAACTCCACACCGGACAGGGTGTTCCACAGGTCGGCGGCCTCCCGCAGGTCCTCCGGGCTCGCTTCGACGCTCAACTCGCACTCCTTGATCGCGACCAACCTTCCGAATGCTATTCGGTGATCAGTGGTGCGAGGCTGTGCCGTTCATCACCGACGGCCGACCTTGCGGAGGGTGGACGCGGCGAACCGTACTGAGGATCGCGGGCCGGATACCGTCCAGCGGATATCGTCGGACGCATGGGAGACGGCGACGGCTGGGCGGGCTGCGGGCTGGGGCACACGCACTGGGGACGGTTCGGCGCGGCGGGCCTGCTGCCCTACCACCGCGACCCCGCCGGCCAGGTGTGGGTGCTGCTGCAGCAGCGCGCCTGGTGGGGGATCGGCGGCGGGACATGGGGGATGTTCGGCGGCGCGCTGCACAGCCATGAGGACCCCGTGACGGGCGCGCTGCGCGAGACCGCCGAGGAGTGCACGCTCGACACCGGCGTGGTGAGGGTGCACGGCACGAGCGTCGAGGACCACGGCGGCTGGTCCTTCACCTCCGTGGTCGGATCCCTGCACGAGCTGCCGCGCGTCGGCCCGGCGTCCAGGGAGACGCGCCGCGCGGAGTGGGTGCGTGCCGAGGACGTCACCGGCCGCAAGCTGTTCGAGCCGTTCGCGCGGTCATGGCCGCGGCTGCGGGACGCGATGAAGGGCGTCACCCTCGTCGTGGACGCGGCGAACGTCGTCGGGGCGCGCGCCGACGGCTGGTGGAAGGACCGCGCCGGCGCGAACGCGCGGCTCCACGACGACCTCAAGGCGCTGAACGCGGGCGTCCAGGGCCTGCCCGGCGGGCTCGTCCGGTTCGACCGCTGCTTCCCCGAGGTCGTCCTGGTGGTGGAGGGCGCGGCGAGAAGCGTCGCCGGCCGGCAGGCCGACGGGGTACGGGTCGAGGCGGCGCCCGGCAGCGGCGACGACCGCATCGTCGACCTCGTCCAGGACGCGGGGCCCGACACCGCCCACCTGGTGGTGACCGCCGACCGGGAACTGCGCAGGCGCTGCGAGGCGGCCGGAGCCTCCGTCATCGGCCCGCGCTGGCTCCTCGACCGGCTCTAGACGGCCCCCGACCCCAGCAGGTTCGGGGTTCGGGGGGGTCACATCTCCAGGCGGTGACCGGCGTCGCGGAGGACGTCGGCCGCCTCCTTCAGCCGGTGCTCGGGCACGAGGACGAGGTCCGCGTGGTAGGTCGACGCCACGAAAAGGGGGATCGCGGCCTCGGCGAGCGGTCCCACGATCTCGGCCGGCGTGCCCGGCACACGGGGGCCGCCGTCGCCGTAGAAACCCGCCCAGCGTTCCACCTCGGCGAACGAGGGCACGTCCCGGATGACGGTGAGTCCCTCGGGGGCGCGGATCAGCGCGATCCAGTCGTCGTCCTCCGGGAACGTGGCGTGCGGCAGGTGCTCCACCATGAACCGGCCGGGAACGACGTGCAGGCGCTGCGCGACCGCCCGGGGAAAGCCTTCGGTCATTCCGCCAGACTATTCAGGTGCCAGCCACACCGCGCCCAGGGGCGGGACGCGCAGCACCGCGGACGCGGGCAGGCCGTGCCAGGGCTCGGCGGTCGCCTCGACGTGGCCGAGGTTCCCGACGCCGCTGCCGCCGTACTCGTAGGCGTCGGTGTTGACGACCTCCCGCCAGGCGCCCTCGCGGGGCAGCCCCAGCCGGTAGTTCTCGTGCGGGTTCCCCGCGAAGTTGACGACGCACGCGAGCACCGGCTCCTCGCCCTGCGCGCCCGTGCCGTAGCGCAGGTAGGACAGGGTGTTGCCGCCCGCGTCGTTGCCGTCGATCCAGCGGAACCCCTCGTGGTCGCTGTCGCGCGTCCACAGCGCGGGCTCGGCCTGGTAGGCGCGGTTGAGTTCCCGGACGAGCTTCTGCAGCCCCACGTGGTGGGCGCCCTCGGAGGCGTTCTCCAGCAGCCACCAGTCGAGCGGGCGCTCCTCGGCCCATTCGGCGCCCTGCCCGAACTCCTGCCCCATGAACAGGAGCTGCTTCCCGGGGTGCGACCACATGTAGGCGAGCAGCGCGCGCAGCCCGGCGAACTGCTGCCAGGAGTCGCCCGGCATCTTGCTCAGCAGGGACGCCTTGCCGTGGACGACCTCGTCGTGCGACAGCGGCAGGACGTAGTTCTCCGAGAACGCGTACACCAGCGAGAACGTGATCTCGTTGTGGTGGTAGTGCCGGAACACGGGCTCGTGGCGCAGGTACTCCAGCGTGTCGTGCATCCAGCCCATGTTCCACTTGAACCCGAACCCGAGGCCGCCGAGATGGGTGGGACGGGTCACGCCCGGCCACGCCGTCGACTCCTCGGCGATCGTCACGACGCCGGGGCTGCGCTTGTAGACGGTCGCGTTCATCTCCTGGAGGAACGAGATGGCCTCCAGGTTCTCGCGGCCGCCGTAGATGTTGGGCGTCCACTCGCCATCGTTGCGCGAGTAGTCCAGGTACAGCATCGAGGCGACCGCGTCCACGCGCAGCCCGTCGATGTGGAACTCCTCCAGCCAGTACGACGCGTTGGCCACCAGGAAGTTGCGGACTTCGGCGCGCCCGAAGTTGAACACGAGCGTGCCCCAGTCGGGGTGCTCGCCGCGCGCCGGGTCGTCGTGCTCGTACAGGGCGGTGCCGTCGAAGCGCGCCAGCGCCCATTCGTCCTTGGGGAAGTGGGCGGGCACCCAGTCCATCAGGACGCCGATACCGGCCCGGTGGAGCCGGTCCACCAGGTACCGGAAGTCGTCCGGGTTCCCGAACCGCGCGGTCGGCGCGTAGTACGACGTCACCTGGTAGCCCCACGAAGGGCCGTACGGGTGTTCGCTGACCGGGAGCAGTTCCACGTGCGTGAAACCCATGTCCTTGACGTACGCGGTCAGCTCTTCGGCCAGTTCCTTGTATCCGAGCCCGGGACGCCACGACCCGAGATGCACCTCGTACGCGCTCATGGGCTCGTGCAGCCAGTCGCGGTCCTTGCGGCCGTCCATCCACTGTCCGTCGCCCCACTCGTAGGACGAGGTGAAGATGCGGGACGCCGTCGCGGGAGGACGCTCCGTGAACCGGGCCATCGGGTCGGCCTTGGCACGCCACACGCCGTCCGCGCCGAGGATCTCGTACTTGTAGCACATGCCGTCGCCCACGTCCGGGATGAACAGCTCCCAGACGCCGGTGGAGCCGAGCGACCGCATCGGGTAGGCGCGGCCGTCCCAGTGGTTGAAGTCCCCCACGACGCGGACGCCGCGGGCCGTGGGCGCCCACACCGCGAAACCCGTCCCGTGCACCGTGCCGAAAGCGGAGGCGTAGCTGCGGACCCGCGCGCCGAGCGCCCGCCACAGCTCCTCGTGGCGCCCTTCGCTGATCAGGTGCAGGTCGAGTTCGCCGAGCGTCGGCAGATGCCGGTACGGGTCGTCCTGGACGGTCTCGACGCCGTCCCCGTAGGTGATGGCGAGCCGGTAGTCGGGGACGGCGAGCGGCGCGTCGTCCGCGGCCCCGCCGGACAGGGACGTGCCGCCGGGCAGCGTCCCGGTGAACAGGCCCTGGTGGTAGTGCCGGAGCGGATGCCGGTCGCCGCTGGGCAGGACGACCTCGACCCTTTCGGCGAGGGGCCGCAGCGCCCGGACGGTCACGCCGTCCCGGCCCGGATGCGCCCCGAGGATGCCGTGTGGATCGTGGTGGTCGCCGCCGACGAGCCGGTCGATCTCCGCGCGCGTCACCCGTGCCATGACCTCATGGCCTCCCGTCCCACTGAGATTTACGCCAGTAGAGGTGCCCCGAGATCGGCGGGTTTCACGTCGCGGGCGCACCTGTTTCCGGGAGCTTGACGTTTCCCGAGGTCCGGCCGCGAAACCGCGGTCCCGGCGAACATTCGGGCGGCGGCTCGGCCATTGATCGGTGGTGGGTGGCCGCACGGGCGGCGCGACTCTTCGTCGGGGGTCGCGCCGAATGCGCCGTCCGTGCGGTCACGTCTGCCTGGCCCCTGTGGTGACACCGACCACGCCACCCTGGGCTCCATTCCTGTGTCACTTGAGCGACACAGATACCTTCCGTACCGGCACGTCCCGGCCCGGTCCGCCCCCGCTCGCGGACCGGGCCGCGCCGTTCCCCGGTGTTGTCCCTCACGTGTCTCCGTGCTCCCCGCGCGGCTGGTCGAGCAGCAGCCGGCGCAGCCCCGCGGAGTCGTCGGCGGCCACCGTCATCGCGTATCCCGCCGCGAGCTGCGAGTCGCTCAGATCGCCGCTGCGGGTCGCGTACCAGCGTCCCGCGTCGCTGCGCCACACCTGCCAACCCGGAAACTCCCCCTCGATGGCCGCCTTCAGATCAGCGAAGTCGCCCATCAAGGTCGTCCTTTCCCCGAGGCCGCTCTTCTGTATACAAAAGTCTTACTCGTACCGAGAGGTGTCAAGCTGTCCGTAAGCGGACCATGCCCCCGTGGATAGCGCGCGGAAGGCATGGGAGGCCGGGGAGGGCGAGCCAGGATCGAACGCCGCGTCGAACAGCGAGCCGGACGGCTGGACGGCGCGTCCGGAAGAAGGGGAGGTGACGCCGGTGCCGGACCGACCCGCCTACCTGCGCATCGCCGACACGCTGCGCGAGGGCATCCGGGACGGCAGCCTCCCGCCGGGAACCCGGCTGCCGACCATCGCGGAGCTCTGCGAGGTCCACGGGGTCTCGGAGATCGTCGTCCGGCAGGCCGTCGCCCTGCTCCGCGGCGAGGGACTGGTCGAGACGCGCCGCGGCGGCGGCACCCTCGTCCGGGTCGTTCCCCCTGCCCGCAGGGTCGCGATGGACCGCTACCGGGTGGTGACGAGGCCCATGGCGGTCCCCGAGACGACGTTCACCCGCGACCAGAAGATCTCCTGGGCGGAGTATCGGCTCGACCGGGAGTTCAGCCGCGTGCGGGCCGACGACGAGCTCGGCGCGCTGTTCGAGCGCCCGACCGGCATCGAGCTGCTGCGCCGCCGGTTCGTCTTCTACGCCCGCGACGAGCCGCAGCAGATCTCCGTCAACTACCTGCCGTGGGATCTCGTCGGCGACACGCCCGTGTCCGACCCGGCGCGCGAGCCGTGGCCCGGGGGGACGCTCGCGCAACTGGCCTACCTCGGCCACCCGCCGACCCGCGTCGAGGAGGCCGTCCGCTCCCGCATGCCGACCCCGGAGGAGGCCGAGACGCTCCGCATGACCGGCGGGGTGCCCGTCCTCGCCATCACCCGCCGGCTGCTGTCGCGCGCCGACGTGCTGGAGGTCTGCCGCGAGATCGTGCTGCCCGCCGACCGCGTCGTCCTCGACTACGCCATCGACCTGTGACCGCGCACCCGTGACCGGGAGCGCCTGTCCCGCGCGTGCGGCTCAGCCCGCGAGCCGGGCGAGGGACCGCAGGGGGACGGGCAGCCACGACGGGCGGTTGCGCGCCTCGTAGCGGATCTCGTAGACGGCCTTGTCGAACTCGAAGGCCCGCACCAGCGCCGGGTGCGCGGCCGGGTCCGGACCGCCGGCGGCGGCGTAGCCGGCGCAGAACGCGGCCCGGTTGCGTTCCGCCCACGCCTGGGCGCGCGCCTCCAGCGCCTCGGCCGTCTCCGGCGACAGGTCGCCCTCCCGGGCGAGCAGGAACCGGGCCGCGTACTCGAACGAGCGCAGCATCCCGGCGACGTCCCGCAGCGGGTGCGCGAGGGCCCGGCGCTCGGCGGGCGTGCGTGCGGGCTCGCCCTCGAAGTCCAGCAGCACCCAGCCGGTGTCGGTGCGCAGGACCTGGCCCAGATGGTAGTCGCCGTGGACGCGCTGGACGGGCAGCCGCCGCGCCTCCGCGGCGACCTCGTCGAAGACCGCGCGGATCGCGCGAGTGTACGGGCGGAGCTCGGGCACGGCGGCGCTGACCTGGTCGAGCTGCTCGTTCATCGCGAACACCGAGTCCCGCAGCGCCGAGGCGGGCGCGTGCGTCACCCCGAACGCGGCGGCCAGGTCGCGGTGCACCTGCGCGGTCGCCGCGCCGAGCCGCTCGGCCTCCGCGCCGAAGTCGCCGCCCGCGGCGGCCGCGTCGGCCGCGGTGAACGCGGTGAACCCGGGCTGGGCGAACCAGTCGCGGACGCTGGTGAGGGCGAGCTGCCAGCCGTCGGTCGCGGTGCGCAGGTACTCCGACAGCAGCGCCAGCGTGACGGGCTCGTCCCCGGCCGCGGCCCACCCGGCGTTCGAGCCGGGCTCCAGCTCGATCCACCCGTGCACGGCGGGGACGTGGGCGCAGCCCTCGCGGGAGAGCGCCAGGTTGACCTCGAGGTCCGGGTTGACGCCGGGGGACAGGCGGCGGAACAGCTTGCAGATGTAGCCGTCGCCGAAGATCAGCGAGGTGTTGCTCTGCTCGGCCCCGATGGGCGCGCCGTCCAGGTCCGTGCGGATGCCGGTGCCGGGGGCGCGGCGGAACCGGAGCGGTCCGACCAGCGTCTCGTTCGCCATGTACGTCAGCAGTGCCCGGGTGAGCTCCGGGTCGTGGACGGCGTCGTAGACGTGCTCGGTGATCCCGTCCTCGCCGGTCAGCTGCCCGATGAGGCCGGGCTCCAGCCGCCCGGCCAGGTCGCGGCGGACGCCGAGGAGCAGCTGGTAGTGGTCGGTGGCGCCGTCCTGCCGGACGTCCAGGACGAGGTGGTGCAGGCCCGGGTCGCCGGCGATCAGCTCGGTGGCGGTGCCGATGGACAGCTCGTCGATGGGACCGTCCTTGCCGCCGAACCACCGCTGGCCGGGCAGCCAGCCGGCGAGAAGCCGGACGAGGGAGTGGTCGGGCGGCGGCACGGTCACATCACCCCTTCTCCCGGTCGTGGTCCTCGGGCGGCGGTGGCAGCAGGAACCAGTAGAAGCCGTGCCCGGGAAGGGTCAGCAGGTAGGGCAGTTCGCCGATGGCGGGGAACTGGACGCCGCCCATGCACTCGATCGGGGCGGACCCGCGGAAGCGCCGCAGGTCCAGTTCCACCGGCTGGGGGAACCGGGACAGGTTGTTCACGCAGAGGATGGTGTCCGTGCCGCCCCACTGGTTGGTGTCGCCGTTGCCGATCTCGCGGGTGAAGGCGAGGACGGAGGGGTTGGAGGCGGACAGTTCGACGTAGGAGCCGACGCCGAAGACGGGGTGGCGTTGCCGGATCTCGATCATTTTGCGGGTCCAGTGCAGGAGTGATCCG
>NZ_SMLC01000134.1 GCF_004349245.1 Actinomadura sp. 6K520 | reverse complement strand
CACCTGACCCCCTTCACCCCCACCCCCTCAACCAGGAGCACGTCATGCGTGAACAGAGCCCCCGTCAGCAGGGCCCCCGTCCAAGCCGCCGGAACCTCCTGCTCGGCGGCGCAGCCATCGCCGCCGGCGGTCTCGCCGCGGCCTGCACCAGCAACACCGAGGACGGTGACTCCGGCACGTCCCCGCAGGCCGGGACGCTCGCCGGCGACAACGACAAGGCGGGCAAGCAGGTCACCGTCGGGTTCTCCGCGCCCGCCGCGGACCACGGCTGGATCGCGGCGATCGCCAAGAACGCCGAGGAGCAGGCGAAGAAGTACTCCGACGTGACGTTCAAGCCGGTCGAGCCGACCAACGACATCAACCAGCAGATCTCCGCCGTCGAGTCGCTGATCCAGGCGAAGGTCGATGTGCTGGTGATCCTGCCCAACGACGGCGAGCAGCTGAACCAGGTCGGCCGCAAGGCGATGGACGCCGGCATCCCGGTCGTCAACCTCGACCGCGTCTTCCCCGACCACCTGTCGTACCGGACGTGGGTCGGCGGCGACAACTACGGCATGGGCGTCTCCGCCGGCCACTACATCGGCAAGAAGCTCAAGGACAAGGGCGTCGCCGACCCGGTCATCGTGGAGATCCAGGGCATCGCGACGCTGCCGCTGACGCAGGACCGCAGCAAGGGCTTCGCGGACGCGCTGAAGTCCTACGGCTTCGACGTCACCGCCAAGCAGGACGCCAAGTTCACCGTCGAGTCCGGCAACCAGGTCGCGTCCAACCTGCTCCAGGCGCACAAGAAGATCGACGCCGTCTGGAACCACGACGACGACCAGGGCGTCGGCGTGCTGGCCGCGATCAAGCAGTCCGGGCGGGACGAGTTCTTCATGGTCGGCGGCGCCGGGTCCGCCAACGCGATGCGCGAGATCAAGGCCGGCGGCGTGCTGGAGGCGACCGTCACCTACTCGCCGACGATGGCCGCGTCCGCGATCAAGCTGGGCCGGCTGATCGCGCAGGGCAAGGGCATGGCCGACCTGGTCGAGCTGCAGGTGCCGCAGTCGATCACGCTGGCGTCCGAGACGATCACCAAGGACAACGTGGACCGCTACATGCCGCTCGGCTTCGAGTCCTGAGCCGCGGGGGCGCCGGCGCGCCCGTCCCGCTCCCGGGGGCGGGCACGCCGGCCAGACAGAGAGGTGAGCAGAACATGACGACCGTCGGAGTCGGGATGGTCGGGCACGCGTTCATGGGACGCGCCCACTCCCAGGCGTGGCGCAGCGTCGGGCCGTTCTTCGGGCCGCCGCTGACCCCGGTCATGACCGCGCTGGCCGGACGTTCCGCCGAGCGCGCCGGAGCCGCCGCCGCGACGCTCGGCTGGGCGTCGGTGGAGACCGACTGGAAGGAGTTGCTCCGCCGCGACGACGTCCAGCTCATCGACATCTGCACGCCGGGCGACGGCCACGCGGAGATCGCGGTCGCCGCGCTGGACGCGGGCAAGCACGTCCTGTGCGAGAAGCCCCTCGCCAACACCGTCGCGGAGGCCGAGGCGATGGTGGCGGCCGCCGGCCGCGCCCGGGAACGCGGCGTCCGGTCGATGGTCGGGTTCAACTACCGGCGCGTCCCCGCGGTCACGCTCGCGCGCCGGCTGGTCGCCGACGGGCGGATCGGGACCGTCCGGCACATCCGCGCCCAGTACCTGCAGGACTGGCTCGCCGACCCGGAGGCGCCGTTCTCCTGGCGGATGGACCGGGACAGGGCCGGGTCGGGCGCGCTCGGCGACATCGCCTCCCACATCGTGGACACCGCCCAGTTCATCACCGGGCACACGCTGACCGGCGTCTCGGCGACGCTGGAGACCTTCGTCCCGGAGCGCCCCGTACCGGGCGGCGGCACGGCACCGGTGACCGTGGACGACGCCGCCCTGTTCATCGGCCGCACCGACCGCGGCGCGCTCGCCTCGTTCGAGGCCACCCGCGTCGCCACCGGGCGCAAGAACGCGCTGCGCATCGAGGTCAGCGGCTCGTCCGGGGCCCTGTCGTTCGACCTGGAGTCGCTGAACGAGCTGTGGTTCTACGACGGGGACGAGGACGGCGCGACCGCCGGTTTCCGGCGCATCGTCGTGACCGAACCCGACCACCCCTACACCGGTCGGTGGTGGCCGCCCGGCCACGTACTCGGCTACGAGCACACCTTCACCCACCAGATGGCCGACCTGCTCACGGCGATCGCGGACGGCACCGACCCGAGCCCCTCGTTCGCCGACGGCCTGCAGATCCAGCGCGTCCTCGCCGCCGTCGCCGACAGCGCGGCGTCCCGCCGCTGGGTCGACATCGAAGGGAACGACTGACATGGCACGACCGATCACCCTGTTCACCGGCCAGTGGGCGGACCTGCCGTTCGAGGAGGTCTGCCGGCTCGCGTCCGGCTGGGGCTACGAGGGCCTGGAGATCGCCTGCTGGGGCGACCACTTCGAGGTCGACAAGGCCGTCGCCGACGACGGCTACGTCCCGCGCAAGCTGGAGACGCTCGCCAAGCACGACCTCAAGGTCTGGGCCATCTCCAACCACCTCGTCGGCCAGGCCGTCTGCGACAACCCCGACGAGCGCCACAAGGCGATCCTGCCCGAGCGGATCTGGGGCGACGGTGAGCCCGAGGGCATCCGGCAGCGGGCCGCCGCCGAGATCAAGGACACCGCCCGCGCCGCCGCGCGGCTCGGCGTCGACACCGTCGTCGGCTTCACCGGCTCCTCCATCTGGCACACGGTCGCGATGTTCCCGCCGACCCCGGAGTCGATGGTCGAGCGCGGCTACGCCGACTTCGCCGAGCGGTGGAACCCCATCCTGGACGTGTTCGACGAGGTCGGCGTCCGCTTCGCGCACGAGGTCCACCCCAGCGAGATCGCCTACGACTACTGGACGACCGTGCGGACCCTGGAGGCGATCGAGCACCGGCCCGCCTTCGGCCTCAACTTCGACCCGTCCCACTTCGTCTGGCAGGAACTCGACCCGGTCGGCTTCCTGTTCGACTTCCGCGACCGCATCTACCACGTCGACTGCAAGGACACCAAGGTCCGCACCGGCGACGGCCGCCGCGGGCGCCTCTCGTCCCACCTGCCGTGGGCCGACCTGCGGCGCGGCTGGGACTTCATCTCCACCGGCCGCGGCGACGTCCCCTGGGAGGACTGCTTCCGCGCCCTGAACTCGATCGGCTACACCGGCCCCATCTCGATCGAATGGGAGGACGCCGCCATGGACCGCCTCCAGGGAGCCCCCGAGGCCCTGGAGTTCGTCCGCGCCCTGAACGCGATGGAGTTGCCCACGGCCTCCTTCGACTCGGCGTTCTCCTCCGACTGACCTGCGGCGCGCCGCCCCCGTGAGGCCACGCACGGGGGCGGCGCGCCGCTTGCCTCACCCGGCGACCCGAGCCCCGACCGCGCGCGGGGCGTGGCGTTCGACGAACCGCTCCACCTCGGCGAGGGGGGCGCCGAGCGGCGGGATGATGATGAGCCGGTCCACGCCCATCTCGCCGTAGGCCCTGACGTGTTCCTCGTCCGGCGCGCGGGG
Source organism: Actinomadura sp. 6K520 (assembly GCF_004349245.1). Taxonomy (GTDB): domain Bacteria; phylum Actinomycetota; class Actinomycetes; order Streptosporangiales; family Streptosporangiaceae; genus Spirillospora. The sequence goes on along the minus strand of NZ_SMLC01000134.1, from coordinate 16,703 downwards.
CGGGGTGACAGAGATGTGCAGTGGCGGACGATCGCGCCCGGTCTGCTCGGACAGCCGCGGGATGAGTTCGGCGGCGGCGCGGCGTCCGAGCATCCAGCCGTACCAGCCGTCCGCGTACCGGGCGGCCCTCCGCAGGGCGGCCGGGCTGTGCCCTCCCGTCACGACGGGAACCGGCCGCTGCACCGGACGAGGGTGGGCGTCCACACCCTCGAAGTCCGCGTAGCGCCCGTGGAAGGCCGGCTTCTCGTCGTACCAGAGCGACCGCATCGCCGCCAGATACTCGTCTGCGCGCGCGCCGCGCTCCTCTGGCGGGACATCGAGCGCCCGCAACTCCGGCTCCAGGTATCCGACGGCCGTGCCGAAGATGAGCCGCCCCCTGCTGAGCACATCGACGCTGGCGAGCTGCTTGGCCAGGATCAGCGGGTTGCGCTGCGGCAGGACGACGATCCCCGTGCCGAGGGCGATCCGTTCGGTGTGCGCCGCGAGGTGGGCGAGGGCGATCAGGGGGTCGAGGACGGGGACGTCCGGGTCAAGCGGCGACGGTTCGACGCGCGGGCTGGGCAGGACGACATGGTCGGCGACCCAGAGCGAGTCGTACCCGAGGTCTTCGGCGAGCGCGGCGACGCGTGCCGCGGCGCCCGGTTCGGCGCACGCGTGCAGGTTGGCCGCGAAGAGTCCCAAAGTTGGTGCCATGCCTCAATAATCGAACTTTTCTACGATCTAATCAAGGGATGATCGAACGGATATGCTGCCGGGCATGGACTCCACGCGGGACGGGCTGCCGGAGGGGCTCGCGTCGCTGACCGGCTTCCAACTGTCCAAGTGCGGCTGGTGGATGGAGCAGCGCCTCGAAGCGGAACTGCGGCCCCTCGGCATCCGGGTGCGGCATTTCCTCGTGCTCGCGATGCTCAGCTCGTCCGGCACGCTCTCGCAGCAGGAGATGGCCGGCCACCTGCTGCTCGACCCCACGCTGATGGTCGGGCTGGTGGACGACCTGGAGACCCGCGGCCTCTGCGCGCGCACCCGCGACCCGCGGGACCGGCGGCGCCACTCCGTCCGGATCACCGAGGACGGGGCCGACCTGCACCGCCGCGCCCGCGCCCTCGCCGACCAGGTCGGGGCGGACGTGTTCGGCCCGCTGTCGCAGGACGAACTACGCGTCCTCACCCGGGCGATCGGCCGCGTCATGGAGCCGTTCTGGGCCGAGCAGGCGGTGCGGCCCCGCCGCAAGCCCGCCCGCTGAGCGGGGTCACGGCAGGGCGCGGAAGTCGGCGAAGTCGAAGCCGGGGGAGACCACGCAGCTGACGAGGACCTCCTCGTCGCCGGACGGGTGGGCGGCCTGCCACACGCCCGCGGGCACGACGGCCTGCGGGACCTGGCCGTCCGCCACGTCCGCGCCCAGCGTGACGGCCTCCTGCGTCTCGGACGGGCGTTCGCCGTCCCCGCCGAGGTAGAGCGCCAGCGGGCCTCCCCGGTGCCACAGCCACACCTCGGCGGACCGGACGACGTGCCACATCGACTCCTCGCCGGGCGGCAGCAGGAAGTAGATGCCGGTGGCGCTGTGCCGCTCGCCCGGATAACCGGGCGGTGTGAACGTCACGCCGGACCGCCACGTCTCCCGGTACCAGCCGCCCTCGGGATGCGGGAGGAGATCGAGCGCCTCGGCGGTCGCGGGACGGTCCAGGATCGCGACATGGCGTCCATCCGGCCCGCGCCGCGCGTACCGCACGCGGGCCGCCGTGCTCCGGTCGATCACCCCGCGTCCCGGGACCGCGCCCGGCGCCGGGTCCAGCGTCACGGCCACGACCTGCCCTTCCTCGAACACGTCGTCGGCGACGGCGAGGGCCGCATCGTCATCGGGCGCCCACACCGCACCCGCCTCAGCGAGAACGAACCGCGGACCGGGCTGGGCCCGCCAGGAATCAAGGGTCGTCAGCAGCAGCACACCCCGAGCTTAGGAGGTGCCGGGACGCACCCTCAGCCGACGCGCAAGCCGCCGGCGAGCGTAGTGGGCCTCCCTAGTCCATTTCGGAGAGGCGGGCCGGGTCGAAGGAGATGGGGTAGGGGCGTCGCAGGGTGATGGTCTCGCCGGAGCGGGCCTTCGCGGCCACCTCGTAGTGGCCGTCCCGCAGTTCCAGCATGGTGATCGTCGGCCGGGGCTCCAGATCGATCAGCCAGTAGTGGGGGATGCCGGTCACGGCGTACTCCGCCACCTTGCGGACGCGGTCGATCTGCTCGTTGACGGTGCGGGGCGTGACGACCTCGGCGACGAGGAGGAGGTCCGGGCCGTAGTAGGTGCGGGTCTGCCGTTCCAGGGCGGCGCGGGCGACGTCGCGGCTCACGGCGAAGACGTCCGGCTTGCGGACGCCCGCGGGGGTGGTGACGTCCTGCGGGGCGCCGGCGACATGGACGTCGGCGTCCGCCTGGCGGGCCGCCTCCTTGAGGACGGCCTTGAGCTGGTCGGCCGCGTGGTCGTGCCACAGATCGCCCGGCAGTTCGTGGAGCCAGCCGTCGGCCAGTTCGTAGCGGCGGCCCTCCTCGGGCAGCGCGTCCAGGTCGTACAGCGTGTACGGACCGTGCGCGCGGCCGAGCGTCGCGCCCATGGAACATCCCCCTTCACCTCGGCTTATCCGAATCTAGCGGACGGACCTCCGGCGGCGCGGCAGGCATGATCGCGCGTCGGGATGCGGTCAATGTCTCGAAAGCCGAGGGGAGACGGGTTAAGATACATCTCGTCTTGCCCTTGACCCTCCCCCAGGTGGAGGGACGACCCTGCGGAGGCGGACCGCCCCGAAGGAGAGATGCGATGAGCGTCGAGCAGCAACCCCTGACCGTTCCCGCGCTGCGCGCCTCGGACCGTGACCGTGACGAGATGCTCGTCCGGCTGCACGAAGCCTTCGCCGAAGGCCGCCTGACCGAGGCCGAACTCGACGAGCGCATCGACCTGACGCTCGCGGCGCGCACCCACACCGAACTCGGGGCCGTGGCCGCCGACCTGCCCACCGGATCGGGCCGGGCGGATGCGGAGTGCGCCGGTCCGGCGGGACGCTTCCAGGTCGCCTACAAGAACTCGGTCACGCGCGCCGGGCGCTGGCGGCTGCCCGAACGGTTCACCACCGTCGTCTACAAGGGCACGGCGCTGCTCGACCTGCGCGCCGCCGAACTGGAGGGGTCCGTCACCGCGCTGCGGGTGCTGGCCTACAAGTCCGCGGTGGAGATCATCGTGCCCCCGGGTGTCCGCGTGGAGACGGACGGTGTGGGGGTCTCCGCCGAGGTCCACGGGGTCCCGCCCGCGGGGGCACCTGTCGTACATATCCGGGGTTATGCCTACAAGGGAACGATCGAAGCGAAAGATCGGCTACGACGCTCCTGAAGTGATAGAACGCTCCCGCGGCCCATCGGCCGCCGTTCACGCGGATGTCCGTACAGACGGTGGCGTGGCGCGATTTGATGGTGGTCCGACAGGACCGTGAAGGAGCGCGTGTGACGGCGAGGACCCCGGAGCAGGACGAGGCCCGGCGGACGGCCGAGCAGGAGGCGGGCGGCTCCCGCCAGGTCCGCCGGCGGCTGACGTTCGGCGTGGCCGGTGATCTCGCCGACATGCCGGCCACGCTGTCGCCCTGGCAGCGCGCGTACGAGGCGTGGCGCGCCGCCGGGCTGAAGTGGGGGCACGGCGCCCCGCCTCGCGAGCGGCGCACGCGAGAGGCGGCGGAGCCGCCCCCCGCGGAGCCCGCCGCCGCGGAGACCCGGCCCGACGAGGCCGCGTCCGACAAGCCCGCCTCGAAGAAGCCCGCCGGGAAGAAGCCCGCCTCCAAGAAGCCCGCGTCCGAGAAGCCCGCCTCCAAGCCCGCGGGCGGGAAGGCCGCCGGGAAGAAGAAGGCGGGCAGGAAGGCCGCGCCCGACCCCGCGGACGTGCTGGTGGCCGGGCCGGGGCTGGCGGCGGCGCGGAAGGGGCCGGCGCCGCGGGCGCTGCGCTCGCGGCTGGCGGTCGCGACCGGGCTCGTGGTGGTCGCGGGCGGTGCGATCTTCACGGTGACGCAGGGGGAGAGCGAATCGGACGGGCCGGGCGTCCCGGGGCCGGTGGCGGCGGACGCGCTGTTCGCGCCCGACCCGGCCGCCGAGACCGACGGGCTCGTCCAGGACCTCGCCGCCGTCACCTCCGCGGGCGGAACGCTCGTCGCCGTGGGCACCGAGGGCGACGGTGTCCCGGGGCGGGAGCGGAGCCGGTTCCTCTTCTCCGTCGACGCCGGGCGGACGTGGTCGCTGGCGCGGCTCCGCACCGCCGACGGGTCGATGGCACCGGCCGGCGACAGCCCGGACATGGTCACCGCCGGAGACCGCGGGTGGGTGGCGCTCGGCCGCTCGTCCGGCGGCGGCACGGTGGCGTGGACGAGCGAGAACGCGCAGACCTGGACCAGGCACGATCTCGGCGCCGTGTTCAAGCCGTCCGACGACGTGCGCGGCGTCGCCCGCACCGCGACCGGGTTCGCGGCCGTGGGCGGCGCGGACGGCCGCGCCGTCGCCTGGATCTCCCCGGACGGGAGCAGATGGCAGCGCATCGAGGGCATCGAGGGGATCACCGGCTTCGACCGCGTGGCGTCGTCCGGGAGCGTCCTCGTGGGCCACGGCACCTATCCGCGGAAGATCACCGTGAAGCGGGGCCGGCGGAAGGTCACGCGCACCGTCCCGAGCCACGGCGTGTGGCGGTCCACGGACGGCGGGCGGACGTGGGCCCGCGTGAACATCCCGCAGGGGCACGGCTCCTACGGGCCGACGAAGGGCCTCACCTTCGGCCCCGGCGGGTTCGCGACCGTCCGGGAGGGCAGGCACACGTCCGGCCGGGGGAACAAGCGCAGGACGACGCGGTTCGGGCTCCTGTTCACCTCGGCGGACGGCCGGGAATGGCGGGCCGTGAGCCGGTTCGGAGGGGCGGGCATCGAGCGGTTCGGCGGGACGCCGCACGGCCTGGCGGTCCTCGTGCAGGGCGCGGAGGGCGCGTACCGGATCCTGCGCACCGACGACGGGCGCACCTGGAAGGCGGACGGCACCGTGGCCGGGCCCGTGGAGAGCAGCGGGCTGACGGTCGCCTCGGGCGGCGCGGTCGCGATCGCCGGGAGCGAGGGTGACGACGCCTACCTGCACGGCGTGGACCTGCGCACCGTGCCGGGGGCGGTGCGCCCGGAACGCGCCGTCCGGTCCCTCGCGGGGACACCGGGCCGCTCGGTCGCGGTGGGCAGCAGCAACGGCGCGGCGGCGATCTGGACTTCCCCGGACGGCCACGCGTGGCAGCGCGCACGGTTCCCCGGCGCCGGCGGATCGCTCTCGGACGTCGTCGAGGGCGCCGCGGGATGGCTCGCGGTGGGCCGCACATCCGGCGGCTCCCCGGGCCCCCTGGCGATGACGTCGCAGGACGGGGTCGCCTGGGAGAAGGCCGCGTTCCCCGCCGGCCCGCCGCCCGTGGCCGCCGCGGCCGGCCCCGCCGGCTACGTGGCGGTGGCGACGGGCGCGATCTGGCGTTCGGCCGACCTCGGGTCCTGGCGGCGCACCGATGTCGACGGCGCCCCGGCCGAGGTGACGGTCACCGCCGGGAAGTACGTGGCGGTCGGCGGCAAGGGGCGGGCACCGGCCGTGTGGACGTCCCCCGACGGCGCGAAGTGGACGGCCGCCGAGCTGCCGGGCGGTCTCGCCAGCGGGCCGCTCACCGGCGTCGCCGCCCACGGCGACGTCCTGGTGGCGACCGGCACGGACGGCGCTCCGCTGGTCTCCGCCGACGGCGGCGCGACCTGGGCCGCGCACGGCCTCGGCGGCGACCTCAACGCCACCGCGATCACGGCGACGCCCGGCGGGTTCGTCGTGGCCGCGAGCACGTCCCGCCACGACGCGGCGGTCCTGACGTCCGCGGACGGCGTCACGTGGCACCGCCTCCGGGTCCCCGGCCTGGCGGGTGCGGGTGAGCAGCGGCTCACCGCCCTGACCACGGCGGGTTCGTCCGTGCTGGCCACCGGCGTCACCGCCGACGCGCACACCGAAACCCCCCTCCTGTGGAAGGCCCCGGTGCCGGAGTAGGGGGCGTCAGCCGTTGCAGCCGCAGGAGCAGCCCTTCGGGCACGAGCATCCGCCGCCATGTCCGCAACTGCAGTTCTTCGTCGTCATGGGCGGAACGTAACCCCGCCGCGCCGCGCGGTCCATGACCGCGGGCGCGAGGTGCATCTGTCGTGGAGGACACGGGCCGTCCCTTGGCGGGGGCTCGGGACGGCCCGCGGCCCGGACCGGGGGTCAGACGTCGATGTGGAGGTCGACGCCCAGCAGGACCAGGACCCAGAGGAATATGGCCAGCAACGCGCTGACGACGCGGCGGAGCAGGCTCTCGTCGATGTAGCCGCGGTCCCAGGCGATGAATATGCCGATGATGATGTAGATGAGGCCGAGCAGACTGATGGTGGGCCGGTATCGGGTCGCCATGTAAGGCGTCTCCTCACGGGTGGGGGTCTGACGATCGACCGGTCCCCCACAGGGGCGAAGAAAAACACCGGCGGTATTCGGGTCGTCCGCTGACGATATTTTTGGCACCGCCCAAATTGGGCGGGTGTCACTTCCCGGGCATGGCGATGCGGACGATCGTGGGATCGCGGCCGTCGTCGCGGCCGGCGAACTCGGCGGTGCGGTGCACCACGTCGAACTCGTGCCTGTGCCGCCGCAGGGACGGGCTCAGCAGGATGTGGTCGAGGACCTCGGAGTTCCCGCCGGACACCGCCGTGTACCGGTCGGCCGCGGGCAGGCGCGCCGGGAGGTCGGTGAGGCCGGTGCGCGCGACGAGGGTGTTGACCGGAATGGAGTCCTCGCCGTCGTTGAGCTCGCCCGCGACGATGACGCGGGCGTTCGCGTCCACCTTCCGGACCGACCGCACGAAGTCGGCCACCACGCGGGCCTGGGCGTCGCGGCGCCACCGGCTGGGCCGCTCCGGCGGCTGGTTCCGGCCGAACAGCGGCTCGTCGTCGGCCGTCCGCGGGAACCACTGGTTCGCGATCACGATGAGGCGCCGGCCCTGCCAGGTGAGCTCCCCGGCGACGGGCTTGCGGGTGCCGGACCACGCGGCGTGGCCGGGCGTGATCCGGCCGGGGCTCAGCGACAGCCCGGCCGTCCCGCCGCGCCGCACGGCCCGGACGGGCGTCACGGCCGGGTCGGGGCCCTCGGGCGGCCCGTCCGGGAGCGGATCGGTGAGATCGGGACGGTCGACGAACGCGAGCCCCCGGTCGGCGCGGAACAGGAACCCCGTCCGCCGGTTGTCGCCCTCCGCGCCGCCGTCGGCGTTGTCGCGCGGCGCCACCGACCGCCAGTCGTAGGCGGGCCCGCCCGCCATGCTGATCGCGGTGACGAGCTGCGCGACGGTCTGGTCGGCGGCGACGATGCCGTCGTCGTCGGGGCCGCTGTTGTCGCCGAGCTCGGTGACCGCGATGAGGTCGGGGGAGCGCAGGCCCGTGACGATGTCGGCGGCGAGGGCGGCGAACCGCGCGGGCGGCGAGCCGGGGTGCAGGCCGTCCAGCCGGGCGGTGGCGACGGCGAGTTCGCCGGTCCGCTGCGGGCGGGTGGTCTCGCGGGGCAGCCCGCCGGGTTCGCGGCGTGGCGGCGCGGTGAGCAGCAGGTGGTAGTCGCCGAACCCGTAGTCGAGCACCCCGTGGTTCGCGCCGGGGAGCCGGTCGCCGACGTGCATGCCCGGCAGCGGGACGAGGGCGTCGTCGAGGATGATCCGCTCGGGGTTGGCGTCGCCGCCGCCGAACCGGCTGCCGTCCCGGAACAGGATGCCGCCGCGCTTCGTCCGCGGTCCGGCACCGGCGCCCTCGGCGGCGAGCACGGGGACCTCACCGTGCCGGGACGGGCCGACCGCGACGGCGTCGCGGATCTCGATCCGCATCCCTTCGAGGGACTCGTAGAAGTCGATGCCGTCGCGCCGGGGATCGAACCCGCCGCCCCGCTCCACGTTGCCGCTCCGGCGGTCGATCACCCGCGCCGGCGGGCGGCGGCCCCCGGGGCCGACCACGACCGGCGGCGGCAGCGGGTTGCCGCGCGACTCGACGGTGGTCTCGGTCGCGCCGATCTCGGTGCGGGTGAGGCCGGTGGACGAGGCGCCGCCGGGACGGTACTCGGCGACCTTCCCGGCCACCCGGACGGCGTCGCCGACCGCCACCTCCGGCCGCGTCCGGGTGAAGACGAACACGCCCTCGGACGTGGCGTGGCCGCGGTCGGGCCGCGGGTCCTGCATCCAGAACCCGTTGCCGGTCAGCGCGGTCACGACACCGGGGACCCGGGCGACCCTGGAACCGTTCAGCGGGGAGATGTGCGCGGCGCCCTGGACGTCCCGGATCCGGACGGCGGGCGCCGCCGCGTGCGCCGCGGGGGGCGCGGCCAGCGGGGCGAGGAGGACGGCCGCGGCCAGGGCCCTCCGGAGACCGTGCACCACCCGCGCTCCATGATCGTTAGGGAGTTTCCGACCGGACGACAAGGATGATACGCGTGCGGCGGAGCGCGGCGTGCCGCCCGCCGGGCGGGGCCTGGCCGGGACCCTAGTCGAACAGGACGACCTGCCGGATGACGTCTCCGTCGGTCAGCGCGCGGACGGCGTCGTTGAGCTCGCCGAAACCGATCCGGCGGCTGATGAGGCCGTCGAGATCGAGCTTCCCGGCGCGCCACAGATCGACGAACAGCGGGATGTCGCGCTTGAGGTCGCAGCCGCCGTACAGGGACGGCTTGAGGCTCTTGCCGTCGAACAGCAGCGCGAACGCGTTCTGGCGCCACTCGTCGTCGGCGGCGCCCGCGCCGACCACGATGACGTCGCCGCCGCGCCGGGCGGCGTTCCACGCCGTGCCGATCGCGGCGGACCTGCCGACCACCTCGAAGGCGTAGTCGAACCCGGCGCCGCCGGTGAGCAGCGCCTTGGTCTCCTCCAGGTCGTCCGGCGCCGCGGTGTGCGTGGCGCCGAACCGCTTGGCGGCGGGGTGCTTGGCCTCGTTCGGGTCGATCGCCACGATGGTGGACGCCCCGGCGATCCGGGCGCCCTGGATCACCGAGAGGCCGACGCCGCCGGCGCCGACCACCGCGACCGTCGAGCCGGGCGTCACCCGTGCGGTGTTGAACACCGCGCCGACGCCGGTGGGGATGCCGCAGCCGAGCAGTGCCGCGTACTCGAACGGGACGTCCTCGGCCACCTTGACGACGCCGCGGCGGGGGAGGACGACCTCCTCGGCCCACGTGCCGGTGCCCGCCATGCCGAACGCGGGGGTGCCGTCACCGAACCGGAAGCCGGGCTCGCTGAACGACTGCGCCAGGAACGTCATGCACAGGTACGGCTGGCCGCGCAGGCAGTCGGCGCACTCGCCGCAGTCGGGCGTCCAGTTGACGACGACGTGGTCGCCGGGCGCGATGCCCGTGACGCCCTCGCCGACGTCCGCGACGATCCCCGCGCCCTCGTGGCCCATGACGGTGGGCGCCGCGGTCGGCAGGACGCCGCTCATGGTGGACAGGTCGGAGTGGCAGACTCCCGTCGCCCTGATCCTGACCTTCACCTGACCGGGACCCGGGTCGATCGCCGAGACGTCGTCACGAAGATCGAGTTCCTCGTCGCCGACCGCATGCAGTACCGCGGCGCGTGCCATGGGCTACTCCTCCAGAGTCAGCGCGGCCTTCGGGCACGACCGGACCGCGTGGCGGACGCGGTCCTGCTCCTCCGCCGGGACGTCGGGCTTGAGGATCAGCAGCTCGTCGTCGTCGTTGAGATCGAAGACCTCGGGGGCGAGCCCGACGCAGACGGCGTTCGCCTCGCACACCAGAGGATCGACTCGTACTCGCATGGCCTTCTCCGTTCCAACGCGGGCGTTCACGCCAACTTACCGAACGTGGTTCGGGTTGCCGCACCCACCCCGAAAGTAGAACACGTTCCAGTCTGTGGGAGCAAGCTCCCGTCTCATTGTGGACGATCTCGGATAAGGTGCGCGGACGGAGGAGATCGATGACTGATGGCAAGGCGTCCGCCGGCCCGGACACGACCGGCCGGACGGCCCTCGCGATACCCGCGGACATGCTGCGGGCCGCGCGCAACGCGAAGGGCTTCATGCCGGACGGCGAGGGCCTCGCGCTGTACGAGACCGCCCTCGACTACGGGAGGCGGCTGGCCGCCACGGGCCCGCTGCTGGAGGTGGGCACCTACTGCGGCAAGTCCGCCGTCTACCTGGGGGCCGCGGCCAAGGCGGCAGGCACGATCGTGGTCACCGTGGACCACCACCACGGCTCGGAGGAGAACCAGGCCGGCTGGGAGCACCACGACCCGTCCCTCGTAGACCCGAGCACGGGGCGGATGGACACGCTCCCCACGTTCCGGAAGACGATCGCGTACGCGGGGCTTGAGGACGAGGTCGTCGCCATCGTCGGGCAGTCCCGCACAGTGTCGGCCCTCTGGCGGACCCCGCTGGCGATGCTGTTCATCGACGGCGGCCACGCCGAGGAGCACGCGCAAGGCGACTACGAAGGCTGGGCGCCGCACGTCGCCGTCGGCGGAGCGCTAGCGATACACGACGTCTTCCCCGACCCCAAGGACGGCGGCCAGGCCCCGTACCACCTGTACCTGCGGGCACTGGAGAGCCGCGCGTTCGAGGAACGCCGCGCCGAAGGCTCCCTGCGCATCCTGGAACGGGTCACCGACGCGGACCCGCTGCGTTGACCTGTGGCGTGTCGTTGTCATCCGGCCTGCCATGACAACAACGCGCCGCAAGTCGACGCAAGAGGCGATCAGAGGTTGGTGCGCATCGGGTTGGCGACCGAAACGAGGGCGCAGCCGCACGCGAGCGGGTCGGACGCCTCGGACGGTCCCAGGGGGCGTCCCGCGACCTCCTTGAACAGCCGGGCGCCCGGGGTGGCGTCCGCCAGCGCGTCCGCCGCCAGGATCACCGCGGCGGCCGTGTAGGTGGAGCGGTCCCCGGGGAAGTGCCGGCGGTTCTCGAACTGCCAGCCCGTCCAGTACGAGCCGTCCTCGTGCCGCAGATGCTGGATGGTCGCGAACAGCTCCAGCGCCCGGTCGCGGTCGCCCGCGGCGTCCAGCGCCAGCACCAGCTCGCACGTCTCCGCCGCCGTCACCCACGGCTGGTCGGACACGCACCGGCAGCCGAGGCCGGGCACGACGAACGTGTCCCAGCCCTCGTCGAAGCGGCGCGCCGCGTCCTCGCCGCGGACGGGACCGCCCAGCACCGGGTAGTACCAGTCCATCGACCAGCGGCTCTTGTCGGCGAACGCCTCCGGGTGCGCGGCCACCACGTGCCCGAGCTGGTCGGCGGCCAGCTCCCACTCCGGCTCGTGCTCGCCCAGGTGCTCGGCGAGCGCGACCGCGCACCGCAGCGACTGGTGGATCGACGAGCAGCCGGTCAGCAGCGCGTGGTCGGACGCCGCGCCGCTCTCGTGCCGCAACCAGATGATCTCCCCGCGCCGGGTCTGCAGGCCGAGCGTGAACTCCACCGCCCGCCGCACCGCGGGCCACATCCGCCGCGCGAAGTCCTCGTCCCCGGTCATCAGCAGCTCGTGCCACACGCCCACCGCGAGGTAGGCGGCGTGGTTGGACTCGCCGCCCGGCTCGGTGACCTCGCCGAGCACCCACTTGGCGGGCCACGACCCGTCCGGCCGCTGGACGTCGCGCAGCCACTCGTACGCCCGCCTGGCCTCCGCGCCGAGCCCGGCGACGGTCAGCGCCATCGCGGCCTCGACGTGGTTCCAGGCGTCCACGTGGCCGGGGACGCCGCCCGTCGGCGAGAACCAGGGGATCGCGCCGGACGCCTCCTGCTGCGCGGCGATGCTGCGGGCGGTCGCGAGGACGTCGTCCGCGGACAGCACCCCGGGCACCGAGGGCGGGCCCGTCTCAGACCGCATCCGCGGTCTCCTTGGCCGGGGCCGCGGGCGTGCCGGGCGCCGCGGGCTTGCCCAGGTAGACGACCACGCTCTTGCCGATCAGCGGGTTCAGCGCGCGCTCGGCCAGCCGGGTCGCGAGCGGCCGCTTCATGATGTCCCACACCAGGATCTGGTGGTAGCCCCTGGCGAGCGGGTTGCCGTCGTTGTTCACCCCGACCGCGCACTTGATCCACCAGTACGGCGCGTGCAGGCCGTGCGCGTGGTGGTGGCCGCCGACCCTGAAGCCGACCGACTTCAGCTTGGCCTCCAGCTCGGCGCGCGTGTAGATCCGCACGTGCCCGCCGGGCGCGGTGTGGTAGTCCTCCGACAGCGCCCAGCAGACCCGCTCGGGCAGCCAGCTCGGCACGGTCACGGCGAGCTTCCCGCCGGGCCGCAGGACGCGCAGCAGCTCCCGCATCGCCCGCATGTCGTCGGGGATGTGCTCCAGCACCTCCGACGCGATGATCGCGTCGAAGTGGTCGTCGGGGAACGGCAGGTCGAGCGCGTCACCCTGCACGGTCTCTGCGGTCGCGTCCTCGGGCACGTCGCCGTCGAGGCGCATGGCCCCGAACATCTTCTCGACCCCGGACAGCTCCTCGGCGTCCTGGTCGAAGGCCACGACGTGCGCACCCCGGCGGTACAGCTCGAAGGCGTGCCGTCCGGCGCCGCATCCCATGTCGAGGACGCGGTCTCCGGGGGTGACGCGGAACCGCTGGAAATCCACGGTCAGCAGGGTCGTGCTCCTTTCGTACAGGGAAACGCCCGGAGGGACGTCTCTCAGCCCTTGCCCTTGCCCGCGGCGAGCCGCAGGTAGTTCTGCTGGGTGATGGCGGCGCGGTAGTGCTCGACCGTGGCCTTCGCCACGGCCGGCCACGCGAAACGCTCCTGGACGCGGGCCAGGCCCGCCGCGCCGACGCGGGCGCGCTCCGCGGCGGAGTCGTGCAGCCGGTGCAGCGTCGCCGCGAGCTCCTCCACGTCCCCGGGCTGGACGAGGACGCCGCCGTCGCCGACCACCTCGGGCAGCGCGCCGGCGCGGCTGGCGACCAGCGGCGTCCCGGACGCCATGTGCTCCACGGCCGGCAGCGAGAAGCCCTCGTAGCGGGACGGCACGACGGCGATCTCCGCGGACGCGAGCAGCTCGCCCAGCTCGTCGTCGCTGATGCCGCTGACGAACCGGACGCGGTCGCCGAGGGCCAGGTCCCGCACGAGCTTGTCGGTCGGGCCGTCCTTCTTCGGCTTGGAGACGACGACGACGTGCACGTCGCGCTCGGTGGCGAGCTTGGCGACGGCGCGCAGCAGCACGTCCACGCCCTTGATCGGCGCGTCCGCGCTGGCCATCGCGACGATGCGGCCGGGGACGCGCGCGCCGCGCGGGTGGAAGATCCGCGTGTCGACGCCGAGCGGCAGGATGTCGATGTCGCGCGGGTCGACCCCGAAGTCCTTGACGATGTCGACCTTGGACGAGTCGGAGACCGTCAGCACCGGGCCGATCCGCCGCGACACCTGCGCCTGCATGGACACGAACCCGTACCAGCGGCGCTTGCCGAGCTTCTGCTTGATGCCGCGCGCCGCCTCCAGTTCGATCCGCCGGTCGACGCTGATCGGGTGGTGGATGCTCGTGACCAGCGGCAGCCCGAGCCGGGCGATGCCGAGGTTGCCGAGGCCGAGGACCTGGTTGTCGTGCACGATGTCGAAGTCGCGGCGGCGCCGCCTCAGCAGCCGCAGCGCGCGGAGGCTGAAGGTCAGCGGCTCGGGGAAGCCGCCGGTCTTCATGTGCGCGAACTCCAGGACGTCCACCCAGTCCCGGAACTCGCCGAGGGCGGGGATGCGGAACGGGTCCTCGTCCCGGTACAGGTCCAGGCTGGGGATCTTCGTGAGAGTGATCTCCGCACGGTCCAGCTCCGGATAGGGCTGGCCGGAGAGCACCTCGACCCGGTGCCCGAGATCGGCCAGTTCCCGGGTCAGATGCCGGAGGTAGACGCCTTGCCCGCCGCAGTGCGGTTTGCTCCGGTACGAGAGCAGGGCGACCCGCAACGGACCGTCCGGGCTGGACGCACCGCCCGGCTCGCCTGCCTCACCCACGCCATCCCCTGCCCACGCACCACTCCCGTCAGTCGGTACCCGCCACTCAGGGCGACGCCGGCCGCACGCGTACCGGCATCTCCTTGATGCCGTTGATGAAACTAGACCTTAGCCTCCGAACGTTACCGTTGAGTTCAATATTGGGCACCGCGTCCAAAAGTGTTTCGAAGAGCACACTGAGCTCGAGTCGGGCAAGGTGCGAGCCGAGGCAGAAGTGCGGGCCGCCGCCGCCGAAGCCCAGGTGCGGGTTGGGGTCGCGGCCGACGTCGAAGGCGTCCGGGTCGGCGAACACCGCCTCGTCGCGGTTCGCGGACGAGTAGAAGACCACGACCTTGTCGCCCTCCGCGATCCTGCGGCCGCGGAGCTCGGTGTCCCTGGCGGCCGTCCGCTTGAACAGGTTGACCGGGGTGACCCAGCGGACGATCTCGTCCGCCGCCGTCCGGACGAGGGAGCGGTCGGCCTTCAGCCGCTCCCACTGCTCCGGATGCTCCAGCAGCGCCAGCATCCCGCCGCTTGCCGCGTTGCGGGTCGTCTCGTTGCCCGCGACCGACAGCAGCATCACGAACAGCTCGAACTCGTCGCCGCTCAGCACCTGCCCGTCGGCGTCCGGCTGGAGCAGCCTGGTGACGATGTCCTCGCGGGGGTTCTCGCGCCGGTCGGCGGCCAGGACGTTCGCGTACGCGTACAGCTCGGTCGCGGCGGCCTGGCCCTCCTCCGGCGTCCGCTGGAAATCCGGGTCGTCCCCGCCGATCAGCGTGTTGGACCAGTGGAAGATCTTCTCCCGGTCCTCCGGCGGGGCGCCGAGCAGCTCGCAGATCACGTACAGCGGGAGCGGGGCCGCCAGGTCCCGGACGAAGTCGGCCTCCGCTCCCCGTTCGAGCGTCTCGGTCACCAGGTTCCGGCAGATCTCCCGGACGTGCTCCTCCAGCACGGCGATGGCGCGCGGGGTGAAGCCCCGGTTGACGATGCTCCGCTTCCGCGAGTGCTCGGGCGGGTCCTGGTTGAGCATCATCATCCGCTGCAGGAGGAGGGCCTCCTCCTCCGGTTCCTCGAACAGCGCCAGCCGCCGCCACGAGGAGAACAGCTCGGGGTGCCGCGACACGTGCACCACGTCCTCGTGCCGCGTCACCGCCCAGAACGGCGGGTACCCCCGGTCCGGGTCGCCGTGGTGGCGGTGCACCGGGTCGTGCTCGCGCAGCCACGCGAACTGCCCGTGCGGGACGCCTCCGTGCTCGTAGGGACCGGGGTCGACCAGCTCGATGTCGGGGGTGACGCTCACGGGTACCTCCTCGGGTCAGGACGGGGTGAAGCGCACCGGCAGCTCCTTCAGCCCGTTCACGAAGTTCGACCGGAGCCGGCGGGGCTCGCCGGCCGGCCGGATATCGGGCATCCGGTCCAGGATCGTCTCGAAGATGATCTTCAGGTTCATCCTGGCCAGATGGGTGCCCAGGCAGAAGTGCGGCCCGCCGCCCCCGAACCCGATGTGCGGGTTGGGGTCGCGGCCCACATCGAACTCGAACGGGTCGTCGAACACCCGCTCGTCCCGGTTGGCGGACCCGTAGAACAGCACGACCTTGTCGCCCGCCCTGATCTGCTTGCCGCCCAGCTCGACGTCGGTGAGGGCGGTCCGGCGGAACTGGTTGATCGGGCTCACCCAGCGGACGATCTCCTCCACCGCGGTGGGCAGCAGGCTCCGGTCCGCCTGGAGCCGCTCCCACTGGTCGGGACGCTCGAAGAACGCCTGCATGCCGCCCGCCGTCGCCGTCCGCGTCGTCTCGTTCCCGGCGATCGACAGCATGATCACGAAGAGCTGGAACTCCTCGTCGGTGATGCGGGAGCCGTCCGCGTCCGGGGTGAGCAGCTTGGTCACGATGTCGTCGCGCGGCGTCGACTCCCGGCTGCGCGCCAGCTTCCCGGCCCAGCCGGCGAACTCGGCCGCGCACAGCTGCGA
The DNA here is from genome assembly GCF_004349245.1 of Actinomadura sp. 6K520. Lineage (GTDB taxonomy): Bacteria > Actinomycetota > Actinomycetes > Streptosporangiales > Streptosporangiaceae > Spirillospora. The sequence goes on along the minus strand of NZ_SMLC01000134.1, from coordinate 745 downwards.
CTCCGTCCGGTCCCCGATGTAGTCGGGGTCGTTGAACGCCACCAGCTTGTTGGACCAGTGGAAGATCTTCTTCCGGTCCTCCAGCGGCGCGCCGAGCAGCTCGCAGATCGTGTAGAGCGGCAGCGGCGCGGCGAAGTACTCCACGAAGTCACACTCGCCCAAAGGCGCCGCCTCGTCTATGAGCCGGTGGCAGATTTCCCGGATGTGGTCCTGCAACCTGCCGATCATGCGCGGGGTGAACCCCTTGTTCACCATGGCCCGCAGCCGGGTGTGGTCCGGCGGGTCCTGGAACAGCATCATCTGCCCGTACAGGGCGATGTCGTCGTCGGTGAACTCCTCGAACATCGCCGTCCGCTCGCGGGACGAGTACGGATCGGCGCGGCGCGAGACCTGCACGACGTCCTCGTGCCGCGTCACCGCCCAGAACCCCGGCACGCCGTCGTTGGGGTCCTGGTGCCAGTGGACGGGGTCGTTGTCGCGCAGCCAGGCGAACTGCTGGTGCGGGATCCCCCCGCGCTCGTAGACGCCGGGGTCGATGATGTCGATCTCGGGTGCGCGGAACGGCCGGGTGGCCGAGGCGATGGACGTCTCAAGTGCCATGCGGAAGACCCTTCGTCCGGGGCGGGAACTCGGAGGCCACGAGACCCTGAAACTGAGCGCTTGCTTGGCCACAGATCTAGAACACGTTCTAACATGAGACTCCAGTCTCATCAACCCCCGTCCCAGCCAGCGACCCACCCCGCAC
>NZ_SMLC01000133.1 GCF_004349245.1 Actinomadura sp. 6K520 | reverse complement strand
GGTGGGCGGCGGGTACCGGCTCGGCGCGGGCACGCGGCTGCCGCCGCTGCTGCTGGACGACGACGAGGCGATCGCGACGGCGGTGTCGCTGCGGATGGCGTCCGGGGGCACGGTCGCCGGGGCCGGCGAGGCGGCGCTGCGGGCGCTCAGCAAGCTCGACCAGGTGATGCCGCCCCGGCTGCGCGCCGAGGTGCGGGCCGTGCACGGCGCCACCGAGACCCTCGTCGGTCCCGGGATCGAGATCGACGCGGAGGTGCTGGTGACGCTCGCGCGGGCCTGCCGCGACACCGTGCGGGTGCGGTTCCGGTACGCGGCCCGCGACGGCGGGGAGCACGAGCGGACGGTCGAGCCGGTGCGGATGGTCGCCACCGCCCGCCGCTGGTACCTGATGGCCTGGGACGGCGACCGCGGCGGCTGGCGCACCTTCCGGCTGGACCGGATGCGGGACGTGACGGCGACGACCTGGCATTTCCGGCCGCGGGAGCATCCGGACCCGGTCGCCTACGTGCAGCGGTCGGTGACCGCGGCGCCGTACCGGCATCTCGCGCGGGTGCGGCTGCACGCCCCGTCCGAGCGTGTGCGGGAACTGGTCCCGCCCCAGGTGGGACGGGTCGAGGACGACCGCGACGGGTGGTGCGTGCTCATCGTCGGCGGCGACGACCTGGACTGGCTCGCCGTGCACATCGCCCGGCTCGGCTTCGAGGCCGAGGTGCTGGAGCCGCCGGAACTGCGGGACGCCGCCGCCCGCCTCGCCCGCCGCCTCGCGGCGATGGCCGGCTGACCGTCAGTTCTGCGCGGGGGCGTCGTACCTCTCGCGGTTCGCGAGCACCTCGCCCATGTGCGTCTCCGCCCAGATCTTGATGCCGCGTATCGCCGCGTGGAGCGACAGCCCGAGGCCGGTCAGCTCGTAGGTGACCGTGACGGGCACGGTCGGGGTCACCGAGCGGGTGACCAGGCCGTCGCGCTCCAGGGAGCGGAGCGTCTGGGTGAGCATCTTCTGGCTGACCCCGGCCAGCCGCCGCGACAGCTCGGAGTAGCGCATCGGCCGCGGCTCGCCGACGCGGTCGTCCCCGGGGTACGGGTCGTCGCCGCCGAGCGCGGCCAGGACCAGCGCGACCCACTTGTCGGAGATCCGGTCGAGGAGCTGGCGACTGGGACATTCCGCCAGGAACGCGTCGTACTCCATCTTCGCCTCGGCCCGCTTCTGGGCCGCCGTCCTCGTCGGCATCGACCGCTCCTTCCTACCGCGCGGTGACCTACGCACTTCCAGGTGCGTTCTTCCCGTTGGAGAGCTACCCCTCCATTGTGGAGGACCAGAACAGACATCTCCATGGGAGGCTTGAATGTCGACCACTTTCCGTACGGCCGTCATCCGCACCCCGGGCGGTCCCGACTCGATCGAGATCATCGACGTGCCCGGCACCGAGCCGGGACCCCGCGAGGTGCGCGTGGAGATCGCGGGCGCCGCGGTCAACCCCGTCGACCTGGCGGTCGTCTCCGGGTTCTTCCACGAGATCGGGCTGATCCGGCGGACCGGCCACGTCGGGCTCGGCTGGGACTTCGCCGGGACCGTCGTCGCCGCCGGTCCGGACGCCGGGTTCCCGGTGGGCAGCCGCGTCGCGGGGCTCGTCCCCGGCTTCGACCGCGACTTCGGGACCTACGCCGAGCAGTTGGTCGTCCCGGTGAGCGACCTCGCCGCCGTCCCCGAAGGGCTCGACCTGACCACGGCGGCGGCGGTCCCGCTCAACGCGCTGGCCGCGGCCCGGCTCGTCGACCTGCTGGGGGACGGGGAGGGCCGGAGCCTGCTGGTGACCGGGGCCGCGGGGGCGGTCGGGGCGAACGCCGCCGTCCTCGCCCGGGAGCGCGGCTGGCGCGTGACGGGGCTGGCCCGCGCCGCGGACGAGAAGTTCGTGCGCGGCCTCGGCGCCGCCTTCACCGCGGAGGCGACGCCGGGCTGGGACGCGGTCGCGGACGCCGCCACGCTCCAGGACGAGGGCATCGTGCTGGTCCGCGACGGCGGTGTCTTCGTCGGCGTGCTGCCGAACGCCGGGCCGGCGGAGGAACGCGGCATCACCGTCCGCGTGGTGGACGTGCGGCCTGACGGTGCCCGGCTCGCCGGGCTTCTCGAAGCGGCCGCGAGCGGCCGCCTGCCGGTGCGGGTGCACGCGGTCGTGCCGCTGGACAAGGTCGCCGACGTCCACCGCACGGTCGCCCAGGGCGGCGTGCGCGGGAAGTACGTCCTCCAGCCCTGACCCGGACGCGCCTCGCCGGCCAATGGCGGTGAATGGCCATCAAGAAAGGCACGCCCGGAAGTTCGGGCGTGCCTTTCTCATAGGGTTTCCGGGGGCACATTGCGGGCTGCGTTGTGCCGTCGCACAATCCAGGCGGGCGGCGTCATCGGTACAATCGCCAGTTTTCCGGCGCGGCCCTTGATACCGCCGGTTCCCCTTGCGACATTCCGGGCGATGCCCCTCGTCGCAAGGAGGAATACAGTGCAGAGGCTCGTCCGAAGAGCGCTCATCGTCCTGTGCGCCCCGCTCCTGCTGACCGGTGTCCTGGCGGCTCCCGCGCAGGCCCGTCCCGGCGGCACGGGCCCCTATCCGGCGGACTACGAGACCACGCTCCGCCTCCGGAGCCACACCGTCTACCGGCCCGAGAACCTCCCGTCCGGGATCAGGCTGCCGATCGTCGCGTGGGGCAACGGCGCCTGCTCCGCCGACGGCACGATGTTCGAGAACTTCCTGAAGGAACTGGCCTCGCACGGCTTTCTCGTCATCGCCAACGGCAGGCCGGGCGGGTTCGGAAGGACGGACCCGGAAATGCTGACCGAGGCCATCGACTGGGCCATCGCGGAGAACGGCCGCTTCGGAAGCAAGTACCGGGGAAAGGTCGACACCGACAAGGTCGCGGTGATGGGGCAGTCGTGCGGCGGCCTGGAAGCCTACGAGGTCTCGGACGACCCCCGGGTCGACACCACCGGCATCTGGAACAGCGGGATGCTCAGCGACTCCGACAATTGGCAACTGGCCCGCCTGCACGCCCCGATCGGCTACTTCATCGGCGGCCCCGGTGACATCGCCTACGAGAACGCGATGGACGACTGGGACCGGCTCCCGGCCGGCCTGCCCGCGTTCATGGGCAACCTCGACGTCGGCCACATGGGCACCTACGGCCAGCCCAACGGCGGCGAGTTCGGCCGCGTCGGCGCCGCCTGGCTCAAGTGGCAACTCAAGGGCGACGCCCAGGCCGGGCAGATGTTCGTCGGCCCGGACTGCGGCCTGTGCGGCACCGAATGGTCCGTGAGACAGCAGAACCTGAGCTGACGGACCGCCGGCCGCCTCCGCCGCCCCACCCCGGTGGCGGAGGCATCCCGCCGCACATCGGCGGGGTCAGCTTCGCCGAACGGTGAACGTGCCGCATCCGGGACTGCGGATGACGCCGTGGATCCGGTCGGGGTCGGCGGACGACAGACGCGCGCTCAGCGAGACCATCTCATAGGCGCCCGGCCTGCTGAGCCAGGAGTCACCGTGCAGAACGAGTGAACTGCCGGCGACATTTCCGCGCATGGTGAACGATCCCGACCGGCCCTCGGAATTGCCCGCCGCCGGAGAGAAACGGAAGATGCCGCTGATCGTGCCGCTCGACCTTTGGACGAGGGTGAGGTTCAGCTCCATGAGCCCCTGGGGGCAGGTGTAGGTGCCGCGCCAGCTGCCGGTCAGCGTGCTTTGGCGGAGCTCCGGCGTCGACAGATCCGGTGGCGGCGGAACCTCACGGGTGGGCTGCGATTCGGTGGGGAAGTTCGGTATCGCACACCCCGAGCCGAACAGTCCGACCGCGGCGGTGGCGGCCGCGACCGCGGTGATCCTGGCACGCCGATTCCGCCGGCGGGTATTGAGCCGGCCAGTTCTCATGATGGCGCCCCCTGTGGCTACCGAACGTCCCGCGCACGATCGACCGGCACGGCTCATGCCAGAACCCGCACAAGGACGAAAGTGATCAGATGAGAAGTGTGACGGGGCGCAGCAGGTACGGGTTCCCGCGCATTTGGCGCGTCCCGCGCGAGGACGCGGTCAGCAGATGCGGGGCAGGGGGTCGCCTACCAGCAGGTCGACGATGCGGGTCCCGCCGAAGACGGTCTTCAGCAGGACGAGACCGGGCGGGTCCTCGCGGACGTGGCCGATGACCGCGGCGTCCGCGCCGAGAGGGTGGCGGCGCAGGGCGGCCAGGGCGGCGTCCGCGGCCTCGGGGCCGACGACGATCACCGCGCGGCCCTCGCAGGCCACGTACATCGGGTCGATGCCGAGCAGCTCGCAGGCACCGCGGACGGCGGGCCGCACGGGGACGGCGGACTCGTCCACCACCACGGCCGCGCCCGCGTCGGCGGCCAGTTCGTTGAGAACGGTCGCGACACCGCCGCGGGTGGCGTCGCGCATGCGGCGCACGGCGCCGGGGCAGGCGTCGCGGACCTCGGCGAGCAGGCAGTTCAGCGGCGCGGTGTCGGACGTCAGGTCGGCCTCGATGTCGAGCTCGCCGCGCGCCAGCATGATCGTGACGCCGTGCTCGCCGATCGGGCCGGTGACGAGGACCGCGTCCCCCGGCCGGACGTCGTGCGGCGCGGCGTGCGCGAGGCCCACCCCGGCGGTGTTGATGTAGCAGCCGTCGGCCTTGCCGCGCTCGACGACCTTGGTGTCGCCCGTGACGATGTCGACGCCGGCGGCCTCGGCCGCCCGGCTCATCGACTCGGTGATGCGGCGCAGGTCGGCGACCGGGAAGCCCTCTTCGAGGATGAACCCGGCCGAGAGGTGCAGCGGCGTCGCGCCGGCCACCGCGAGGTCGTTGACGGTCCCGTTGACGGCCAGGTCACCGATGTCGCCGCCGGGGAAGAACAGCGGCGACACGACGTAGGAGTCGGTGGTGAAGGCGAGCCGGGTGCCGTTCACGTTGAGGTGGGCGGAGTCGTCCAGGCGGTCCAGGTGCGGGTTGCCGAACGCCTCGCGGAAGACGGCCTCGATCAGGGTGTGGGTGGCCTTGCCGCCGGAGCCGTGCGCGAGCGTGATGGTGTCCTCGCGGAGGCGGGCCTTGCGGGAGCGGGCGCGGTCGATGCGTTCGAGGACCTGCTCCTCGCGGATCGTCACCGAGCCGCCCGCCTTCGCCGCGCCGCCGCCCTGCACCGTGCCGCCGCCCTGCACCGTGTCTCGTCCGGTCACCGGGTCGCCTCCTTGACGCGCTCGCGGGTGAAGCGGCCGAAGTTGTAGTACGCGGCGCAGGCGCCCTCGGAGGAGACCATGCAGGTGCCGATGGGCGTCTCCGGGGTGCAGGCCGTCCCGAAGACCTTGCACTCCCACGGCTTGAGGACGCCCTTCAGCACCTCGCCGCACTGGCACGCCTTCGGATCGGCGACCCGGCCGCCCGGGATGTCGAAGATGCTCTCGGCGTCGTAGGCCGCGTACTCGTCCCGGAAGCGGAGCGCGGAGTGCGAGATGAAACCGAGGCCGCGCCACTCGAAGTAGGGGCGCGGCTCCATCGTCCGCCCGATGACCTCAAGCGCCTTGGCGTTGCCGTCCCACGGGACGACCCGGCCGTACTGGTTCTCGACCTCGGAGCGTCCCGACGCGAGCTGGGCCAGCAGCATGTGCACCGACTGGAGCAGGTCGAGCGGTTCGAAGCCCGCGACGACCAGCGGTTTCCCGTAGTCGCCGGTGATGAACGAGTACGGGCGGCAGCCGATGACCGTCGACACGTGGCCGGGGCCGATGAAGCCGTCGAGCCGCAGGTCCGGCGAGTCGAGGATCGCCTTGATCGCCGGGAGGATCGTCACGTGGTTGTTGAAGACCGAGAAGTTGCCGATGCCCTGGGCCGCCGCGCGCAGCACCGTCATCGCGGTGGACGGCGCGGTCGTCTCGAACCCGATCCCCATGAAGACGACGCGCCGGTCAGGGTTCCGCTGGGCGATCTTCAGCGCGTCCAGCGGCGAGTACACCATCCGGATGTCGGCCCCGGCGGCCTTGGCGTCGAAGAAGGAGCCGTCCCCGCCCGGCACCCGCATCATGTCCCCGAAGGACGTCATGATGACGTCCGGCTGGGACGCGATGTGGATGGCGTCGTCCACCCGTCCCATCGGGATCACGCACACGGGGCACCCTGGGCCGTGCACGAGCGAGATGTTCTCGGGCAGGTAGTCCTCCAGCCCGTGCTTGTAGATGGTGTGGGTGTGCCCCCCGCACACCTCCATGAACTTGTACTGGCGGCCTGGCTCGCACAGGGACGCGATGGAGGCCGCGAGGGTCCGCGCCTTGTCCGCGTCCCGGTACTCGTCGACGAAGCGCATCAGTCGATCCTCGATTCCCGCAGTGCGTCGATCTCGTCGTCGTAGGCTTCACCGAGCCCTTCGAGCATCCGCAGCGTGGCCTGCGCCTCCGCCTCGTCGATCTTCGACATGGCGAAGCCGACATGGATGAGGACCCAGTCGCCGGCGGCGAGCGCCTCCCGGTCGAGCAGGCCGATGTTGACGGAGCGCCGGACGCCGGTGACGTCGACCGTCGCCAGCGGGCGGTCCGCCATGATCTCCACGATCTCGCCAGGTATCGCCAGGCACATCAGCGGGCCTCCCGGTCCGGTTCCGCGTGCGTCAGTTCCCGCTGCGTCAGTTCCCACAGGGCGTGGTAGATCGTCGTCTGCGCCTCCTGGATGCGGTGGACGGACGACGACGGCACCACGAACAGGTGGTGCCGTCCGGCGGCGGAGAACGCGGGCTCCTCGGCCATCTGGCCGCCGGTGTATCCGGCGAGGCCGACGGTGAGCATGCCGCGCCGCCCCGCCTCCCGCAGCGCGGCGATCAGGTTGTCGGAGTTCCCGCTGGTGGACAGCGCGAGCGCGATGTCGCCCGGCCGCCCGAACGCGGCGAGCTGCCGCGCGAACACCACCTCGAAGCCGATGTCGTTGGACAGCGCGGTCACCACCGCGACATCGGTCGTGAGGGCCAGCGCGGGCAGCGGCCGCCCGGCGTCGCCCGGGTTGAGGAACAGCGCGGCGACGTCCTGCGCGTCGGTCGAGCTGCCGCCGTTGCCGAACGTGAAGAGCCGCCCGCCGGAGCGGAACGCGTCCGCCATCCGGGCGGCGCAGATCGCGAGGGCCTCCCCGTACTCCTCCAGGACGGTCTCGCGCAGCCGGGCGATGTCGGCCGCCTTCTCGGCGGTCGAGCGGCGGACGCCGGCCATGAGGTCGTCCAGCCCGGGACCACCCGCGTACAGAAACGGGTAGAGCTGCTGCATGCCGGTCATCGGTGCTCCTTGAGCGTGGATGCCCCTGTCTTCAGGCAGGGGAGGAAACGCGGCACCATGCCGCAACTTCGAACGGATGTGCGATTCTTGGCCGCGATCACGGTAGGGTGTGAGGCATGGCGCGGCAGGTGAAGCGGGCGTTCCGGTATCGCTTCTATCCCACGGGCGAGCAGGCGGCGGAACTGTCTCGCACGTTCGGCTGCGTCCGGCTGGTGTACAACCGGGCGCTGGCCCAACGCACCCGCGCCTGGTATCAGGAGCGACGCCGCACGTCCTACGTGGAAACGTCGGCGTGGCTCACGGCATGGAAGCGCACCGAGGAACTGGGGTTCCTGTCGCAGGTGTCCTCGGTGCCGCTGCAGCAGGCGCTTCGGCACCTGCAAACCGCGTTCACCAACTTCTTCGACAAACGCGCGGCCTATCCCCGGTTCAAGTCGCGGAAGAAGTCCCGCGCCTCGGCGGAGTACACCCGCAGCGCGTTCACTTGGCGGGACGGACGCCTGACGCTGGCGAAGATGTCCGGGCCGCTGGCGATCGTGTGGTCCCGGCCCCTGCCGGAGGGCGCCGAGCCGTCCACGGTCACCGTCTCCCGGGACGGTGCGGGGCGCTGGTTCTGCTCGATCTTGTGCGAGGACACCATCACCCGCCTGGACCCGGTGAAGGCGGCCGTGGGGGTGGACGCCGGAGTCACCTCGCTGGTGACCCTGTCCACCGGGGAGAAGGTCACCAACCCCCGGCACGAGCGGGCCGATCGGGAACGCCTGGCCAAGGCGCAGAAGGACCTGGCACGCAAGGCCAAGGGCTCGAAGAATCGCGACAAGGCCCGGCAGCGCGTCGCGCGGATCCACGCCCGCATCACCGACCGCAGGCGGGACTTCCTGCACAAGTTGTCGACTCGGCTCCTCCACGAGAACCAAGTGGTCGTGATCGAGGACCTGAACGTCGCGGGCATGGTCCGCAACCACTGCCTCGCCCGCGCGATCTCCGATGCGGCGTGGCGGGATCTGCGGACGATGCTGGAGTACAAGGCCGACTGGTACGGCCGCGAACTCATCGTGATCGACCGCTGGTTCCCCTCTTCCAAGTTGTGCGGGCGCTGCGGGACCATCGCTGAGGCGATGCCCCTCAAGGTGAGGGAATGGCGTTGCGGTTGCGGCGCGGTCCATGACCGCGACGTCAACGCAGCGCGCAACGTTCTGGCCGCCGGGCTGGCGGTGTCCGCCTGTGGAGCCGACGTAAGACCCAAACGGCGCAAGCCGAGCGGGCAGACGGCGACGAAGCAGGAAACCCACCCCGCAAGGGAAGGAATCCCCCGTCTTTAGGCGGGCGGAGGAAGTCAACTCACGACTCCGATGGCCTCTTTGGCGTGGACGAGGACGGTGTCGCCGGCCACGGCGTCCACCAGCGCCACGCTGACCTGCTCGACCCGCCCGTCCCCGGTGTCGACCTCCGCGAGGCCGTCGTCCCCGACGCGCAGGATCCGCACGGGGACGGCCTCGTCCGAGCAGGTCACGCAGTGGTCGCCGGCGCAGTTCCCGCCCGCCTCGGACGCCGTCACGTGCCGTCCTCCCCGCTCAGCACGTCCGGCTGCTCCAGGAACACGTGGACCAGTTCCCAGAGCACGTGGTAGGCCGTGACGTGCACTTCCTTCACGACGCGCGGGTCGGCGGACGGCACCGTGACCAGGTGGTCGGCCGCCCCGGCGAGCGCGCCGCCGGCGCCGCCCGCCAGCGCGACCGTGAGCATCCCGAGGTCGCGGGCGGTCGCCAGCCCGCGCCGGACGCTCCCGCACCGGCCGTCCGGCGAGATGCCGAGCGCCATGTCGTCCGGGCCGCCGAAGCAGCGGAGCTGGTGCGCGAAGATCTCGTCGAAGCCGGCGCCCGCGCCGACGCCGGTGAGGGTCGCGACGTCCCCGGTGAGCGACAGCGCGGGCAGCGCCCGCTTCCCCACGATCACCGGGTGGACGAACTCGACCGCCACGTGCTGGGCGTCGGTGGCGGCGCCGCCGGTCCCGAACGTGAACAGCCGGCCGCCGCGGTGGAACCGCGCCGCCATCGCGTGGCAGGCGGCGGCGATGGTCCCGGCCTCCCCGGCGAGCGCGGCGCCGGGCTCGGCGCGGCGCCGGAACACCTCCGTGACTGTCTCGGTCATCGGTGTCCGCTCACATCGTTCCGGACTTCAGGTACCGGCGCAGGGCCGGTGTGTCCCGGACGAGCCCGGCGAGCACCGCGAGCACGAACAGCGCGATGATCGTCCGGAGCGCGTCCGGGCCGATGCGCATTCCCTTCCGCATACCTCTCCCCCTTCGGTCGCTCACCCGGGTGTCCCGGCGAGCAGCCGCCCGGTCTCCCGGGCGACGAGCATCTCGACCAGCCGGACGGCCTCGGCCACGGCGGCGGCGACCGGCCGGCTGAGCGTCATCTCCCACGGGGGGTGCGCGGCCCGCTCCGAAGGCTCACACGCGACGAGCAGGGTCCGGGCCGGGACCCTGCCGTTCTCCCTGGCCAGCCGCACCGGGTCGAGCGGGTGCGCGGCGCCGCCGAAGCCGCCGCCGGGCTCGACGAGCGAGACGGTGCCGGGCACGAGGCCGCGCGCCGTCGCCTCGACCAGGACGACCGTCCGGTAGCCCGCGCCGAGCGCGTGCATGAGGTCGGTGCTCCGGATGCCGAAGTCGGTGACGTCCACGCCCTGCGGCAGCGGCCGCGTCCGGAGCCGCCGCGCGACCTCCACGCCGAAACCGCCGTCGCCGTTGAACACGTTCCCGATGCCGGCAACGAGCACGGGGCGGGACCGCGTCACCGGGCGTCCCTTCCCGTGAGCGCCTCACCGGCGGCGCAGCGCTCCAGGAACTCCGCCACCCGCGGGTCGGCCGCCGCCATCTCCCGCCGCTCCTCCTCGCTGAGGCTGAGCACGCCGAGGACGAGCAGCCGCCCGGCCTCGCCGCCGTCGAACGGGGAGCCCTCCGGGGCGACCTGCGGCCAGTCGTAGAGGACGACCGGGGCGGCGAGGACCGTGTCGTAGCAGCCCGGCGCGCCCGCGAGCACCGGCCACAGCCCGTCGCTCGCGCACTCCGCCGCGGCCCCGGCCAGCCGCTCGGGCGGATCGCCCGGCGAGACGAACGCCCCGCCGCGCGCCCGCGCGACCACGTGGGCGCACATCATGCCCGCGTGGACGGCCTCGTCGCGGTCTTCGCCGCGCCCGGTGTTGCCGACCTCGATCCGCAGCCGGACGACGCCGTCCCCGGCCTCGGCCGCGGAGATCTCGACCGTCCCGTCCACCCGGTGCCACAGGCGCGTGAACCGGGCCCCGCCGCCGAGCTCCTCCTCGTCGGTGCCGGCCGCGACCGCGACCGGGACCCGCACGGGCGAGCGCAGGAGCCGCGCCACGGAGACCCGGCCGCTGGTGATCTCGCGCTCGCGCGCCTCCTGGCGGGTCTCGTGGGTCGCGCCCCCGGCGCTGACCTCGTCCACCGGGACGCCGCCGTCCATGGCCTGGCGGTGCACCGCGTGCAGGAACCGGAGCGTGACCTCGACGTCCGCTTCGGGCGAGCCCTCCATGAGGAACTCGGCGCAGACCGTCCAGGGGTCACCGGCCAGATCCGCGTACGGACGCGGGTAGACGCCGCCGACCGTCCACCTCCGCCCCTTCCCCGGCGCGGAACGCCGGGAGGGCCAGAGCCGATGGCCCTCGTAGAGGACCACGTCGGCGATCGCCCTTACGCGGTCCACTCTTCCTCCTCGCGCAAATCCCGGTCGTCCCGCAGCATCTCCGCGCGGCGGAGGAGCTCGTCGACCGTGTCGTCGAAGGACGAGTGCGCCCGCCGCGCCCGGTAGGCGGCCAGGCGGCCGAAGCAGTCGTCGTCCAGGCGGAGCCAGCGGGCGGACCCGTAGTAGCGGTCCATCAGGTCCCGCCACGTCTGGACGGGGAGGCGCCCGGTGGCCTCGTGGTGCCACGGGATCTGGCCGGTGCGCAGCCGCCCGTCCTCGCCCGGATAGAACACCGTGCCGTTGAAGGTGAGGTCGAGCGGCACGTCGCCGCCGCGGAGCGCGTGCAGGTACCGGTCGGCCGCGACCTGCATGTCGTGCCCGCACGCCAGCGCGAGCGTCACCTCCGCGGCACCGCGGAACGTCGGCACGGTCGCGCCGATGCGCCCCCACGTCAGGCCGTGCAGCGACCTGTCCCACACGTCCGGCTCGCCGAACACGCCGGCGAGCCGCTCCCGCTCGGCGTCGTCGTAGGAGCGGCGCGCCGCCGCGATCGTGACGGTCGTGGTGAGCAGGACGCACTGGACGGCCCCGCCGTCCAGCCGCCGCAGGCCGACCCGCAGGTTCAGCGTCGGCGTCGCCGCGAACGTCTCCGCCTCGATGCCGAGCAGGTCGAGGCCCAGTTCCGGCAGCGTGCTCATGACGGACCCTCGATCATGGTCTTCTCATCCCCTCGAAGCTCACCATCGCTTCCACCCGCCCGGTGGAGATCATCATCAATTCGCACTGCCCGGCGAAGACGCCCCGAAACACCCCCGGGAAAGCCACGAGAACAATGACCCGAACTTGGCAAAACCCGCATCCGACCAGGGAGGCTCACCCCGCTGGAATCACGCGGCAACGGCGTTGAAAGCGCGGGACCCGCCCCACTCCACCGAACACGCAGCCCACAATTCCGAGGCAATTGCCCGATTTGCGAACCCCCCCGCCGCACAACGATTGGAAAGACTTTTCCCCAACCATGCCGAACCCCGTACCCGCCCTACCTCGGACGGCGGCGGCCTCGCTCCTGCCACGGCAGACCCACCGGCAACTGCCGTCGCGGCCGGAACCGGCAACACCCGCGAAGGGTTGATCAATGCTGCCCATGGGAATTTTGAACGACCAGAAGAGGCCATATCCCCCGGGTGGTGAAGGAGATGTTGTCAGAGGCCGCCGGCGCCCTGGCAGGAGCCGGTGGCGCCGCCGTCGTCCAGGCGATGGTCAGCGACGGCTGGGAGACCACGAAAGGACGGCTGGCACGGCTGCTGGGCCGAGGAGCCCCCGACGAGGTGACAGACGTGGAGAGGCGGCTGGAGTCCGCCCGGGCCGAACTGGCGTCCCTCCCCGAATCGGACCTCGAACAGGCGATACAGGAACAGGCGACGATCTGGCACGCGCACCTCATCGGCATTCTGGAATCGGACCCGGAGGCCGAAGCCGAACTGCGGACCTGGCTGAACCAGAGCACCCCCGGCGGACCGAGGCTTCAGCAAGCGGTCCTGAACACGGGCATCCAGATCAACAAGTTCGCCGGTCCACCCGCCTTCGCCGAAGTCGTCTCCACGATCGCCGTGCCCACCGGACGCCGGTACGAAGACCGCCCCCTGCGTGGCCGTGACGAACTGATCACCGAACTGCTGGCCGCACGATCCGGTGTGCACGTCCTGTACGGGCTCGGCGGCGCCGGGAAGTCGAGCGTCGCACTTGAGGCGGCCTGCCGCGCCCAGGAGGAGCAGTGCGAGGTCTGGTGGATCCCCGCCACGGACGCGGACAGAGTCACCATGGGCATGCTCAACCTCGCAAGGCGACTCGGCCTGAGCCGGGCGGAGGTCGGGCACCGCGACATCGCTGACCTACTGTGGCAACGCCTCGCCGACCGTGAGTCCCCGTGGCTGCTCGTCTTCGACAACACCGACGACCTCGACGTCCTGACGATAGGCGAGGCACCGCTGCGGGACGGCACCGGCTGGTTGCGGCCGATCGAAAACCCCCGGGGCAAGGCGATCGTCACGAGCCGACACGGCCGGACACTGGACTGGGGCCGCTGGTGCCGACTCCACCCGGTCGGAATGCTGTCACCCGCCGAGGGCGCCCGCGTCCTGCTCGACAAGGCGAGCCCCCGCGCCGGAACCCAGGCGGAGGCCGAGGCCCTCTCGCGGCGGCTGGGTGGCCTTCCGCTGGCGCTGCGGCTCGCCGGCTCCTACCTGGCACAGTCCCAGCGGATGCCGAGCATCTTCACCGATCCGGACCGTGCGCTGACCTTCGGGGAGTACGAGGCCGCCGTCGAGAAGGGACTCCTGGGGCTGGAGTTTCCGTCCCAGCAGATCCCGGTGTCCGACCGCGAGGCGCGGCAGATGCTCGGACGGACGTGGGGCCTGTCCTTGGAGCTGCTGGAGCGCAGAGGCATCGGCCCCGTGCGCGCGCTGATCAGCCTGCTGTCCTGTTTCGCGGACGCGCCGGTGCCGCACGAGATGCTCCTCGCGCCCGCGACGCTCGCCGACTCCTCACTCTTCCCGAGCTCCTTGACGGGGGCAGAGGCATGGGAATCGCTGCTCGCGCTCAACGACACGGGACTGCTCGACCTGATGACCGCCCGGACAACGGACGACATCCCCGCTCTCCGGCTGCATCCCCTGGTCAGGGACGTCAGCCGCCCTGCTGAGCATGGCGCCCGCTATCTCGCCACGGCGGCGAAGCTGCTCGTGGGGGCGGCGCACGGAAAGAAGACGGGACTGCCGGAGGATCCGGCCAAGTGGCATTTATGGCAGATGCTGGTTCCTCATTGCCTGCATGTGCTCGTCACCATCAAGGCTTTGCCGGAATCCGATTCGCAGGCCCGGCAGGACGCGGCGCAGGCCGCCTACATGAGCGCGCGCCATCTGGCCGCGACGGGTGCGTATCCGCAGGCGAAAGCCGTCTACGCCGAAGTACTGGCGGTCCGGGACCGGAGTCTCGGCGCCGAGCACAACGACACCCTGAACGCCCGGTACGGCCTTGCCCGCATGGCGGCTGGTCAAGGTCTCTACGAAGAGGCGGAGAGCGGCTTCAAAGAAGTCCTCACGCAACGGGAACGGGTTCTCGGGACCGACCATCCGGACACCCTCAACGCCCGCTACGGCCTTGCCCGCATGGCCGCTGCGCAGGGCAGGTACCGCGAAGCGGAGGAGACCTACCGGGAGATCATGCTCATCGGCCAGCGCGCCATGGGCCCGGATCACCCCGAGACCCTCAGGGCCCGGTTCGGCATCGCCCGCATGGCGAGCGAGCAGGGTCGTTACGGCGAAGCCGAGGCTCTCTACCGCTCGTTGCTGAGGAGTTCCGAAGAACATGGCATCGCCCCCTTCGGGGATCATTCGGAGCACCAGGAATCGAAGACGGTTTACCGGGAGGTCCTCGCAGTCGAGGAGCGCGTGCTCGGCCCCGACCAGCCCGACGCCCTCACCATCCGTTATGCCATCGCGAGAATGGCCTCCGCGCAGGGCAGGTTCGACGAGGCGGAGCGGGCCTATCGGGAGGTCCGGTCGCTCGAAGAGGAGTCATTGGGGGTCGACCACCCCGACACCCTGACGACATCGCACTGGATCGCCCGCATGGTGCATGCCCAAGGACGTCACCGGGAAGCGGAAGACCTCCTCCGGCGAGTCTTGGATCGGCGGGTCAGGGTATTGGGCGTCAACCATCCGCACACTCTGACCACCCGGTACTGGATGGCCCGGACGCTCACCGCCCAAGGCCGCCGCCACGAGGCCGAGCCACTGCTCCAGCAGGTGCTCTCTGACCGGCGGCGGGTGCTCGCCGAGGGGCATCCGCAGATAGCGCAGACCGTCCGTACCCTTGAGCGGCTTCGCGGGACGGGTTGACGGGTCCTCGCGGATTCTCCGGGGTTGACCTTGAGTGGGCTCCAGCTTCTAGCGTTCGGGGGAACAGTCGGGAAGGGAGCTCATCAGTATGGAGTACCGCAGGCTCGGGCGGACCGGTGTCAAGGTCAGCACGCGGTGTCTCGGAGCCATGATGTTCGGGACCATCGGGAACGCCGACTACGACGAGTGCGAGCGCATCGTCCACCGGGCCTTGGAAGCGGGCGTCAACTTCATCGACACCGCGGACATCTACTCGGGCGGCAGGAGCGAGGAGATCGTGGGCCGCGCGATCAAGGGGCGGCGGGACGACATCGTCCTCGCCACCAAGTTCTTCAACCCGATGGGCGAGGACCGCAACATGCGGGGCGGGTCGCGCCGGTGGATCGTCCGGGCCGTGGAGGACAGCCTCCGCAGGCTGGGGACCGACCGCATCGACCTCTACCAGATGCACCGGCACGACTGGAACACCGACCTTGAGGAGACCCTCGGCGCCCTGGACGACCTCGTCCGCCAGGGCAAGGTGCTCTACCTGGGGTCGTCGTCGTTCCCGGCCGACTGGATCGTCGAGGCGCAGTGGGCCGCCGCCCGGCGGAACACCGAGCGCTTCGTGTGCGAGCAGCCGCAGTACTCGGTCTTCGCGCGTGCGATCGAGACGGACGTGCTGCCCGCGGCGCTGCGGCACGGCATGGGCGTCATCCCGTGGAGCCCGCTGGCCGGCGGGTGGCTGACGGGCAAGTACCGGCGCGGGGAGCAGGCGCCCGCCGGCTCCCGGTTCGCCCGCGGCGACCGGCTCGGCAACGACCCGAGCACGCCCGACCGCTTCGCCGCGGTCGAGCGGCTCACGAAGATCGCCGATGACGCCGGGCTCTCGCTGACCCACCTGGCGCTCGGGTTCGTCACCGAGCACCCGGCCGTCACCTCGGCCATCATCGGGCCGAAGACGATGGAGCAGCTGGAGGACCTGCTGGCGGGGGCCGACGTCCGGCTGGACGGCGGGGTGCTCGACGCCATCGACGAGGTCGTCCCGCCGGGTACCGACATGCCTGGCATCGACCACATGTCCGGCAACCCGGCGCTGCGGCCGGGGAACCGCCGCCGGTGAGCTCCCGGGCCCCGGCGCGGGGTGGCGCCGGGGCCCGGGGCCCTACCGGATCAGCGGGTCGCGGGGGAGGCCGAGGATGCGCTCGCCGATCTGGTTGCGGGTGATCTCGGACGTGCCGCCCGCGATGGACAGGCCGCGCGAGCCGAGCCGCATCCGGCCGGCGGCCTGGCCGAGCGGACCGTCGGTGAAGGCGGCGTCCGGGCCGGCGAACTCGGCGAGGAGGTCGGCCGTGGCGTGGGCGTGCTCGGCGAGGACCAGCTTGGTGATGTTGCCCTCCGGGCCGGGCTCGCCCCCGGCGACGGCGCGTTCGGCGGACCGGAGGTTGAGCAGGCGGAGCGCCTGCTCACGTGCCGAGTGCGCGCCGACGCGCTCGGCCGCCGCGGGGACGCGGTCGCCGCGGTCGGCGTAGAGCCGGAACAGGTCGGGTCCGGGCGGTCCGCCGACGCCGCCGCCGATGCTGACGCGCTCGTTGCCGAGGGTCGCGCGGGCCACCGCCCAGCCCTGGTTCGGGGTCCCGACGACGTCGGCGTCGGGGACGAAGACGTCGGAGAAGAACACCTCGTTGAAGTCGGAGTCGCCGGTGGTCTGGCGCAGCGGCCTGACCTCGACGCCGGGGTGCTTCATGTCGACGACGACCATGGTGACGCCGGCGTGCTTGGCGGCGTCCGGGTCCGTGCGGACGGTCGCGAAGCCCCAGCGGCAGTAGTGGGCGCCACTCGTCCAGACCTTCTGCCCGTTGACGAGCCAGCCCCCGTCCACCTTGGCGGCCCGGGTCTTGACGGCCGCCGCGTCCGACCCGGCCTCCGGCTCGCTGAACAGCTGGCACCAGATCTCGTCGCCGGTGAGCGCGGGCCGCACCCAGCGGTCGATCTGGTCCTGCGTGCCGTGCTGGATCAGGGTGAGGATGACCCAGCCGGTGATGCCGTACTGGGGACGCTTGACGCCCGCGGAGCGGAACTCGTCCTCGATGACGAGCTGCAGCCCGGCGCTCGCCTCCACGCCCCAGGGGCGCGGCCAGTGCGGCTGGACGTACCCCGTCTCGATCAGCCGGCCCCGCTGCTCCGCGGCGGGCAGCGCGGCGATCTCGCGGGCCAGCTCGCGGATCCGCGGGCGCTCCGCCTCCGCCTCGGGCGGCAGGTCGAGGTTCGCCTTCCGGGCGACCCCGGCGGCCCGCAGCCGCGTCACGTCCCGCTCCGCGGCGTGCGGGTCGAACACCGCCTCCAGCGTCGCGGCCCGGCGCAGCAGCAGGTGCGCGTCGTGCTCCCAGGTGAAGCCGATCCCGCCGTGCACCTGGATGTTGAGGCCCGCGTTCCCGGTGAACGCGGGGATCGCGAGCGCCGCCGCGACGGCCGCGGCCAGCTCGAACTGGTCGGCCGGGCCGCTCGCCGCCCGTGCCGCGTCCCACACGGCGGCCGTGCCCAGCTCGGCGGCGACGAGCATGTTCGCGCAGTGGTGCTTGACCGCCTGGAACGTCGCGATCGGCCGCCCGAACTGCCGGCGCACCTTCGCGTACTCGGTCGCGGTCTCCACGCATTCGAGCGCCCCGCCGACCGCCTCGGCGGAGGCCAGCGTGCGGGCGACGGCGGTGGCGTGCTTCCTGGCGCCCGCGAGCACCGCCTCCGCCGGGGTGCCGTCCAGGCGGACGCGCGCCGACCGGCGGGACGGGTCGAGGTTGCCGGGGACCTCGACGGCCACGCCCGCCGCGTCCGCCCGCACGACGATCATGTCCTCGCCGGCGGCGAGGACGAGCAGTTCCGCGAGCCCGCCACCGAGCACGACCCCGGCGTCCCCGGAGGCCGTGCCGTCGCGCAGGGTCACCGAGCCGTCCACGCCGAGGGCCGCCAGGGTCTCCCCGGAGGCCAGGCCGGGCAGCAGCCGCGCCCGCAGCCCGTCGTCGCCCGAGGCGGCGATCACCGCGGACGCCGTCATCGTGGGCAGGGCCGGTCCGGGCGCGGCGGCCCGCCCGAGTTCCTCGGCGACCACCACCAGTTCCTGGAGCCCCGCCCCGCCGCCGCCGTGCTCCTCGGGGAGGTGCAGGCCGAGCAACCCGAGCCCCGCGAACTCCGCCCAGAAGCCGGGCGGCTCCTCCTTGTCCGCCTCCAGCAGCGCCCGGTTCCCGGCCCGCGCGTCCTGGTCGCGCAGGAACGCGCGCGCCGTCCGCGCCAGCTCCCGGTGTTCCTCGGTGATGGCGATCGCCATGGCCCCTCCAAGGGTCGTCCCGCTCCCGGCGCCCGGACGGCCGCCCGGCGCTCCAGCAAATCAGTAGATTGATTGCGTTGTTATTCTGGCCCGGTCGACCTCCCCACGTGAAGGAGCGGTCCCATGCGACGGGAACCGGCCGCGCAGCACGGCGACCGGGCGCCCGAGCCCGTCCGGATCCCGCGGCCCGCCGGACGCGGCGCCCGCGCCTCGGAGCTGGTGGCGGCGTCCATACGGTCGCAGATCGCCCGCGGTGAACTGCGGCCGGGCGACCGCTTCCCCACCGAGGACGAGCTGATGGACGTCTTCGGCATCGCCCGCAGCACGCTGCGCGAGGCGCTGCGGATTCTGGAGTCCGAGGGCCTGGTCACCGTGCTGCGCGGCCGGAACGGCGGGCCGCGCGTGACGCGTCCGACGGTCGAGCACATCGCCCGGATGTTCGCGCTGCTGCTGCAGATCGAGGGCGTCCCGATGAACGACCTCTACGCGTCCCGGGCGGCGATCGAGCCGTGGCTGGCCAGGATGTTCGCCGAAACCCACACGCCCGAGGCGCTCGCCGACTTCCGGGCCGCGGTCGACGCCGCCGCGGACGCCGCGCACATCGCGGACGGCACCGCGTTCGGCGAGGCGGCGGCGCTGGTGCACGAGAAGCTTTTCGAGCACGCCGGGAACGCCTCGATGGCCCTGTTCGCGCGGCTGCTGAGCGAGGTCGTCTCGGCGTTCTACCGCCGGTCGGGGCAGGTCACGGGCATCACCGGGCGCAGGCGGACCGTCCGGTCGTACCGGAGGTTCTGCGAGCTGGTCGAGGCGCGCGACGCCGACGCCGCCGAGGCCCACTGGCGGCTCCACATGTCGCACACCGCCAAGGCGTTCCTTGAGCACCCGGTCGAGCTGTTCCCCGCCCCGGGCCGCCTCTAGCGGATCGCCTCGACGAAGCGCCACGCCTCGTCGCGTCCCATGCCCGTCTCCGCGCACACCGCCGCGATCGCCGACTCGTGGTCGCCGGCCTGCTTGAAGGCCCGGACCCGGTCCGACAGCATGCCCGCCGGCGCCACGGTCAGGCGCCCGCCCTGGAGGGACTTGACGTAGTCCTTCGCCGCCCTGGAGTCCAGGCCGAGCTCCGTGCGGATCAGCTTGACCGCGGCCTTCGGCCTGCCTTCCGCGATCAGCGCACGCGCCCTGCCCTGGGCGCCGGGCGGGACGACCCGGGCGTACGCCTCGCCCTTCAGGCCGTCCACGTAGTCCTTGGCCTCCTTCAGCCCGAGGCCCGTGATCTCCCGGACGAGCTTGATGGCGGGGATGTACCGGCCCTTGCCGATCAGTTCGAGGACCTCTTCGCGACCCTCGGGAAGCAGGTACGGGACGGAGGATTTCACTGGTTCTCTCCCTCGGTGCGGCCGGCACCCGATTCTCCCGGTATCCGCGGGCGGCCGCATCCTCAGCGCAGCGGGCGGCGCCCGAGCCGGGCGACCAGCCGCTCCCCCGCGCCGGCGTCCGGCCCCGCGTCGACAGGGTCGGCGAACAGCGGACCGCGCGGCTCGGGCACCACGATCGGACAGACCTTGAGGAGCTCCTCCGCCAGACCGGGCGGGACGGGCCGCCGCTCCCCCGACGCCTGCGCGATGTCCCAGCCGTGCACCGCCACCTCGACCGCCCCCGCGGCGGCCATCAGCTCCCCCTCCATCCGGCGGTCACCGATCTCCACCCGCCCCAGCGCCCCGGACGCGCGCAGCAGCCGGATCGCGCTCACCCGCACGGCCGACACCGGATGCTCGTCCCGGGCGGGCGGGGCCGACGTCAGCGCGACCTGCCCCAGGGAAACGCCCTCGTGCAGCGCGGACAGGGAGTCCCGGAGGTGCAGCAGCAGCATCTCGAGGTCCCAGGATGCGCACGGCGTCCGGCGCGGCAGCATCTCCGGCGTCACCGCCTGGACCGCCGTCAGCGCGAAGCCGATCGCCCGCTCCAGCAACCACCGGCCCCGCAGGGCCGGACACGGCTCGTGGGTCCGCTCGCGCATCGGCGATCCAATCGTGTGGTGTGCGTCTCCCCCTGTGGACCGCCCCCGCACCGGAAAGTCATCG
>NZ_SMLC01000132.1 GCF_004349245.1 Actinomadura sp. 6K520 | reverse complement strand
CCCCACCTCGGACCCCACACCCACATCGCCGCACACAACACCCCCACCTCCACCGTCATCTCCGGCGACACCCAACCCGTCAACGAGATCGTGGACTTCTGGCGGATCTGGGGGGTCAGGACCAGCGTCCTGCAGGTGAGCCGCGCCTTCCACTCCCACCACATAGACGCGATCGCCGAGGAGCTCGGCAAGGCGGCCCGGGCACTGGAGTACCACCCGCCGCGGATACCGGTCGTGTCCAACGTGACCGGTGAGCTGGGCGAACCAGAGCTGATGACCTCCCCGCAGTACTGGGTGGACCAGGCCCGGCAACCGGTCCGGTTCTACGACGGGGTGCGGACCCTGCGGCGCGAGGGGACGGCGATCTTCCTGGAGGTCGGCCCCGACACGGTGCTGGCCCCCCTGGCGTACGGCTGCCTGGAAGGGGACGACGACACGGGTGCTCCGGCGGCGTTCGCGGCCACGCTGCGCGGCGACCGGGACGAGCTGCCGGCGCTGCTCGCCGCGGTGGGCCAGGTGCACGTCGGCGGGGGGACGGTGGACTGGCAGGCCGTACTGGACGCGGTCGGCGTCGCGCGGCCCGACCGGCCGGTAGAGCTTCCCACGTACGCATTCCAGGGGCGCCACTACTGGCTGCACCCCGGGGAGCAGGAGGCCGGCGGTGGAGAGGCCGGCGGCGGGGAGGACGCCGGGTTCTGGGACGCGGTGGAGAGCGGCGACCTGGCGTCGGTGGCGGCCGCTCTCGACCTGGACGATGAGCAGCGGCAGGCCATGCGCGACGTCCTGTCCCCGCTGTCGGTGTGGCGGCGGCGGCGCAGGTGCCAGTACCGGATCCGGTGGACGCCGCTGCCGGAAGCGCTGTCCCCGGGCCTGTCCGGTACCTGGCTGGTGCCCGTCCCCGCGGACCTGGCCGACGCACCCTCGGTGGCGGGGGTCGTCGGGATGCTCGGCGAAGCGGGTGCGACCGCGCGGCTGGTCCCGGTCGAAGCGGGGGACACCGACACCTTCTCCCACCTCCTGCGCGGGGCATCTCTGGACACCGCGGTCGCCGGTGTGCTGTCCCTGCTGGCTCTGGACCGTGAGATCCAGCCGGGCACGTCGGCGGTCCCGGCGGGGCTGGCGCTGACGGTGGCGCTGGTGGGCGCGCTGGAGGAGGCCGGGCTGGACGCGCCGGTGTGGATCGCGACCCGCGGCGCGGTCCGGGCGGACGGCTCCGACCCCGGCCCCGATCCACTCCAGGCCCTCGTGTGGGGCTACGGCCAGGTCGCGGCCGACGAACGCACGTCGGGACCGGTCGGGCTCGTCGACCTTCCCGAGCACCTGGACGATGCCGCGCGGGCCCGCCTCGGGCTCGTCCTGGCGGGCGGCGCCGCGGATCAGGTCGCCGTCCGCGGACCGGTCGCGTACGCGGCGCGGCTGGCCCGCGCGCCCCTCGGCGGGCAGCCGCCCGAAGGGAACCCGGTGCCGCCGGGGCCGGTGGTGTTCACCGGAGCCGGCACGGCGCTGGCGGCCCGCACCGCCCGGTGGCTGGCAGGCGACGGGGCGGAGCGCGTGGTCTTCACCGGCCCGGCCGCCGCCCAGGCCGCCGGAGCCCGCGGTCTCCTGACCGAGCTGGCGGCGCTGGGCGTCCACGCGGAGATCGCCGAATCCGGAGCGGAACTGAGCGGGGAGCGCGTCGCGGCGGTCGTCCACGTCGCGGACCTGGACGCCGGGCACGCCGGACCCGCCGGCATCGCGGCGCTGGACCGGGAGATCGCCGCGGTCCAGGAGGCCGCGGCGACGCTGTCCGGCTTCGCGGACGCCGCGGAGCCGCCGATGTTCCTGTTCGTCACCTCGGCCGCCGGTGCGCTCGGCGGGGCGGGGCTGGGAGACCAGGCTCCCGGGCACGCCTACCTGGACGCCTTCGCCGCCCGCTTGCAGGCCGCCGGCCACACCGTCGCCTCGATCGCCGTCGGCCCCACCGACGACACCGGTGATCCCGAACTGTCCGCCGCGCCCGAGACGGCGGCCCAGTGCCTGCGGGAGTGGGGAATGCGTGCGCTGCCCCCGGGCCAGGCGGTGGCCGCGCTGCGGCAGGCGGCGGGCGGCGGCTTCCCGCTGCTGGTCGCCGACATCGACTGGGAGCGCGCCCTGTCGCGCCGGGACGGTGCGCCCCCGCGCCGCCTCTTCCACGAGATCCCCGAGGTCCGGCGCATCGCGGGACCGGCCGGCGACGGCGGCGCGGCGGCCGGCCGGGCGGCCGGACTGCGGCGCCGCCTGGCCGGCGCGCCGGAGGCGGAACGGGAGCGGCTGCTGCTGGACCTGGTCCACCGGCGTGCCGCGACCGTCCTCGGATTCCGGGCGGCGGAGGAGGTCAAGCCCGACGACAACCTGCTGGACCTGGGGCTGTCGTCCTTCACCGCGCTGGAGCTGAGCACCCGCCTGGCCGAGGCCACCGGCCTGCAGATCTCCCCGGTGGCGGTCTTCGAGAACGCCACGCCGTCGGCGATGGCCCGGTTCCTGAACGGCGAGTTCGCCGCGCAGGACGGGCCCGCCCCCGAGCCCGGCGACCCGCCGGACTCCCCACCGCCGGACTCTCCACCGCCCGGCTTCCCACCACCGCCGGACTTCCCAGCGGCGCACGCGTCCCCAACGAACGAGGTGTCATGAGCGATTCCGTTGTCATCGTCGGCGCGGGCCCGGTCGGCCTGATGCTCGCTCACGAGCTGGCCCTGGCCGGGGTGCGCACCGTCGTCATCGAGCGCCGTCCCGAGATCGACGACAGGACGGTCTCGGGCCTGATCCATGCCCGCTCGGTCGAGCTGCTGGAGCAGCGCGGCCTGATGGAGCCGCTCCGCCGCGAGCACGGTGAGCCCCTGGTCTGGGACCGGCTCCACTTCGCCAGCTTCTGGCTGGACATGTCGGAGCTGGCCGAGACCGACCACTCCGTCGTCCTGCTGCAGAACCACATCCAGCGGGTGCTCAGCGACCACGCCGCCGCGCGCGGCGTGCAGATCCTGCGCCGGCACGAACTGGTCGGGCTGAGCCAGGACGAGGACGGCGTCACCGCCCGGGTCCGCTCGCCCCTCGGCGAGGAGGAGATCCGGTGCCGCTACCTGGTCGGCTGCGACGGCGAGGACAGCGCGGTGCGCGAGCTCGCCGGGTTCGCGGTGACCAGGAGCGGGCCGTCCTGGTACGGGCTCCTCGCCGACGTCGGGAGGTACGCGGGGCCGGTCGGCGCGGGGTCCTTCCACGAGAACGGCATGTTCGGCCAGTTCGGCGACGCGTCCACCATGTTCCGCCTGATGACCATCGAGATCGGCGTCGAGGCGCCGCCCGCGGACCGGCCGGTCACGCTGGAGGAGGTCAGGGCGAGCATCGAGCGGATCACCGGCGAGCGGCCGACGGTCGAGGAGCCGATGTGGCTGCACCGCCACGGCAACGTCACGATCCTCGCCGACCACTACCGCGACGGCCGGGTCTTCCTGGCCGGGGACGCCGCGCACTTCCAGTTCCATCCCGCCGGGCACGCGGTGACGATCGGGCTGCAGGACGCGGTGAACCTCGGCTGGAAGCTGGCCGCGGACGTGCAGGGCCGGGCGCCCGCCGGGCTGCTGGACTCCTACGAGGCCGAACGCCGTCCCTATGGGCGCCGCGCCTGCGTGTACGGGCGGGCGCAGATGGCGCTGCTAGACACCGCCGACGGCCCGAGCGCGCTGCGCGAGGTGTTCGGCGAGCTGCTCGACCACGAGGTGGTGAACCGGCACCTGGTCCGCGCGGCCACCGACGCCCGCCACCCGACGGGCCGGGACGACGGGCTGCTGGGCCGCCGGGTGCCCCTGGTCCGGCTCGGCACGGCCGGCGGCGAGGTCTCCGTGGCCGAGACGCTGCACGCCGCCCGCGGCGTCCTGCTGGACCTGTCCGGTGGCGCGGAGCCGCCGGACGTCACCGGATGGAAGGACCGGGTGGACGTCGTCGCCGCCGAGCCGGCGCCGGAGATCCCGGCGTCCGCGGTCCTGGTGCGCCCCGACGGCCACATCGCGTGGGCGGGGGAGACCGCGTCCGCCGGGGACGGGCTCCGGCCGGCACTGGCCGCCTGGTTCGGAGCACCCGCGGAGTAATGGACACGACGAGCTACGGAGTTCCGGTGACGCAGAACCAGAAGACCCGGCCGCTGGCCGTCCTCGGCGCGGGAGTCATGGGCGTGGGCATCACGGCGCTGTTCCTCGGGCACCGGCGGCGCGTCGTGCTCGTCGACACCGACGAGTCGAAGCTCGACCAGGCCCGCGCCGAGGTCTCCCGGCACCTGCGGCTGGGCCGCCTCATGGGCGCGCTGCCGCGGGAGGGCACGGACGGCGAGCTGGTGACGAGCACCGGGCCGGACGCGATGGCCGGGGCGGCCGCCGTGATCGAGGCCGTCACCGAGGAGACCGCCGCCAAGGCCAAGGCCCTGTCGGACGCGGCGGCGGCGACGGCCCCGGGCACGCCGCTGGTGTCCAACACCTCCTCGATCCCGATCGACGAGCTGGCCCGGGGCATGAGCCGCCCGGAGGACCTGGTCGGCGTCCACTTCATGAACCCGCCCTACCTGATCGCGACGGTGGAGGCCGTCCAGGGGCCGCGCACCTCGCCCGCGGCGATGGCCGCGGTGCGCGGGCTGCTCGCCGGCCTCGGCCGCCGGGCCGTGGTGGTCGGCGACGGGCCCGGGTTCGTGACCAGCCGCATCCTGCACCGGATGATCAACGACGCGGCGCGGATCGTGGCGGAGGGCCGGGCGTCCGCCGAGGACGTCGACACCCTCCTGCAGGACTGCCTCGGGCACCGCACCGGCCCGCTGCGCACCGCGGACCTGATCGGGCTGGACAACCTCGTCGACTCGCTGCGGGTGCTGCACGAGCGCACCGGCGACGACGGCTGCCGGCCCTGCGATCTCCTGCTGGACAAGGTGCGCGACGGTGACCTCGGCCGTAAGAGCGGGCGCGGGTTCTACGACTATCTGGAGGCACGACCGTGACCACGTCGCCTGACCGGGCGCAGAGCCGTGCGGCGGCTCCGCCGGACATCGAGGAGGACCTGCGCACCTTCCTGGAGGTGCGCACCAAGAACCCGATCGGGCCGGACGACGATCTCGCCGCGGCCGGGGTCTCGTCGCTGTTCGTGATGGAACTGGTGACCTACATGGAGAACACCTACGGGATCGTCATCGCGGGGCCGGACCTGATGATGGAGAACTTCCGGACGGTCCGCGCCATGGTGGCGCTGGTGGAGCGGCTGGTGGCCACCGGCCCGGGAGCCCCGGGTGATCACTGATACCGCCGCCCGCGGCGCGCCCGGCGCGATGACCGCGCTGGTCGCCGAGCTGGTCGGCGACCAGGCGGAGGAGTGGGACCGGCGGGGCCGGCTGCCGGTCGCGCTGGTGCGCGAACTCGCCGGGCGGGGGATGCTGTGCGCCCAGGTGCCCGCCCGGTACGGCGGGCCGGGGCTGACCGCCGCGGACGGCGGTGCGTTCACCGCGGGCGTCGGCAGGCTGTGCAGTTCCCTGCGCAGCGTGATGACCTCGCAGGGCATGGCCGCGTGGACCATCGAGAAGCTGGGCGGAGCCGCGCAGCGGGAGGCGCACCTGCCCGAGCTGGCGGGCGGCCGGCTCGCGGCCGTGGCGTTCAGCGAACCGGGCGCCGGCAGCGACCTGTCGGCGATCGACACCCGGATCCGGGCCGAGGGCGACGAGGTCGTCGTCGACGGCCGCAAGGTCTGGATCACCGGCGCCGCCTACGCCGACCTGCTGGTGGTGTTCGGGCGGCTCGGGGACGGCGCCGCCGCGGTCCTGGTGCCGGCGTCCGCGCCGGGCGTGCGGGTGGAGCGGGTGCCCGACCCGCTGGGCTGCCGCGCGGCCGGGCACGCAGACGTGCACCTGGACTCCGTGCGGCTGCCCGCGGACAGCGTGCTGGAGCGCACCGCCGGGTCCGTGGAGCTGCTGGTGACCCCGCCGCTGACCTACGGCCGGCTGTCGGTGGCCTGGGGATGCGTCGGGATCCTGCGCGCCTGCCTGGACGAGGCGACCGGCCACGCCCGCTCCCGGGTCCAGTTCGGCAGGCCGCTCGCCGACCACCAGCTCGTCGCCCGGCATCTCGCCGAGATCCTGGTCGGGGAGCAGGTCGCCACGCGCACCTGCGAGCACGCCAGCCGGTGCTGGGACGCGGGCCTTCCGGAGACGCCCACCGCGGCGGTGCTGGCCAAGCACGTCGGCGCCGTCAACGCCGTCCGGGGCGCGTCCGCGGCGGTGCAGGTGCTGGGCTCGGCCGGGGCGCGGGACGGGCGGGCCGCGGCGCGCGCGTACCGGGACGCCAAGCTCATGGAGATCATCGAGGGCAGCAGCGAGATCTGCCGGCTGATCCTGGCGCGGCACGCGCTGACCGTACCGCGATGACCGGACGACGCCGAGATGACCGGACGACCACCGAGAGGAAGGCGACCATGGAGGCCCGAAGCGTGCGGGACGACCCCTCGGCCGGACCGCCCGAGGACTTACCGGCGACGGTCAAGTGCCTGGTGTGGGACCTGGACGACACGCTGTGGTCCGGCATCCTGCTGGAGGACGGGGAGGTACGGCTCAGCGACGCCGTCCGCGGGGTGCTCGCCGAACTCGACTCCCGGGGCATCCTGCAGTCGGTGGCCAGCAAGAACGACCCCGACCTGGCCTGGCGGCGCCTGGAACGGCTCGGCGTCGCGGAGTACTTCGTGCACGCCCGGATCGGCTGGGGCCCGAAGTCGGACGCGGTGCGGGAGATCGCCGAGCGGCTGAACTTTGCCGAGCACACCATCGCGTTCATCGACGACCAGCCCGCGGAGCGCGCCGAGGTCGCGTTCCACCTGCCGCGGGTGCGCTGCTACCCCGCCGAGCGGGCGGCCGAGCTGCCCGCCCTGCCCGAGTTCAGCCCCGCGGTCGTGACGGTCGACGCCCGGCGGCGCCGCGAGATGTACCAGGCGGGACTGGCCCGCGACGCGGACCGCGCCGGGTTCACCGGGCCGGACGAGGAGTTCCTGCGGTCCCTGGACATGGAGCTGGCCGTCGCGCGGGCGGATGGGGAGCGGCTCTCCCGGGTCGAGGAGCTGACGCTGCGCACCAGCCAGATGAACGCCACGGGCGTGCACTACTCCGACGCCGCGCTGCGCGGCCTGCTCGCCGATCCGGGCCACGAGGTCCTGGTGGCGACGCTGACCGACCGGTTCGGCCCGCACGGCGCGGTCGGCGTGATGCTGCTGGAGCGGCACCCGTCGGTGTGGAACCTGAAACTGCTCGCCACCTCCTGCCGCGTGGTGTCGTTCGGGGTCGGCTCGGTGGTCCTGCGCTGGCTGATCGGGCAGGCGGCCAAGGCCGGCGTCCATCTGCTCGCCGATTTCCGCCCCACCGAGCGCAACCGCATCATGGAGGTCACCTACCGGTTCGCCGGTTTCGACGACGCGCCCTGCGGGTGCCGGGACGCCCTGCCCGAGCCCTCCGGTGGCGAGGGCACCACCCGGCTGCACCTGGAGCCCGCGGCGCAGCGGGAGCCGACCACCATGCGGCTCGTCGCGCCCGACCTGTGCGGGACCGTGGTCTGACATGGCCGGCTACCTGGAGGTGACCCCCGAACTGCTCGACTACGCCAGGGGCGTCTCGCTGGACGACGACGAGGTCCTGCGCGACCTGCGCCGGGTGACCGCGGGCATGCTCGGCGGGACGACGATGCAGGTCGTCCCGGAGGAGGCGCGGCTGCTGGCGATGCTGGTCCGGCTGACCGGCGCCCGGCTCGTGCTGGAGATCGGGACGTTCACCGGCTACAGCGGCCTGTGCATGGCGCGCGCCCTGCCGCCCGGCGGCCGCCTCATCACCTGCGACATCAGCGACCGGTGGAGCGCGGTCGCGGCCGAGCACTGGGCGCGGGCCGGCGTCGCCGAGAAGATCGACTTCCGGCTCGGCGACGCCGCCGCCACCCTGGGCGGGCTGCCGGACGACATCGGCGCCGGCTCGGTCGACCTGGTGTTCGTCGACGCCGACAAGGCCGGGTACCCCCGCTACTACGAGGCCGTCCTGCCGCTGCTCCGGCCCGGCGGCCTGATCGTGTTCGACAACACGCTGTTCCTCGGCCGCGTCCTGGACCCGGACCCGGCGGACGCCGACACCCGGGCCGTCCGGGAACTCAACACGATGCTGCACCGGGACGAGCGCGTCGAGGTGTGCCTGCTCCCGATGGCGGACGGCATCACCCTCGCCCGGAAGGCGGAGCACGGAAGCACGGCATAAGCGGGGCTTTAGCGCGGGTGCCGATCATGGGAGGCGGCGCCGCCACGAGGGAAGGGACAGCCATGTACCGCTCGGATATCGGCATCGTGTCGGCGGGCACGGGACTCCCGGGGGACGCGATCGGAACGGCCGCGCTGGCGAAGCGGTTCGGCTTCGGCACGCCCTGGGAGCACTGGGTCAACACGTTCATCGGGACGACCAGCCGCCACCTGGCCATCGACCTGGAGACCGGGGAGGCCCGCGCCACGCTGGCGGACCTGGGGGAGGAGGCGGGACGGAAGGCGCTGGAGTCGGCGGGTCTCGAACCGGGGGACGTCGACCTGGTGGTCATGGGCACCGCCACCCCGGACCTGCTGATGCCGGCGACCGTCAACCAGATCGCCGACCGGCTCGGCATCGACGGCGTCCCCAGCTTCCAGCTCCAGTCGGGCTGCTCGGGGGCGGTGCAGGCGATGCACGTCGCGAGCCAGCTCCTGTCGACGGGCGAGTACCGCACGGCCCTGGTGCTCGGCGGCGACGTGTGCGCCAAGCACGTCGTGCCCGACGCCGACTTCAGCAGGCTGCCCCCGGCCGAGCTGGTGAACCTGGTG
The DNA here is from genome assembly GCF_004349245.1 of Actinomadura sp. 6K520. GTDB lineage: Bacteria > Actinomycetota > Actinomycetes > Streptosporangiales > Streptosporangiaceae > Spirillospora. Next base: position 11,551 of record NZ_SMLC01000132.1, on the reverse strand, counting down.
CTCTTCGGGGACGGCGCCGGCGCCGTCGTGCTCCGCAGGGAACCGGAGCCCGGCGCGGCCCTGCTGCGCGGCCTGTTCACCCGCCTGGTCGGGCTGGGCCGCGAGCCGGGGCAGACCCTGGCCTGGTTCGGCGCGAACCGCACGTTCGACCGGCCGGCCGCCACCGAGGACTACAAGGCGATCGAGGAGCGCGTTCCGGTCATGGCCGTCGAGGTGCTCAAGGAACTGCTCGAGAACCTGGACTGGAGCGAGGCCGACCTGGGGTACCTGCTGCCGCCGCAGCTGTCCGGCCGCATGAGCACCCTGATCGGGGAACGCCTGGCGGTCCCGCACGCGCGGCAGATCACCCGCGTCCACGAGATCGGGAACTGCGGCAACGGCCTGGTGTTCTTCCAGCTCGAACGAGCCCTGGCGGCGATGGGCCCCGGTGACCGGGCGGTGGGCGTCGCGATCGAGTCCAGCAAGTGGATCAAGAGCGGGTTCGCGCTGGAGCGGACGTGACCGCGGGGCGGCCCGGCCGGACCGGCGGGGAGCCGGGGAGCGTGCCCGTCCCGGCCGAACGCCGGCACACGCTGACCTTCCTGTCCTGGGCCAAGGGGGCCGCGCCGGTCTTCCTCGACACCGAGGTGGACATGAGCGCCGTCGCGGCCCACCGCCGCGCCGCCGAGCAGGCGGGCCGCCGCTGTTCGACGGTCGTCTACGTCCTGCACGCCGCCGGGCGGGTGCTGGCCCGCCACCCGGACGCCAACGCGGCGATCAGGGGCCGCGGCCGGCCGCGGATCGCCCGCTACCCCACGGTCAACGCCAAGGTCGCGTTGGACAAGCGGCTCAACGGGCAGCGGGTCGTCCTCGCGGCGCTGCTCACCGGGGTGCACCGGTCGAGCCTGGAGCAGATCCAGGAGGAGCTGGAGTACTGGCGCCGCGGCGACCCCGACCGCATGCCCGAGTTCGCGGGGCTGCGCAAGATGCAGCGCATGCCGTGGCCGCTGCGGTCCTGGGCGAACAGCTCCGCCGTGTCCAGCCTCCGGCGCCGCCCCCGGACGATGGGCACCTTCGCCCTCACCTCGCTGGCGCACCGTCCCGTCAACGGCTTCCACTCCTTCGGCGGGACCACCATCACCCTGGGCGTCGGGCAGACGGCCGAGCGCCCGGTCGTCCGGGACGGGGCGCTCGCCTCCGCGCCCGTGATGCAGCTCAACCTGGCGTTCGACCACCGGGTCATCGACGGGGCGCACGCGGCCGACGTCCTCACCGAGATCAAGGACGCCCTGGAGGGCTTCGCCGCTCCCGCGGACGGCGGCGCCGCCGCCCGGGAACGCCCGCTCCCCGGGAAGGGGGCACGATGAACGACGTCGGCGAGCTCAAGCGGTACATCATCGCGCACGCCCGTGCCCAGAGCATCCCGCCCGAGCGGCTGCGGGAACTGCTGGGCCGCATCCGCAACGACGACGGCGACGCCCCGGGATCGTGGGTGCGCGCCTGGGTCGCCGAAGGCGACCTGCTGTACGGCCAGGGCCGCCTCTACGACGCCTGCCGGTACTACATGCTGGCCCGTTTCCCCTACCCGGACGGCGCCGCCCGGGAGGAGGCGCAGCGCAGGTGCGTGGAGGTGTTCGACCGCTTCCGCCGGGACGACACCGCCATCCAGCGCCTCGACGTCGCGGTCGGCGACGGCCTGGTGCGCTGCTACGCGACCGGCCTGTCCCGTGAGCGCCGCCCGCCCCTGCTGATCCTGATGGGCGGCATCGTCAGCATCAAGGAGCAGTGGGCGTACACGCTGCGGAACCTCGAACGGGCGGGGCTGGCCGCCGTCGTCGCCGAACTGCCGGGCATCGGGGAGAACACGCTGCCCTACACCCCGGACGGCCGGCGGATGCTGACGGCGATCATGGACGCGGTCGGCGACCGGGTCGACGCCGCCCGCACCTACGCGATCATGCCGAGCTTCGCCGGCCACCTGGCGCTGCGCTGCGCGGTGGACGACCGCCGGATCCGGGGGGTGGTGTCCGCGGGCGCGCCGATCAACCGCTTCTTCACCGACGGCGCGTGGCAGCGCGGGCTGCCCCGCGTCACCGTCGACACGCTCGCCCACCTGATGGGCACGGCCCCCGACCGGCTCCCCGGGGAACTGCCGGCCTGGGCGCTCACGGCGGAACAGCTCACCGGGCTGACGATCCCGGTGCACTACATGGCCGCGCGGCGGGACGAGATCATCCCGCGCGACGACCTGCGGTTCCTGAAAGACCATGTGCGCCGCCTGCACCTCGTCGAGAACGACGACGTGCACGGGTCCCCGGCGCACCATGTGGACGCCCGCATATGGACGGCCCGATCCATCATGCGGATGCGGGGCGCCTACACCCCGCAGCGGGCCGCGCTGAGCGCGGCCTGGTTCGGGCGCCGCGCGTGGCGCAGACTGGCCGGCCGCACAGGCGCGCCGGACCTGCCGCTCCGGGACGCCGGCACTCCGCCCCTCCGCACGCCGGAGTCCTAGACGGCGCACCCGGACGGCCGCCCGCACGGAAAGGAACCCTTCTGCCGATGACCGGTTCGACGCATGCCGTGGTCGTGGGCGGCGGCCTGGCGGGAATGCTGGCGGCCGCCGTCCTCGCACGCCACCTCGACGGAGTCACCGTCGTGGAACGAGACCGGCTCCCCGGCGGGCCGGAGCTGCGCAAGGGGCTGCCCCAGGCGCGGCACGCCCACATCCTGTGGTCCGGCGGCGCGCGGGCGATGGACTCGGTGCTGCCCGAGACGACCGCCCGGCTGCTCGCCGCGGGCGCGCACCATGTGGGCGTGCCGCAGCAGATGGTGACCCTCACCGCGCTGGGCTGGCAGCACCGCTTCCCCGCGACGGAGTACATCATCGGCGCGAGCCGCGCCCTGATCGACTGGGTGATCCGGGACCAGGCCCTCGCCGAGCCGGGGGTCGCCCTGCTCGACGACGCCGAGGTCGTGGAGGTGTGCGGCGGGCCCGGCCGGGTGACCGGCGTGCGGGTGCGGCGCCGGGGCGACGGCACGACGGCTCTGCTCGGCGCCGACCTGGTGGTGGACGCCACCGGCCGCGGGTCCCGGCTGAAGTCCTGGACGGCCGGGACGGGCGCCGTTCCCGCCGTGGAGGACGAGATCGTCGACACCGGGCTCGGCTACGCCACCCGGATCTACCGGGCCCCCGCCGGCGCGGGGGACTTCCCGATCGTCGCGCTCTACGCCGACTACCGCCGTCCGGTGCCCGGCCGCAACGGGCTGCTCCTGCCGATCGAGGGGGACCGGTGGATCGTCACCCTGTCCGGGACCCGCGGCGCCAGCCCCGCCACCGACGAGGGCGAGTTCGACGCGTTCGTCCGCAGCCTGCGCCATCCGATCATCGCCGAGCTCCTCGCCCTGGCGGAGCCGATCTCCCCGGTGTACCGCACCCGGTCGACGGCCAACCGGCGCACGCACTACGAGCGGGCCGCCTCCTGGCCCGACGGCCTCGTCGTGCTCGGCGATGCGCTGGCCTCGTTCAACCCGGTGTACGGCCACGGGATGTGCGCGGCGGCGCACTGCGCCGCGGCGCTGGACGCCGCACTGCGCCGCGACGGGCTCGGCCCGGGCCTGGCGTGGTCCGCCCAGCGAGCGATGTGCGCGATCGTCGATGACCCGTGGATCCTGGCGACCAGCCAGGACATCTACTATCCGGACTGCTACGCGACCACCACCGACCCGCGCCTGACCCATGAGGCGGCGATGCGCCGCCAGTTCGCGGAGCTGGTGACGGGCATCGCGCTGCGGGAGCCGGTGGTGAACGCCGCGCTGTCCGCGGTGACCGCCACCTCGGCGCCCGCCACGCGGTTCGAGGACGCGGAGATCGTGTCCGCGATCAGGCGGGGCCCGCGGCTGCCGGTGCTGGCGGATCCGCCGCTGACCGCCGAGGAGCTGTCCGCGGTCGGCTACGAGCCCGGCAGAGCGCTCAGGTAGCCCGAGCGGCCGACGCGAGGAACGGCCGGGCGGCCCGGGGAACCCCCGGGCCGCCCGGCCGTTCCCGGTTCAGGAGCTCCGGCCCAGCTCCTGGTCGATGAACGAGAAGATCTCGTCGGTGGTCGCCGACTCGATCCGGCTGGTCACCGCCGCCGGGTCCGCGCCCTTCCGCAGGTCGCTCCAGCGCGACATCAGGGCCTGCAGCCGTGTGGTGACCCTGGTCTCGGCGCCGTCCTCCGCGGCGATCGTTTCGAGGATGGTCTCGACCTTGTCGAGCTGCTGGAGCAGCAGCTGCGCCGGGGACACGGCCGCCGGGGCGATCTGGGCCCGCAGATGCCGGGCCAGCTCGCCGGGCGTGGGGTAGTCGAAGATGAGCGTGGCCGGCAGGCGCTGTCCGGTGGCGGTGGCGAGGCGGTTGCGCAGCTCGATCGCGGTGAGGGAGTCGAAGCCCAGCTCGCTGAACGGGCGGCCGGTGTCGACGCCGTCGGGGGTGGCGTGGGCCAGGACGGCGGCGATGCTGCTGCGGACGAGACCGGTCAGGTGCTCGTGCTGCTCCTCCGGGGTGAGGCCCGCCAGTTCGTCGGCGAGCCGGGCCGCGTTGGTGCCGGCCGCCGCCGATCGCCGGACGGCGCCGCCCGGCACCAGCGCCCGGAACAGCGGCGGGGCCGGGGCGGCCAGGTTGGCGAGGTTGATCGGGGTCGCCAGCAGGTGGGGTCGGGGGGAGGCCAGCGCGGCGTCGAACAGCTCCAGTCCCTGGTCGTTGGTGATGGGGACCATGCCGCTGCGGGCCACGCGGTTGCGGTCGGTGTCGGTGAGGTGGGCGGTCATGCCGGTGACCTCCTGCCAGTAGCCCCAGCCGATGGAGTGGGCCGGCAGCCCCTCGGCCCTCCGGTGCGCCGCCAGGGCGTCCAGGAAGACGTTGGCCGCGGCGTAACCGGCCGCGCCGGGCGGGCCGAAGGTCGCGGCGGCGGAGGAGAACAGCACGAAGGCGGCAAGGGGGAGGTGCCGGGTCTGCCGGTGCAGGTTCCAGGCGGCGTCCACCTTGGGGGCCATGACCGTGTCGATCCGGTCGGGGGTGAGAGCGGTCACGATCCCGTCGTCGATCACCCCGGCAGCGTGGACGACGGCGGTCAGCGGGTGCTCGTCGGGGACGGCCGTCAGGAGGTCGGCGAGCATGCGGGGGTCGGCGGTGTCGCAGGCGGCGATGGTCACCTGGGCGCCCAGTTCTTCGAGGCGGCGCCGCAGCTCCCGCGCCTCGGGGGCCCGGCGGCCGCTGCGGCTGGCCACGACGAGGTGCGTGACGCCGTGGCCGGTGACGAGGTGCTCGGTGATGAGCCGCCCGATGGTCCCGGTGCCGCCGGTGACCAGGACGGTGCCGTCGGGGTCGAGGGCGGCGGGCGCGGTGCCGCGGCCGGTGCCGGACTCCGCCTCGCCGGCGGCGGGCAGGCGGGTGATGCGCGGAGCGTGCACGGTGGTGCCGCGGATGGCCAGCTGCGGCTCGCGGTGCTCCAGCGCGATGCCGATCGCGGAGCCGAGGGCCTGGTGCCCGGCGGGCCGCCCGTCGAGGTCGATGATCGTGATGCGGTCTGGGTGCTCGGTCTGGACGCTGCGGACCAGCCCCCACAGCGGCGTCTGCGCCAGGTCGACCGTCTCCCGTCCGCCGGCCGTGGTGCTGCGGGTGGTCAGCAGGACCAGGTGGCTCTGGGTGAAGCGGTCGTCGGTCAGGTACTGCTGGACCAGCCGCAGGACGCGCTTGGTGGTGGCGTGGGCATGCCCGACGACCTCGTCGTCGTCTCCGCCGTCGCCGGTGGCGGGACAGGGAACGAGGAGGATCTGCGGCGGGCCGCTGCCGTTCGCGCTCGCGCTGAGTTCGACCAGGTCGGTGTACGCGCGGGTCGGTGCGGTGAGCGCGGACTGCAGCTCCCGGGCCAGCTCGGGGTCGTGCTCGGTGAGGACGGCGTAGGGGCCGTCCGGTTCGGGCGCGGTGGCCGGTGGCAAGGCCGGCCAGTCCAGGGTGAACAGCTGATCGCGGGGGGCGGGGCCGGATCCGGCGGTCAGGTCGCTGGTGAACGGGCGCAGGGTGAGGGTGTCGATGGTGGCGACCAGCCGCCCGCCGGGGTCGGCGGCGGTGATGGCGATGCTGCCGTTGCCGTTGTCCCCGCTCCTGGAGGTGATGGCGACCCGCAGGGCGGTGGCGTCGGCGGCGTGGACGGTGACGCCGTTCCAGGTGAACGGCAGGTAGGGGTGCCCGTCCTGGTCGTGGGTGGTGCTGTCGGCGGCCAGGGCGGTGGGGTGCATGGCGGCGTCCAGCAGCGCCGGATGCAGGGTGTAACCGGTGGCGGCGTCCGGGTCGGGGAGCGCGATCTCGGCGAACATGCCGTCCGGGCTGCTCCAGGCTCTGCGCACCCCCTGGAACAGCGGCCCGTAGTTGAGGTTCCGCTCGTCGAACCGCTGGTACAGGTCCTCGACCGGGACCGGCCGTCCACCTGGCGGCGGCCAGGCGGTCATGTCCGGGGTCTCCGGCGGCGCGCCGGAGGGGGCGAGGACGCCGGTGGCGTGGCACGTCCACGTGTGCTCGCCGGTGACGTCGGCCCCGCCGTCGAGGCGGGAGTGGATGGCCAGCGGACGGTGGCCGTTGTCGTCGGCGGCCTCCACGGTGACCTGGATCCGGGTGGGGGAGCCCGGGTCCAGGACGAGAGGGGTGTGGAGCGCGAGTTCCTGGATGTGGGGAGTGCCGGTGTGGTCGCCGGCGTGTACGGCCAGCTCCAGGTAGGCGGTCCCGGGCAGGACGGGGGTGCGGGCGATGGCGTGGTCGGCCAGCCACGGGTGGGCGTCGAGCGAGAGCCTCCCGGTGAACACGGTGGTCTGCTCGTCGGCGAGGGTCACGCAGGCGCCGAGCAGCGGATGGCCGCCCCTCTCCAGGCCCGCGGCCGTGACGTCGGCCGCTCCGGCGGGGGCGCGCAGCCAGAAGCGCTCCCGCTGGAAGGCGTAGGTCGGCAACGCCGGCGGCGGGGTCGGCGGTGCCGTGCCCAGCGCCCGCAGCACCCGCGGCCAGTCGACCCGGACGCCCCGCGCGTGCAGCTCGGCGAGGTTGATCAGCAGGCGCCGCCAGCCGCCGTCGGAGCGCTGGACGGTCCCGGTCACCACCGCCGGGGCGCTGGAGTCCGGCCGGGGCACGACGTCGAGCGTCTGCTGGATCCCGATGGTCAGCACCGGGTGCGGGCTGACCTCGATGAAGGTGCCGTGACCGTCCTCCAGCAGGGCGGTGGTGGCCTGCTCGAACCGGACGGGGCGGCGGATGTTGTCGAACCAGTACCCGCTGTCGAGGTCCGTGCCGTCCACGATCCCGCCGGTGACGGTGGAGTAGAACGGAATGCGGGTCGGCCGCGGGTCGATGCCGGCGACGGCGGCGCGCAACTCGTCGCCGATGGTGTCGATGTGCGCGGAATGGGAGGCGTAGTCGACGTCGACCGGGGCCGCGTTGATCTGGTTCTCCCGGCAGAAGGCCAGGAACTCCTCGACGGCGCTTCCGGTGCCGGCGACCACGGTCGCGCGGGGGCCGTTGACCGCGGCGACGGTCAGGTCGTCGCCCCAGCGGCGCAGATGCCCGCCGGTCGTCTCCGCCGGCAGCGACACCGTCGCCATCGCCCCGGTGCCCGCCAGTGCCGTCAGGGCCCGGCTCCGCAGCGCCACGATCCCGGCGGCCTCGTCGAGGCTGAGCGCACCGGCGACGTGCGCGGCCGCCACCTCGCCGCGGGAATGACCCACGACGGCGTCGGGCACCACGCCCAGCGACCGCCACAGCTCGGCCAGGGCGACCATGACGGCGAACAGCACCGGCTGGACGACGTCGACCCGGTGCAGCGGCGGGCTGCCGGGCGCGCCCGTCAGTATGTCGGTCACCGACCAGTCGATGTGCGGCGAGAGCGCCTGGTCGCACGCCAGGATGCTGTCCCGGAACACGTCCGACTCCCGCAGCAGTCCGGCGCCCATCCCGGCCCACTGGGATCCCTCGCCGGGGAACACGAACACCGTCTTGCCGGTGTGCCCGGCCCGGCCCTGGACCACGTGCATGGACGGCTGCCGCTCGGCCACCGCCCGCAGCCCGGCCTCGAACTCGTCGCGGGTGCCGATCACGACGGCGCGGTGATCCATGTGCGCGCGTGTCGTGGCCAGCGCCCAGGCGACATCGGCCGGTTCCGGCTCCGGCCCGTCCTGGAGATGTCCTGCCAGGCGCGCCGCCTGCGCGGCAAGCCCGGCCTCGCTCTTCGCGGAGATCGTCCAGGGGACGACCGTTTCGGGGACGGGCCGCTCGGCGGGGCCGTCACCGGTGTCGTCCTGCGCGGGTCCGCCGCCGGGTGCCGGGGCCGGCTCGGGTGCGTGCTCGATGATGGTGTGCGCGTTGGTTCCGCTCATCCCGAAGGACGAGATCGCGGCACGCCGCGGCCGCTCGGTTTCGGGCCAGGTCACCGGTTCGGTGAGCACCCGCACCGCTCCGGCGGACCAGTCGACGTGCGGGGTCGGCTCGTCGACGTGCAGGGTCCGGGGCAGGACGCCGTGCCGCATGGCCTGGACCATCTTGATGACTCCGGCGACGCCGGCGGCGGCCTGGGTGTGCCCGATGTTCGATTTGATCGAGCCCAGCCAGAGCGGCCGGTCGCCGGGACGCCGCTGCCCGTAGGTGGCGATGAGCGCCTGAGCCTCGATGGGGTCGCCGAGTGCCGTGCCGGTGCCGTGTGCCTCGACCGCGTCCACGTCCTCGGGGTCCAGGCCGGCGGTGGCGAGCGCCTGGTTGATCACCCGCTGCTGGGCGGGGCCGTTGGGGGCGGTGAGGCCGTTGCTGGCGCCGTCCTGGTTGACCGCCGATCCGCGCACCACCGCCAGTACCGGGTGGCCGTTGCGGCGCGCGTCCGACAACCGCTCGACCAGCAGCAGGCCGACGCCCTCCGCCCATCCGGTGCCGTCGGCCGCCGCGGCGAACGCCTTGGCGCGGCCGTCGGGGGCGAGCACGCGCTGCCGGGAGAACACCACGAACGCGCCGGGGCTGGACATGACGCTCGCCCCACCGGCCAGGGCCATGTCGCACTCTCCCTGCCGGAGGGCTTGGCAGGCCAGGTGGAGCGCGACGAGGGAGGAGGAGCAGGCGGTGTCGATGGTGACCGCGGGCCCTTCCAGGCCGAAGGTGTAGGCGATCCGGCCCGAGGCGACGCTGCCGGACGTCCCGGGGCCGAGGTGGCCCTCGGACTCGCTGGACAGATGCGGGAGCCCCGAACCGTAGTCCTGCGACGAGATGCCGGTGAAGATGCCGGTGCGGGTGCCGTGGAGGGCGGTGGGGGCGATACCGGCGTTCTCGATGGTCTCCCAGGCGGTTTCGAGGAGGAGCCGCTGCTGCGGGTCGGTGGCCTGGGCCTCGCGGGGGCTGATGTTGAAGAAGTCGGCGTCGAAGTGGTCCGCGTCGTACAGGAAGCCGCCTTCCCGGGCGTAGGTGGTGCCGGGATGGTCGGGGTCGGGGTGGTAGAGGTCGGCGACCGGCCAGCCCCGGTTCGTCGGGAACCCGCCGATGGCGTCGGCGCCCCCGGCGACCAGCTCCCACAGCTGCTGCGGTGTCCGGATGCCGTCGGGGTAGCGGCATCCCATGCCGATGATGGCGATCGGCTCGTCCGTGCTGACGGAGGCGGCCGCGACCCGCAGGGACGTCTCCGTGCCGAGCAGGACGTCCCTGAGATGACGGGCGAGCGCGTCGGGAGTGGGGTAGTCGAACACGAGGGTGGCGGGCAGCCGCCGGCCGGTGGTCATGCCCAGGCGGTTCCGCAGCTCCACCGACATCGCCGAGTCGAAGCCCAGCTCGTTGAAGGGGCGGTCGGTGTCGACGCTGTCCGGCGTCGCGTGCGCCAGCACGGTCGCGATGCTGCTGCGCAGAAGCGACAGCAAGTGCTGGTGCTGCTCGTCGGGACCAAGCGTGGACAGGTGCCGGGCCAAGGCGTTCGCGTGCGCGGTCCCGCCCCCGGCGGTGGGCCTGGCGGCCGTGCTCGGCACGAGCGCCCTGAACAGTGCGGGCGGGGGTGCCGGCAGCGCACCGACCCGGATGGGGGCGGCCAGGACACGGGGACGCGCCGTCGCCAGGGCGGCGTCGAACAGCCGGAGCGCCCGCTCCGCCGTCAGCGCGGCGATCTCACCGGATTCCCGCTGCCACGGACCCCACCCGATCGTTCGGGCCGGGAGACCCGCGGCGTGCCGGTGGACGGCGAGGGCGTCGAGGAAGTGGCCGGCGGCGGCGTGCGCGCCCTGCCCGGGAGAGCCGAGCATGGAGGTGGCCGAGGAGAACAGGATGAAGGCGCTCAGCGGGAGGTCGCGGGTCTGGTGGTGCAGGTTCCAGGCGGCGTCCGCCGTGGGGGCGAGGACGGCGCCTGCCTCCTCGGCGGTGGCGCCTGCCGCGTGGACGACCCCCGTGAGGGGATGCGCCTCGGGGATTCCCGCGAGGAGTTCGGCGAGTTCGGCAGGATCGGCGGTGTCGCAGCCGGTCATCGTTGCGTGGGCGCCCAGTTCCTCCAGGCGGTGCCGCAGGTCCTCGGCATCGGGGGCGTTCGGCTCGGGGACGGTCAGGATCAGGCGGGTGACCCCGTGGCCGGCGACGAGGTGTTCGGCGACGAGCGCGCCGAGGGTTTCGGTGCCTCCGGTGACCAGCACCGTGCCCTCGGGATCGAAATGCGGTCTCTCCTCCGGGGCGTCGTCCTGGGGCGCGGTGCTGTTCGCCCGGGTCAGCCGTGCGGCGTGGATGCCGCCGTCGCGGACGGCGAGCTGGGGCTCGTCCTCGTCCAGCGCGGTGCCGATCGCGGCGGGAAGCCGCTGGAGGCTCGCGGTCTGCCGGTCGACGTCGATGAGCGTGACGCGGCCGGTGTGCTCGGCCTGGACGCTTCGGCCCAGTCCCCACACGGCGCTCGCGGCGAGGTCCACCACGTCCCGTTCCGTGACCGCGGTGGCATCGGCGGTCAGCAGAACCAGGTGGCTGCCGGTGAAGCGGTCGTCGGACAGGTATCGCCGAAGCGGCTCCAGCGCGTCCCGGGAGGCCGAGCGAGCGCGTGCGAGCACCTCACCGTCCTCGCCGGCGGTGGTGGACCACGGAACGAGGACGACCGGCGGAGGGCCGTCTTCACCCAGCTCATCGAGGTCGTCATAGCCGAGCGTCGTGCGCAGTTCTTCGGCGAACTCGGGGTCGCGTTCACCGAGGACCGCGACGGTGCGGCCGGTGACCGTCTCGGCCGGCGACAGGGGCGGCCAGGACAGCGCGTACAGGTGATCGCGTCGCGGGGGAGCGGTCGGCAGGCCGCCGGTGACGGGACGCAGCGTGAGCGTGCCGATGGTGGCCACGGGCTGCCCGGCCGGGTCGGTGGCGGTGAGGGTCAGGCCGGTGGCTTGGTCGCCGATGTCGCCGGTGGGGATGATGGCGACGCGGAGCGCCGTCGCCCGCGCGGCGTGGAAGGTGACGTCCTCCCAGGCGAAGGGGAGGTGGGCCTGGTCGCCGGTACCGCCGGCGGCCATGGCGGCGGGGTGAAGGGCGGCGTCGAGGAGTGCGGGGTGGAGGGTGTAGCCG
>NZ_SMLC01000131.1 GCF_004349245.1 Actinomadura sp. 6K520 | reverse complement strand
CCGGCCCTCCCGCCGCCGGCCGTCCGCTCACTGGCCGTCCTCCTCGCGGAGGACGGCGTACCGCAGCCGGACCGGCCCCGCCGCGGGCAGCCGCACGTCCGGCGCGCCGCGCGTGCCGTACCGGATCCGGTAGCGCTCCTCCAGGGCCCGGAGCCGCCGGTCTGCGGCCGAGCCGGTGAAGGCGTCCCGCAGGCGGTCCGGGTCGCCCAGCGCCGTCACCTCGTAGGGGCGGGTCAGCGGCCGGTAGTCGACCATGATCGCCTCCCCGGCGAAGCGGATCGCCGTCGTCGCCGTGAGCCGCTGGCCGTTGACGCCGATCGCCTCGGCCCCCGCGGCCCAGAGCCCGTTGACCAGGACCTGGAGGTCACGATCATAGACCCGCCCGGTGGCGTCGCCGCGCGCGGCGAGCCCGTCCCGGCCGTCGCGCGGGGAGTCGTCCAGCGTGACGACGAGTCCTTCGCCGGTGGCGGGCGCGGCGGCCGCCGCGGCGGCCGCGCGGGCGAGCCGGGACCGGGCGCCGTGGCCGGCGTCACCGCGGGCGAGCGCGGCGGCGCGGTGCCGCTCGGTCTCGGCGCGGAGCCGGTCGAGGCGCCGCCGGAGCCCGTCGGTCTCGGCGGTGCGAGCGTGGATCTCGTCGATGAGCCGCGAGCGCCGCTCGGCCGCGACGGGCTCGCTGCGGCGCACCTCGGCCCCGGCGACGGCGATCAGCGTGCCGGTCAGCACCAGGACCAGCAGGACGCCGCCGCCGCGCCGCCGTCCCCGCCGGGGGCGCGGGGCGTCCGGGCGGCCGGCCCGCCGCGCCGCCGCCTCCGCGTAGCCGGGATCGAGCAGCTTGCCGGCGAGCAGGTCGGCGAGCAGCGACACGGGCGCGTCGGGCGGGCGCGGCCGTCCCGGCGCCCGGCCACCGGTCTCGCCGGGTTCGCCGGGGTCCTGTCGTGCGGTCACCGCCCCATCATGGCAAGGGACGGCGGCGTTCCACGCCCCGGCTCAGCCGACCCGGGGCATGCGGAGGACGTAGCCGACCCGCGGCACGGTGTGGATGAGGCGGGGGTCGCGGTCGTCCAGCTTGCGGCGCAGGGAGCTGATGCAGGTCTGGACGACGCCCTCGCCGCCGGTGAAGTCGTACTGCCAGACGTGGTCGAGGATCTGCCGCTTGGTCAGTACCCGGCCGGAGTTGTGGAGCAGGTAGCGCAGCAGCGTGAACTCGGTGGGCGCCAGGTCGATCGGGACGCCGCCGCGCCGCACCTCGTAGGCGTCCTCGTCCAGTTCCAGGTCGGCGAGCGTCAGCCGCGCCCGTTCCCGCGCGGCGGGCCGGGTGCGGCGGAGCACGGCGCGGACGCGGGCGGCCAGCTCGTCCAGGCTGAACGGCTTGGGCACGTGGTCGTCGCCGCCGGCCGCCGGCCCCCCGGCCCCGTCCACGGCGGCGCCGGGGCCGGTGAGGAACACGACCGGGGCCGCGCAGCCGTTGCGCCGCAGCCGGGCGCGGGCGTCCGGGCCCGGGCCGTCCGGGAGCGCGGCGTCCAGCACGATCAGGTCGGGGCCGAAGCGGGGGGCGCTCGCCACCGCCTCGGCACCGGACCGCGCGACGGCGGTCTCGAAACCCTCGTAGTGCAGGGCGGTCGCGACGAGGTCCGCGACGTAGGCGTCGCCGTCCACGACGAGGATCTTGGTGGGGTTCACGGTGCCAGTCTGTCCCCTGGGACCTGTGGGCGCACTGTGCGGATTCTGTGGATCCGCTCAAGAAATCGCTGCGCGGAGTTGCGGGGTGCGGGTCAGGCGGAGGCGGGCCGGGCGAGGCCCATGTGCACGGCCAGCCCCGCGAGCACCGATCCCATCAGGTACCGCTGGGCCCGCCGCCAGCCGGGCCGCCGCGCCAGGAAGACCGCGATGCTCCCGGCACCGAGCACGATGAGGGCGTTGACCGTGACCGCGACGGTGAGCTGGGTGAGGCCCAGCAGGACGCTCTGGACGGCGACGTGACCGCGGTCCGGATCGGTGAACTGCGGGAGCAGCGACACGTACAGGACCGCGATCTTCGGGTTGAGCAGGTTGGTGACGAGGCCCATCGTGAACAGCCGGCGCGGCGGGTCGGCGGGCAGGTCCGCCGGGGTGAACGCCTCGGTCCCGCCCGGCCGGACCGTCTGCCAGGCGAGCCACAGCAGGTAGCCCGCGCCCGCCACCTTCAGCACGGTGTAGAGCGGCGGGACGAGCGTGAACACGGCGGTGATCCCGGCGGCCGCCGCGAGGATGTAGACGCCGAACCCGGCGGCGACGCCCGCGAGGGAGATCAGTCCGGCCCGGCGGCCCTGGGTCACCGACCGCGACACCAGGTAGAGCATGTTGGGGCCGGGGGTGAGGACGAGGCCGAGGGCGACGAGGGCGATGGCCGCCAGCGCGGTGAACGAGATCATTGCACTCCCCGATCGATAGTGCCCCGAGCCTAGATCCCGGCGTGATCTCGGTGCAATACTGACATTGCTCTCAGTGCAATCAAGGGAGGCGCGGATGGCGGACTACCGGAGGGTCGCGGACGCCGTGGCCGCCGACATCGCGGCGGGGCGGCTGCGTCCCGGCGACCGGCTGCCCCCGCAGCGCGCCTTCGCCCGGCGGCGCGGGATCGCGAACTCGACGGCGGGCCGCGTGTACCGGGAACTGGCGGCGCGGGGCCTCGTGGTCGGCGAGGTGGGGCGCGGCACGTTCGTCCGCGCCGCGCGGCGCCCGCCCGGCCCCGCCCTCGCGGAACCGGCGGGTGCGCGGGTCGACCTGGAGCTCAGCAATCCCTCCGTGCCCGGGCAGAGCGAGCTGATGAGGGCCGGGATGGAGCGGCTGCTCCGCCCCGACGTCCTCGGCGCCGCGCTCGGCCCCGCCGGCACCGCCGGGACGCCCGCCGCGCGGGAGGCGGCGGCCGGGCTGCTGGCCGCCCCCGGGTGGCGGCCCGATCCGGCGCGCATCCTGTTCGCCGGGAACGGGCGGCAGGCGCTCGCGGGCGCCGTGGCCGCCCTCGTCCCGCCGGGCGGCCGGCTCGCGGCCGAGGCCGTGACCTACCCGGTGGTCAAGGGCATCGCGGCGCGGCTCGGCGTGACGCTCGTCCCGGTGGAGACCGACGGGCACGGCCTGCGCCCGGACGCCCTGGCCGCCGCCCACCGCGGCGCCCCGCTCGGCGCCGTCTACGTCCAGCCGACGCTGCACAACCCGTACGGGACGACGATGCCGCGGGAGCGCCGCGCCGAGCTGGCCGCCGTACTGGAGCGGCTCGGCCTGCACGCGATCGAGGACCGCGTCTGGGCGTTCCTCCCGGAGGGCGGCCCGCCGCCGCTCGCGGCCGAGGCGCCGCACCGCACGGTCGTCGTCGACAGCCTCTCCAAGCGCCTCGCCCCCGGCCTCAGCGTCGGGTTCGCCGTGCCGCCCGCCGCGCTGACCGGCCGCGTCGCCGGCGCGCTGCGGTCCGGCGCGTGGGGGCCGGCGGCGTTCGCGCTGGACGCGGCGACCGGCTGGATCACCGACGGCACGGTCGCGGCGGTGACCCGGGCCAAGCGGGCGGACGCGTCCGCCCGCATGCGGATCGCCGCCGAACGCCTCCCGGGGGCCGCCGGCCGGTCCGTGCCGTGCGCGTACTTCTGCTGGTGGGACCTGCCGCCCCGGTGGCGCGCGGAGACGTTCGTCGCGGCGGCGGCCCGGCACGGCATCGCCGTCACGCCCGCGGCCGCGTTCGCCGCCGGGACCGGCTCGTCCCCCCGCGCGGTGCGCGTCGGCCTCGCCTCCCCGCCGCTGGAGCTCCTCGGCGACGCCCTTGGCGTCCTCGCCGAGATCGCCGCCGGGTCGCCCGAGGACGGCCCCGTCGACTGACGCCGGGAGCCGGCCGGCCGAAGGCGGGGGTCAGGAGCCCGCGCGTTCGACGACGGCGGCCCATTCCTCCAGGAGCGCCTGGGCGGCGTCCGCGTCCGGGCCCTCGGCCCACAGGTGGGTGACCGGCTCGGCGGGGTCGGGCAGCACGAGGACCCAGCGGCCGTCCTCCTCGACCACGCGGACACCGTCGGTGGTGTCGATCGTGCGGGGGCCGGCCGCCTCCACGACGTGCCGCATCACGCTGCCCTTGGCCGCCCACGGCGTGGGGACGGAGCGGCGCAGCAGGTGCGCGTCGGGAATGCGGCGGTCGATCTGCGACAGCGTCAGCCGCGTCCTGGCGACCAGGCCGACGAGCCGGACGAACGCCGCGATCCCGTCGACCGTGCCGCTGAACTCGGGCATCAGGAACCCGCCCCGCCCGTCCCCCGCGAAGACCACGCTGGGCTGGGCGGCGGCCTTGGTCAGGACGTCCTGGGAGGTGGACGTCCACTCGACCTGGACGCCGTGGAACCGGCACACCTGCTCGGCGACCCGCGTCGTCGTCACCGGCAGCGCGACCCTGCCGCCGCGCCGCTCCGCCGCCACCAGGTCCAGCATGACCAGCAGGGCCCGGTCGTCGCCGACCAGCTCGCCGTTCTCGTCCACGAGCGAGATCCGCTCCCCCACCGGGTCGAAGCGGACGCCGAACGCGGCCCGCGACGACGACACCAGCTCGCCGAGCCGTTCCAGGTCGCGCATGCGCTCGGCGAGCGTCTCGGTCGGGTTGGCCTCGTCCAGGCCGGCGTTGCGGGTGAGGACCTCCACCCCGACCTTGCCGAGCAGGCTGGGCAGCACGAGCGACGCGACGCCGCCCGCGCAGTCCAGGACGATCTTCAGCCCGGCCTCGCGGACCCCGCGGATGTCGACGCGCCGCAGCAGGTCGCGGGTGTAGGTCTCGACGACGCGGGGCGGGTAGGCCAGCTCGGCGATCTCGCCGGGGAACGCGCGGCGGTACTCCTGGCGGCCGAAGACGCGCTCCAGCTTGCGCTGCGCGGCCTGGGACAGGTCCGCCCCGCCGGGGTCGAGGAAGATGATGTCGACGCCCTGCGGGTCGCCGAGCGTGGTGCGGATGTAGATGCCGCCGACGGCGTCCTCGCGGCCGGTCTCGAACCGGGCGACGGTCAGCGGGGTGGCCTCCAGGTCGTGGACGTTGATCGCGCTGGCGGTCAGGGCGCTGTTCACCGCGCGTTTCAGCGTGCGGGCCGCGCGGGACACGTCCCGGCCGGTGACGACCGTGGTGCCCTTCTTCAGCGTCGTCGCGTACGCGCTGGCGAGCCGCACCGCCAGCTCCGGCGTGATCTCCACGTTGACCAGCCCGGACACGCCGCGCGGGCCGAACAGGTTGCGCTGCCCGCGCGACTCCCAGATCACGCTGGTGTTGACGACCGCGCCGGCCTCGATGGTCTTGAACGGGTAGACCTTCACGCCGCTGGAGACGTACGCCTCCGCCTCGATCACGCACTCGTCCCCGATGACCGCGCCCTCCTCGACGCGGGCCCCGGCCATGATGTCGGTGTTCTTGCCGATCACGCAGCCGCGCAGGTTCGTGGAGGGCGCGACGAACACGTTGTCGTGGACGATGGCGCGGTGCAGGAACGCGCCCTCCTTCACGACGACGTTGCTGCCGAGGACGGTGTACTCGCGCAGCTCGACGCCCGCCTCCACCTTGGCGTAGTCGCCGATGTAGAGCGGGCCCTTCAGGACGGCCTCGGAGTCGACCTCGGCGCCCTCGGCGACCCAGACGCCGGCCGACACCTCGAAACCGTCCAGGTCGATGGCGACCGCCCCGGACAGCATGTCGGCCTGCGCCTTGAGATAGCTCTCGTGGGTGCCGACGTCCTCCCAGTAGCAGTCGGCGACGTAGCCGAACAGCGGAGCGCCCTCGGCGAGCAGCTTGGGGAACACGTCCCCGGACCAGTCGACCGGCACGCCCTCGGCGACGTGCTCCAGGACCTCCGGCTCCATCACGTAGATGCCGGTGTTGACGGTGTCGGAGAACACCTGCCCCCACGTCGGCTTCTCCAGGAACCGCTGCACGCGGCCGTCGTCGTCCACGATGATGATGCCGAACTCCAGCGGGTTCGGGACGCGCTTGAGCCCGATCGTGACGAGGGCGCCGTTCCGCTCGTGGAACCGCACCATGTCGGTCAGGTCGATGTCGGTGAGCGCGTCGCCGGAGATGACGAGGAACCGGTCGTCGCGCAGCGCCTCCCCGGCGTTCTTGACGCTGCCGGCGGTGCCGAGCGGGACCTCCTCGGTCGCGTAGCTCAGCGACATGCCGAGCTCCTCGCCGTCGCCGAAGTAGTTGCGGATCAGCGCCGCCAGGAACTGCACGGTGACGACGGTCTCGCTGAACCCGTGCCGCTTCAGCAGCCGCAGCACGTGCTCCATGATCGGCCGGTTGACGAGGGGCAGCAGCGGCTTGGGCTGGTTGGCGGTCATCGGACGCAGCCGCGTCCCCTCGCCACCCGCCATCACGACGGCCTTCATCGGGGGGTCTCAGCTCCCTTCTGGTCGCCGGCCGGCGGATCCGCGCCCGGGTCGGTGCCCGGGTCCGGGCCGGGCACGGGGTCCGGCCCGGAGGCCGGGGACGAGCCGCGGCCGGCCAGCACCAGTTGCCGCGTCTGCTCCCAGTAGAGGACGGCCGCCCACCAGTACAGGCCCGTCCCCCAGATGGCGAACGACCATCCGGTGACCTTCGCCGCCGTCGCCGCCCCGCCGTCGTGGTCGCCCAGCAGCAGCAGCGGGAACGCGTACAGCAGGCACATCGTCCCGGCCTTGCCGATGAAGTGCACCGGCAGCGTCCCGCCGTACCCGAGGCGCCGGACGATCGGCGCGATCGGCAGGATCACGAACTCCCGGGCCACCAGCACCACGACCAGCCACAGCGGGATGATCTCGCGGATCGTCAGCCCGACCAGCGTCGCCAGGATGTAGAGGCGGTCGGCCGCCGGGTCGAGCACCGTCCCGAGCCTGCTCGTCTGGTTCAGCACGCGGGCGAGCTTGCCGTCCAGCCAGTCCGACAGGCCCGCGAACACCAGGACGCCGAGCGCCCACCAGTCGGCCTCGATCAGCACCAGCCAGAGGAACAGCGGGACCCCCACGAGCCGGGCCAGGCTCAGTGTGTTCGGCACCGTGAAGATCCGGTCCTGCGGGGCTTCCTGCTCTGTGCTCACCGACGCGTTCGCCTCCCCTGGTCCCTTGATCCTGACCCTACCGGTAAGGGTTGTGAAAGCCCCCGATGACGTCGCCCCATTCGGCGGGCCGACCGCCACGTGCGGCGCCGGCGGCCGCTTGACAGCACTGGTCAGGCCGTGAGCGCGGGACGGCGACCGCCTATAGTTCTGCGCACTCCCAGACGAAGGGCTCAAGGTGTCCGTCCCCCCGCCGGCGCTCACGATCACCCTGGGCCGGAACGCCTACCGGTGGCCGCTCCGCATCTGCCTGACCGCGCTGACGGTCGGCCTGGCCGTCTCGCTGTCCACGCTCACCGGCCCCGGGGCGTGGGAGCCCGCGGAGGCCGGGCGGGTCATCGCCGGCTGCGGCGGCGGTGCCGCCCTCATCGCCCTGGCGGCGGCCGGGTGGGCCTTCGTGATCCACCAGGACCGCCTCATCGTGACCATCGGCCGGGACGGCCTCACCCTGCGCCGCCGCGGGAGGGAGGCGGCCATCCCCGCCGCCGCCGTGGACGCCGTCGGGATCACCTGGCCCGTCGCCGACCCCGTCTGGACGGTCTGGTTCGACCCCGAGGCGGCACCGGGCGTCGACGCCGTCACGCGGGTCGACGGCCGCGCGGCCGTGCTGCTGCGCGAGCGGTCGCTTCCGCGGGGCTGGCTGGAGGCCGTCCACACCACCGCCACGGAGACCCTCGGTGCCCGCTGGCGCGTCCTCGACGACGAGGGCCGGGAGGTGGACCGGCTTCCCAGGGACGCGTTGCGCGAGGCCGGCCACGTCCTCGTGGACGGCGAGGGGCGCCACCGCGACGACCGCACCGGCGCTCTGCTCGCCGTGGCCTGCGGCCCGCCCGCGAAGTGGCGCGGCCTCCCTTCTCCCGGCCGGACGACCGTGCTGCGCGATCCCCACGCCCGCACGCTGCTGGAGTTCCGGAGGAGCCGCGCGGGAGGCGGCCGGGTACGCGTGTTCCGCGCGGACGGACGGCCCGCCGGCGAGATCCGGGGCTCGCGGGAGCCGTCCTTCCACACGCCCGGCGGCACGCTCCTCGGCACCACCCGGCGGGCCGGCGGCCGCCACGTCGTCACCGGCGTGGACGGCCGGGAGTCGGCCACGCTCTGGATCAAGGACGGCGACGGCGACGGCCACCTGCGCCTGGAGCGCCCCCCGTCCGCCCCCGAGCCGCTCCGCACCCTGGCGCTGGCCCTCCCCCTGGTCGTCCGCGGCACGGGCGTCCGCGGCACCGGCCGGGACCGATCCCTCAGGTGGGCGGGGCGCAGGTCAGGACGGGCTTGACGTCCACGATCGGGGTGCCGTCCAGGGCCTCCAGATCCCGGACGCGGACGCGGTTCCCGGTGATCTCCAGGATCTCGACCGGGTGCAGCCCGATCGGGTTCGGCCGGTCGGGCGAGCGGGTGGCGAACACGCCGTGCAGCGGGGTGGCGGGATCGTCGCGCGGGTGGACGCGCAGGACGTCGCGGGGCGACAGGTGCAGCCAGGTCAGGACGAAGACCCGGTCGCCCGGGCGCAGTCCGTCGAGCGCGGGCAGCACGGACGTCTCGAACACCAGCCATGCCTCGGGCGAGCCCTCCGTGCCCTGCTTGGGGGCGGACGCCCGGTCGGTCAGCGTGGACTCGACGTGCCCGACCGCCGTCACGGTGAAGTCTTCTGCCATGCCGCCGATTCTCCCAGCCCGCCCCATATCCCACGGACGCCGGTTGCGGCAACCGGGGTGCGGCGGGTTAGCGTCGGGGGCGACAGATCGCGGGGGCCCGGCGAACCGGGCTGAGATAGCGGCTGAGACGGCCGCTGACCGCATGAACCTGACCGGGTAATGCCGGCGTAGGGAGAGATCGAGTCGTCATGACCGAACCTGTGGTTCCAGCCACCGCCCGCAAGACCTACCTGCAGGGCTCACGACCGGAGATCCGCGTCCCGATGCGGGAGGTGCCGCTGACCAACGGCGACGCCGTCGTCCTGTACGACACGTCCGGGCCGTACACCGACCCCGACCAGGAGACCGACGTCCGCAAGGGGCTGCCCGCGCTGCGGGAGCCGTGGATCACCGAGCGCGGCGACACCGCGCCGTACGACGGGCGCCCGGTGCGTCCGGAGGACGACGGCCGCCGCGCGGGCGGCGGCCCCGGACCGGGAGGCGGGACGCCGGTCCGCGGCGGTTTCCCGCCGCGCCGGCCGCGCCGCGCGACCGGCGGTGCCGTGACCCAGCGGGCCTACGCGCGGCGCGGGGAGATCACGCCGGAGATGGAGTTCGCGGCGCTGCGCGAGGGGGTGGCGCCGGAGGTCGTCCGGGAGGAGCTCGCGGCCGGGCGGGCCGTGCTGCCCGCCAACGTCAACCACCCCGAGATCGAGCCGATGGTCATCGGGAAGAGGTTCCTCGTCAAGGTCAACGCGAACATCGGCAACTCGGCGGTGGCGTCGTCGATCGAGGACGAGGTCGAGAAGATGACGTGGGCGACCCGGTGGGGCGCCGACACCATCATGGACCTGTCGACCGGCCGGGAAATCCACACCACGCGCGAGTGGATCCTGCGCAACTCGCCGGTGCCGGTGGGGACCGTCCCGCTGTACCAGGCCGTGGAGAAGGTGGGCGGCGACCCGGCCGAGCTGACGTTCGACGTCTTCCGCGACACCGTGATCGAGCAGGCCGAGCAGGGCGTGGACTACATGACCGTCCACGCCGGGGTGCTGCTGCGGTACGTGCCGCTGACGGCGCGGCGCAAGACGGGGATCGTGTCCCGCGGCGGGTCGATCATGGCGGCGTGGTGCCTGGCGCACCATCAGGAGAACTTCCTCTACACCCGCTTCCGCGAGCTGTGCGAGATCTTCGCGGCCTACGACATCACCTGGTCGCTCGGGGACGGGCTGCGTCCCGGCTCCATCGCCGACGCCAACGACGAGGCGCAGTTCGCCGAGCTGCGCACCCAGGGCGAGCTGACGAAGATCGCCGCCGAGTACGGCAACCAGGTGATGAACGAGGGGCCCGGGCACGTCCCGATGCACAAGATCAAGGAGAACGTCGACCTGCAGCAGGAGTGGTGCGACGGGGCGCCGTTCTACACGCTCGGCCCGCTGACCACCGACATCGCGCCCGGCTACGACCACATCACCTCGGCGATCGGCGCCGCGATGATCGGCCACCACGGCACCGCGATGCTCTGCTACGTCACGCCGAAGGAGCACCTGGGGCTGCCGGACCGCGACGACGTCAAGGCCGGCGTCATCGCCTACAAGATCGCGGCGCACGCCGCGGACCTGGCGAAGGGGCATCCGGGCGCGCAGGCGTGGGACGACGCGCTGTCGGAGGCGCGGTTCGACTTCCGGTGGGAGGACCAGTTCAACCTGTCCCTCGATCCGGACACGGCCCGCTCCTTCCATGACGAGACGCTCCCGGCGGCCCCGGCGAAGACCGCGCACTTCTGCTCCATGTGCGGCCCGCACTTCTGCTCGATGAAGATCACCCGCGATGTCCGCCGGTTCGCCGAGGAGCGCGGCCTGGCCGAGGACGCCGCCCTCACCGAGGGGATGCGGGAGAAGGCCGCGGAGTTCAAGGCCGGCGGCGGGCGGGTCTACCTGCCGCTGTCCCCCGGCGGCGGCTGACCGGACCGCGGCCCGCTCCACCGGCGTCCCCGGCCGGCCGGGCGAGGGCCCGCGAGACCCGCCGCGGCACGGGCCGCGGCGGGTCCGCGCATCCCCCCGGCGAGGCCGGCGGACGGGCGCGGCTACTATCGAGGGACCGTTCCAAAGCCGCGGATCCCCCCGAATCGCCGCAGGCCCGCCGACTCGCCGGGAAGGACCGAGGACCCAGTTGACCAGCGACGACTCACCGAAGGCGCGCGCCCGCGCGGTGCGCGCCGACGTGCGCCGCAACCGGGCCAGGCTGATCGGTGCGGCGCGGGAGACGTTCGAGCGCGACGGGGCCGACGCGTCCCTGGAGGGCGTCGCCCGGCTCGCCGGCGTCGGCATCGGAACGCTCTACCGCCACTTCCCGACGAGGCAGGACCTCCTGGAGGCGCTGCTCGCCGACACCTACGGCGAGCTCGCCGCCGGGGCGCGCGAGCTCATGCTCTCCCCGGCGCCCGGGGACGCCCTGATGGAGTGGCTGCGGGCGTTCGTCTCGGGGGTCACGGCGTTCCGCGGGATGGCGGCGGCGGCCGTGGTGTCGCTGCGCGACGACCGGCCGGAGGCGTCCCGGGCGATGCGCGAGGCCGGCGGGGCGCTGTTCGCCCGCGCCCAGGAGGCCGGGGACGTGCCGCGGGACGCCGTGTTCATCGACGCGCTCCGGCTCGCGGGCGCGATCGCGATGGTCACCGAGGACGCCCCGGAGGCGTCCGGGCGGCTGCTGTCGCTCGCCGCCACCGGGGTGGTACCCGGCAAGGCGGCCGCGCCGCGCTAGCCGCGCACGCGCCGCCCGCGCACGGGTACGGGCACGGGCACGGGCACGGGCACGGGCACGGGCACGGGCACGGGCACGGTCATCGCGTCTCCGGGTCGGGCAGGATCCGGCGGGGCCCGCGCGGCGCCTCGGCCCGTTTGCGCCACTCGCGCGGGTAGCCGACCGACACCTCGATGTGCGGGACGCCGCCGGTCCAGATCGCCCGGGGGATGTGGAGGTGCCCGTACACGACGGTCACCGCGCCGAAGCGGTCGTGCCAGTCGGCGGTGCGCTCGGTGCCGCACCATTGGGCGAACTCCGGGTACCAGAGGACGCGGGTGGGCTCGCGGACGAGCGGCCAGTGGTTGACGAGAACGGTCCGCGCCCCCGGTTCGAGGGCGGCGAGGCGATTCTCGGTGTAGGCGATCCGGGCGTCGCACCAGGCGTCCCGCGTGGGGTGCGGGTCCGGGTGGAGGAAGTACTCGTCGGTGCACACGACGCCCGCCTCGTGCGCGATTTCGAGGGCCTCCTCCTTGGTGGACGCGCCGTCCGGCCGGAACGTGTAGTCGTACAGGACGAACAGCGGCGCGATCGTCACGGGCCCGCCGTCCCCCTCCCACACGGGATACGGGTCCTCGGGGGTCAGGACGCCGAGGCCCCGGCACATGTCGACGAGCCTGCGGTAGCGGGCCTCCCCGCGCAGCCGCACCGGGTCGTCCTTGACCGTCCACAGCTCGTGGTTGCCGGGCGTCCAGATCACGGTGGCGAAGCGTTCGGCCAGGGTGCGCAGCGTCCACTCGACCTCGGCGAAGCGCTCGGCGACGTCGCCGGCCACGATGAGCCAGTCGCCGCCGGACGCGGGCCGCAGCTCCTCGACGAACGCGCGGTTCTCGGGGAACCCGACGTGCAGGTCGCTGATCGCGTAGACACCGCTCATCCCAGGATCGTAAGCCCGGCGGGGAACCGCGGTTCCCGCGGCGGGCCCTCAGTCCGTGTCGGCGGGAAGCGTGAAGAGCCGGATGTGGACCGGGCGCGCGCCCGGCGGCGCGTCCTCGCGGTCGTGGCCGTGCTCCTGCAGGAGACGGATGTAGGCCTCGAAGAACTCGGCGAGGCCCTCCTCGGTCATGTGGGTGAACCCCCGTGAGAGCAGTGCCCAGGCGTGGTCGCGCCGGTACTCCTCGGGAAGCCTGCGGAAGAGCTCCATGTCCTCGGCATGGCGGACGCGCAGCAGCTCGTCGACGACGGGCCGATCCTCTGGGGCGACGGTGTCCGGGCGGGGCAGGCGCACGTCGCGCGGGGTCTCGGCGTGGCGCCACCAGCGTTCCCGCCCGGCCGACCGCTCGGGGATCTCCTCGATGAACCCGTGCTTCTCCAGCTGGCGCAGGTGGTAGCTGGTCGTCCCGGTGTTGGCCCCGAGCACCTCCCCGATCGTCGTCGACGTCGCGGGACCGTGCACGCGGAGCCGGTGCAGGATCCGGCGGCGCAGCGGGTGGCTGAGCGCCTTGATCCGTCCGGGGTCGTCCAGGATGACGGGCTCGGAATCGTCCTTCATGACGAGCAGTCTAGTTCTACAGAAGTATCTTTGCAGAGAATCCTTTGCAGAACTTCCTCTGCAGACTACCGTCCCGGGCATGAGAACAGTGATGACCGCCGCGCTGACGCTGATCGTCGGCGCGTTGCTGAGCGCCCTGAGCCCCCCGGCGGCCTCGGCGGCCGGCCCGGTCCCGGCACCCGCCGGGCTGACCGCGACCGAAGTGAGCTTCCAGGGGTTCGGCGGGCTCACCCTGCGCGGCACGGTGCTGGCACCGCAGCAGGCGCGCGGGCCCCTGCCGGGCGTCGTGCTCGTGACGGGGTCCGGGGCCGGCGTCCCGCGCGAGCACCTGCTCACCGAGGCGACCGAGTTCGCACGGCGGGGCCTCGCCGTCCTGATCTACGACAAGAGGTCGGCCGGTTACACCGGCTTCCGCCGCTCCTACTCCGAACTGGCCGACGACGCGCTCGGCGCCGTGCGCGAGCTGCGTTCGCGACCCGGCGTCGATCCCGCGAAGGTGGGGCTCTGGGGGCTGAGCGAAGGCGGCTGGGTGGCGCCGCTCGCCGCGTCCCGGTCCGCCGACGCGGCCTTCGTCATCGTGGTCGGCGGCAACGCGATGACCCCGATCCGCCAGCAGGTCTGGAACGAGTCCTCCGGGCTGCGCCGGGCGGGCGTGTCCGGTTCGCTGATCGACCGCGGCAAGCGCAACTTCGCCCGGCTCGGGGCGGACGCGGGCCTGTTCGCCGAGGCGTTCTTCGACGCCCCGGGCGTCCTGGAGCGGGTCCGCCAGCCGGTGCTCGGCATCTGGGGCGGACGCGACCTGCAGACGCCGCCCGAGGACAATCCGCCGCTGTTCGCGCGGGCGCTCCGGCGCGGCGGCAACACCCACTACACGTTCCGTTTCTTCCCGGAGGCCGACCACGGCGTCCACGTGACCCCGGACCAGGGCCTCACCCGCGGCGAACCGCTGGCCCCCGGCTACGCCGACCTGGTCGGCTCGTGGGTCCGCGACGTGACGAGCGGGCGCCTCCCCGAGGCCGACACCGCGCCGCTCCCGGAGCAGGACCATCCGAGCGTCGCCATCGCACCGTCGCCGTGGTGGGCGTCCGCCTGGATGCAGACCGCGGCGCTCACGCTGTTCGTCGTCGCGTTCGCCGGCTACCCGCTCGTCGCCCTGGCGCGCCGGCTGCGCGGCAGGACGGTGCGCCCGGTGAGCCGCTGGGCCGGCCTGCTCGCCGGGGCGGGACTCACCGCGGCCGCCGGCCTGGTCTGCTACATCTTCTACCTGATGGCGGCCGGGAGGTATCCCGACCCGGGCCCCGTCCTGGCGGGCCGTCCGCTGCCGTGGCTGGGGCTGCAGGGACTCGCCGCGGCCGCCGTCTGCGCGGGGGCCGCGACCGCGGTGTCGTGGCGGCGGGCCGCCGGTTCCGTCCCGGTGGCCGAGCGCGTCCGGCTCGGCCTCCTGCTCACCGCGGGTGCCGTGTTCGTCCCGTGGGCCGTCTACTGGGGTCTGCTCGTCCCCTGACTCCGCGTCCACGTGGTGCGTTCAGGCGTCCTTGCCCCAGAGGTAGACGCCCAGGCCCATGGCGAGGATGCTCACCCAGCTGGCCACCGCCCGCAGGTTGTTCCAAGCCGTCCAGCGGCCGGAGTAGTCCGCCCAGACCTTCGCCGCCTCCGCGGCGTCCGCCGGGATCGCCGTACCGTCCAGGGCGTTGTTCATCGGGATGTTCACCGCGAAGCTCGGGACGAGCGCACCCGCGAAGTACACGCCGGCCGCGACGAAGAACAGGACGGCCGCGGACTTCTCGTCCAGGGCCAGCAGAAGCGCCCCCGCCGCGATCGCCACGACCGGGACCAGCAGGAACATGGCGATGAACAGCGGGTTCTGGATCTTCTGGTTCATGCCCTGCATGGCGTCGATGGCCGATGCCGGGCGCGCCGCGTTCAGGCCCGGCATCACGCCGGTGGAGAAGGCGAAGTATGTCCCGGTCATGCCGGCGGCCATGATGAGGGAAAGGGTCACCGAAGTCCCGGCGAGTACGGATCTCATCGTCGTTCCGATCTGTCGAAGGGCCCCTCGACGGGGTCGGGTCAGGTGTTCCAGACGCCGCTGGCCGCGGTGAGCCGCGCGTACTCGGCGAAGTCCCGCGGCTCGCGGCCGAGCGCGCGCCGCACGCCGTCGGCGGGCCGGGAGTTGCGTCCGTCCAGGACGGTGGAGAACAGGTACGTCAGGAAGTCGATCAGTTCCCCGGGCAGGCCGTGCTCCTTGAGGACGGCGGCGTAGTCGGCCACGGCGACCGGGACGAAGGCGATGTCCCGTCCCGCCGAGCGGCCGATCTCGGCGACGGCCTCGGCCATGGTGAGGGCGCGGGGCCCGGTCACCTCGTAGACCTCGCCGGTGTGCCCGTCCCGGGCGAGCGCCGCGACCGCCACGTCCGCGATGTCGTCGGCGTCCACGAACGGTTCCGGCACGTCCCCGGACGGCAGGGCGACCTCGCCCGCGCGGACGGGGTCGAGGAGGTAGTCCTCGCTGAAGTTCTGCGCGAACCAGCTCGCCCGCACCACCGTCCAGTCCATGCCGGACGCCTGGACGATGCGCTCGCACTCCTGCGCCTCGTCCTCGCCCCGGCCGGACAGGAGCACCACGTGCCGCACGCCGGCGTCCAGGGCCTTCCGGGTGAAGGAGCCGATCGCCTCGGTCGCGCCGGGGGCGGCAAGATCCGGGTAGTACGTCAGGTAGACCTTCGCCACGCCCCGCAGGACGGGCTCCCAGGTCGTCTCGTCCTCCCAGTGGAAGGCCGGCGAGGCCGACCGGGACCCCATCCGCACCGGGACGTCCAGGGCCTCGAGCCGCTCCACGACGCGGCGGCCGGTCTTGCCGGTGCCGCCGAGGACGAGGGTGAGGCCGTTCTCGCTGTTCCGCATGTCGTTCGCCATGTCCCCGAGTCAACAGCCGGGCGGTTCCGGCCACCATCGCTGAGAAGCTCGCCCGCATACGCCGGCGTCTACGCTTGCCGCATGGACGCCCTGACCGACCTTCTCGACGGCCCCCGGGCACGCGGCGCGTTCATGCTCCGCGCGTCGCTGAGCCCGCCGTGGTCGCTGCGGATCCAGGACGAGGCCCCCCTCACGCTGCTGTCGATGGTCAGCGGCGACGCGTGGCTGACCGTCGACGGCGCCGAGCCGCGGCGCGTCTCCCCCGGCGACATGGCGATCTTCCGGGGCCCCGACCACTACACCGTCGGCGACGCCCCCGGAACCGAACCGCAGGTCGTCATCCACCCCGGGCAGGTGTGCACCACACCGGACGGGACGAGCATGTCGGAGGCGATGGACCTCGGCGTCCGCGCCTGGGGCAACGACCCGGACGGCTCGGCGGTCATGCTGGTCGGCACCTACCAGATGCGCGGCGCCGTCACCCGGCGGCTGCTGGCCGCCCTCCCGCCGCTGGCGATCGTCCGCGGCGACGACTGGCGGTCGCCGCTGGTGGACGTGCTCGGCGAGGAGGTCGGCAGGGACGAGCCCGGCCAGGACATCGTCCTCGACCGCCTGCTCGACCTGCTGCTCGTCGGGACGCTGCGGGCGTGGTTCGCCCGCCCGGACGCCCGCGCGCCGGGCTGGTACCGCGCCCACGGCGACGCCGTCGTCGGCCCTGCCCTGCGGCTCCTGCACGACGACCTGTCGCACCCCTGGACCGTCGCCGACCTCGCCGCCGCGGTGGGCGTCTCCCGCGCCGCGCTCGCGCAGCGGTTCACGAAGCTGACCGGCGAGCCGCCCATGGCGTACCTGACCGGCATCCGCCTGGCCCAGGCCGCCGACCTGCTCCGCGAGAGCGACGCGACGCTGGAGACGGTGGCGCGCCGGGTCGGCTACGGCACCGCGTTCGCGCTCAGCACGGCCTTCAAGCGCGAGCACGGCGTCAGCCCGCAGGAGTACCGCTCCGCCGCGCCCGCCCGGACGGCCGTACCCGGCTGATCGACCCGCGGGCCCGGGGGCACCGCCCGGCGCCGCCGTGCACGCCCGTGTCACGTGCCGATACGGAGGGTGGGTTCGGCGCGGACCGGGGAGTCGTCGGCCGCGTCCGGGATGAACGGGACGACGAACGCGTAGTCGGCCAGGACCGACTCGGGGACCTCGCCGGACTCGCCGAAGGCGGCGATCTCGCCCCAGCAGGGCGCGCCCAGCGAGCCGCTGTGGTGCCGTACCGACAGCCCGGCGCACAGGTTGGCGAACCGGAGCCGCTCGGCGAGCGGGAGGCCGGCGAGGGTGCCGAACACGAAACCGGCGGCGAAGACGTCGCCCGCGCCGGTCGGGTCGAGCGCCTCGACCGGCAGCGCGCCGACCTCGGCCCGCTCCCCGGTCGCCGAGTCGATCGCGATGGCGCCGTCCCCGCCGCGCTTGACCACGACGACCGGGACGCGTCCGGCCAGGGCCTCGGCGGCCTCCATCGGCGTTCCCGTGCGGGTGTAGGCCATCGCCTCGGCGGCGTTCGGCAGGAACACGTCCACGTGCCGGAGCCGGTCGAGGACCTCGGCGGGCCAGGCGCCGGTCTGGTCCCAGCCGAGGTCGCCGAAGACCAGCGCGCCGCGGCCGCGCATGGCGCGGACCCACGGCGGGACCGGGCGGTCGACGTCGACGAAGCACGCCCGGGCGGACGGCGGCGGCCCGCCCGCCAGGTCGTCCACCGGGCCCGGCACCGGACGGGCGTAGGTCACCATGCTGCGGTCGGAGTCGTAGGCCATCGACACCGTCACCGGCGTCGGCCAGCCGCGGACCCGCCGGGACAGCCCGAGGTCGACGCCCTCCTGCTCGGCGAGGGTCCGCCACAGGTAGGCGCCGAACATGTCGTCGCCGAACGGCGCCGCCAGCCCCACCCGCAGGCCGAGCCGGCTCATCGCGACGGCGATGTTGGCGACGCCGCCGGGAGCCGAGCCGAGCCCGTCGGTGACGAGCTCGGTGCCCGGCGGCGGCAGCCCCGGCAGCCCGGTGAAGATCATGTCCATGAACACCCGGCCGGACAGGAACACGTCCAGCGCGGGCGCCGGGCCGCTCCCCCCGCGCAGCCGCTCCCCCGCCGGCCCGCGCTCGGCGCAGGGGTCGGCGAGGGACGGCTCCGGCGGCACGCCCGGCGCGGTCTGCTGAGTCACGAGGCCCCCCGGGTGCGAGGCTTTGGGCACGTTCTCCCCGGACCCTAGCCCGCACGGCTGACAATCCGTTCTACTCCGGAACGTACAGCCGGATGTCGTCGACCTGCGCACTCCCCTCGTAGAAATTCATGTGCGGGTCACCGATCATGAACCGGTCCGGGTAGGCGGACCCGGCCGGCCAGGTGCCGC
Organism: Actinomadura sp. 6K520; assembly: GCF_004349245.1. Taxonomy (GTDB): domain Bacteria; phylum Actinomycetota; class Actinomycetes; order Streptosporangiales; family Streptosporangiaceae; genus Spirillospora. Next base: position 2,168 of record NZ_SMLC01000131.1, on the reverse strand, counting down.
GGTCGGTGAGGGTGCCGCCCGGCCCCTGCCAGGTCCAGTCGGCGTCGAAGCGGCCGTCGTACTCGTCCGGCCGCTGGTTGTAGTGCCAGATGGGCTCGCCGTCCTGGACGAAGGCGCGGGTGTAGCGGAAGGTCGCCCGCCCCACGTGCGCGAAGACCCCGGACATCTCCATCGTGTAGGCGCCGTCGCGGCGCTCGATCGCGAACGTGTACGGCTCGCCGGGCAGCAGCTCCGGCCGCATGTCGACGGCCGAGACGATCGCGCCGCCCTTCCGGTACCCGCACTCGCTCTCCATGAGGTACTCGGTGCCCGGCATGGTCGCGTAGCGGCGGTCGTCGGTCATGAACAGCGCGTTGACGCCGTTGCCCGTCCCCGCGGAGTAGGGCTCGTACTCCCCGGTGGCCGGGTTGCAGTACAGCAGGCCGGAGCCGGTGTACTTGTACCGGTTGTAGCCGTCCATCGCGACCTTGCGGTGGGCGTGGATGAACACGTTGTTGTGGGGCGCGACCCGCCGGTAGTCCATGATTGACATGTAGTAGAACCCGTTGGAGTCGGTGCGGACGTCCGCCCACTGGCACTCGGGCCGGGAGAAGTCCCCTCCCGAGGCCCACGGGAAGTTGGTCTTGCAGCCCTCCGGCGAGTAGCCGTTGATCCGGCCGTCCGGGTAGTCCCACGCCCCGTCGCGCCGCCCGCCGAAGTCCACGCCGCGCAGGGTCGCCTCCACCCGGTACCGGGCGGGCAGGTCGCGGGACGAGCGGATGACGACGCCCGCCTGATGGCTCGGCTCCTCTAGGTGCGCGACGCCGTTGCGGGACGTGAGCGTCGGGGGCCGGTCGGGGCTTCCGTCGCCGTCGGCGTCCCGGGCGGCGAGCTCGGCGGTGAGCCAGCCGCCCTTCCCGAACCTGAACGACTGGCGGTAGGTCTTCATCTCGGCGAGCCGCTCACGGAAGGCCGGGCCGCCCACGGTGTCGAAGTAGGCGCCGTCGTTGTCGTACATGTCGACGTCGTAGGGACTGGACGGGCCGTCATCGTCCCGCTTCCAGGGCGCCTTGGCGCTGTCCAGATGGCGGTTGAACGGCTCCGCGGCGACCAGGCGCCAGCCCTCCCCGGCAGCGGGCGGGCCCGCGCCCGCGTGGGCGGGGGTCGCGGACAGCGTCACGGGCAGGATCAGCGGGATCGTCAGCGCCAGGGCGCCTCGTACGGACACGCGCATGTCTCGGCCTTTCTCGCCGCGCGGCCGGGCTCGGCCCCGGCGCGCTCGGAACGGTCGTCCGTGACGCTAGGCCGCACGCCGCGCGGGTGGCCACGGCAAACATCGCCAAAGTGGTATTGACCAGTCGCCACAATGGGACATACGGTGTGCGGCGACGGGAACAGCGTCGAGGGAGGTGGGCGACGTGCCATCCGCCGGTGAAGCCCGGCCCGGGCACACGAAACGGCAGGCGGTGCGCCGCGAGCTGCTCGCGATGCTGGACGGTCTCGACGCGGGGGACGCCCTCCCGCCCGAACGCCGGCTGGCCGACGAGCTCGGCGTCTCCCGGCCGACGCTGCGCCAGGCCATCGACGGCCTCGTCAACGAGGGCCTGCTGGAGCGGCGGCACGGGAGCGGCACCTACGTGGCCGAACCCCGGATCGCCGTCCCGCTGACCATGACGTCGTTCACCGAGGACATGCTCAAGCGCGGCATGAAGCCGGGGGGCCGGGTCCTGTCGTTCCGCACGGAGGCCGCGGGGGCGCGGATCGGCAGGCGGCTGGCCCTCTCACCCGCCGAAGAGGTATTTACCATTCGGCGGCTCCGGCTCGCCGACGGGACCACCATGGCCATCGAGACCCTCTACCTGCCCCGGTCGCTGATACCCGGCCTGCGGCGCCAGGACCTGGAGGGCCGGTCGTTCTACGAGCTGCTGCGCGGCAACGGCGTCGCGATCGCCTCGGGCACCGAGACGATCGAGCCGACCGTCACCACCGCCGAGGAGGCCGCCGAGCTGGGCGTTCCGGTGCACATGCCGGCGTTCCTGTTCGAGCGGGTCACCAGGGACGAGAACGGGCGTCCCCTCGAATACGTCAGGTCCGTCTACCGCGGCGACCGGTACCGCCTGGAACTGGACCTGCGCCCACCGACCCACTGAGCCACCGACTTCCCCACCACCACCGACCACCCCACGAGC
>NZ_SMLC01000130.1 GCF_004349245.1 Actinomadura sp. 6K520 | reverse complement strand
TCAGCCACCCCCCACGGCTCCACGACCGGGACCGGAGGGACGGTCGGGGTCGCGGGGCCCGTGGAGGTGGAGAACCTGGCGGCCGCGCGGCGGCTCGCGGTGTCCGCGCTGGCCGCCGCCGAGGCGGTCGGGCGGACGGGGGCGGTGCACGCCGCGGACGTCGCCGTCCTCGCCGCGGTCGCCGACCGGTCCGACCTGGCGTCGGTCCTGCTCGAACGGCACCGGGCGGCGCGGGCGGAGCTCGGCGCGAACGCCGAGCCGGTCGCCCGCGCGGTGTGCGCCTGGCTGGAGGCGAGGCGCGACGTGACGGCGGCGGCCGGACGCCTGTTCGTGCACCCCAACACGGTGCGGAACCGGGTCCAGCGCTTCGGCGAGGCCACCGGGATCGACCCGTCCGACACGTTCGGTGCCGTCAACGCCTGGTGGCTCTGCCGTACCTGGCTCACCCCCGGATGACCAGCGGGTCACCGGCGGGTCACCGGCGGGTCACCGGCGGGTCACCGGCGGGTCACCGGCGGGCGGGTCAGCCGTCGGCGGGGTTGAGCGTCTCGGCCTCCTCCTTGACGCGGGTGGCGGCCGGGGAGCCGGCCGCGTCCAGTTCGTGGGCCAGTTCCTCCAGCTCCCTGCCCCCGGCCATGAGGCCGGTCAGTTCGTCGCGGGAGATCTCGTCCTTGGTGTGGTAACCGATGCTCTGGCCCCGGTTGAGGATCAGGAAGCGGTCGCCCACCGGGTAGGCGTGGTGCGGGTTGTGGGTGATGAAGACGACCGCGAGGCCCCGCTCCCGGGCCTGGACGATGTAGCGGAGCACGACGCCGGCCTGCTTGACGCCGAGGGCCGCGGTGGGCTCGTCCAGCACGAGGGCCTTGGCGCCGAAGTAGACGGCGCGGGCGATCGCCACGCACTGGCGTTCGCCGCCGGACAGGGTGCCGATGGGCTGGTCGACGTCGCGCAGGTCGATGCCCATCGCGGCCATCTCGGCGTGGGTCGTGGCCCGCATGAAGGCGACGTCCATCCGGCCGAAGCCCTTGCGCTTCTCCGAGCCGAGGAAGAAGTTGCGCCAGACCGGCATGAGCGGGACGACCGCGAGATCCTGGTAGACGGTCGCGATGCCGCGGTCGAGGGCGTCGCGGGGCGAGTCGAACACGACCCGCTCGCCCTGCACCTCGTAGGTGCCGGTGTCGTGGCGGTGCAGCCCGGCGACGACCTTGATGAGCGTGGACTTGCCCGCCCCGTTGTCACCGAGGACGCACGTCACCTCCCCCTCGGACGCCTCCAGGCTCACGTCCCGCAGCGCGATGACGTTGCCGTAGCCCTTTCCGACGCCGCTGAGCCTGATCAGCGGCGCGTCCGTCCCGCCGGTCATGACGCCCGCTCCACTCTGCGCCGGACGACCAGGTTCACCACGGTGGCGATGAGCAGCATCGCGCCGAGGAAGAACCGGAACCAGTCCGGGTTCCACTCGGCGTACACGATGCCCTTGTTCGTCATGCCGAAGATGAACGCGCCGATCGCCGCGCCGATCGCCGACCCGTAGCCGCCGGTCAGCAGGCATCCGCCGATGACCGCGCAGATGATGTACAGGAACTCGTTGCCGACGCCTTCACCGGACTGGATGGTCGCGAACGCGAACACCAGGTGCATCCCGGAGAACCAGGCGCAGAACGCCACGCCCATGAACAGGCCGATCTTGACGCGGGCGACCGGGACGCCGACCGCGCGGGCGCTGGCGGCCGACCCGCCCACCGCGAAGATCCAGTTGCCGGTGCGGGTGCGCAGCAGGATCCAGGTCGCGATCGCCACGAACAGCAGCCACCAGAGCACCGTGATCTTGACGCGGAGGCCGAGGACGTCCAGGTCGGAGGCGAAGACCGCGCGGGCGGCGTCGAAGCCGTCCATGTCGCGGACCGAGTCGCTGGCGACGTTGCCGGTGAGGGCCTTGGTCACGCCGAGGTTCAGGCCCGCCAGCATGAAGAACATGGCGAGCGTGATGATGAAGCTCGGCAGCCTCGTCCAGACGTAGAGCAGGCCGTTGACCATCCCGAGCGCCAGCGTCAGCACGAGTGAGATCGCGACGCCCGCCCACACGTTCAGCGTGAACTGGTAGGCGGTCAGCGCGGCGATCAGCGCCGCGGACGTCACCATGACCCCGGCGGACAGGTCGAACTCGCCGCCGATCATCAGCAGCGACACCCCGACCGCCATGATCCCGAACGTGGAGCTGGCGTACAGCACGGTCGAGAACGAGCCGGCCCGCAGGAAGGCGTCCGCGACGACGGAGAAGAACACGAACAGCGCGACCGCGCCGAGCAGGGCGCCGAGCTCCGGCCGGCCCAGCAGCCGCCGCAGCGGCGACTGCCGGGCCAGCCGCTCGTCGGCGCCCCGGCCGGCCACCGGCGGCTCGGCGACCGCGTGGGTCACCGCGTCCCCCGGGCGGCGAACTCCTCCAGCTCGGCGGCGTTGTCCTTGGTGACGATCGCCGGGCCGGTCAGGACGGGACGGCCGCCGCCGAGGACGTTGCCGTTGCGCTTCAGCAGCCACAGCGCCTCGACGGCCTCGTAGCCCTGCAGGTACGGCTGCTGGTCGACGGCGAACTCGATGTCGCCCGCCTTGAGCAGGGCGATGAGGTCCTTGTTCAGGTCGAACGTGCCGATCCGCGCCTCGCTGCCGACCTCCTTCACCGAGTCGACGGCGGTGGCGGCGAACGGCGCCCCCAGCGTCAGGATCCCGTCGATGCCCTTGTCGGACTGGAGCTTGGCCGTGATGGACGACTTGACGTCCGGCATGTTCGAGCCCTGGACGAACAGGTTCTCCAGCTCGCCGTCGAACGTCTCGCGCGCCCCGTCGCAGCGGGCCTCCAGTCCCACGTTGCCCTGCTCGTGGATCACGCACAGCGCCTTCTTGGCGCCGATCTCGCCCAGTTGGGCGCCGGCCGCCTCACCCGCGATCGACTCGTCCTGGCCGAAGTGCGCGAGCGCGCCGAGCTCCGCCGACTCCTCCTGGCCGGAGTTGATCGACACGACCGGGATCTTCGCGGCGGCGGCGCGGGCGAGGACGTCCTTCATCGCGTCTGGCTTTGCGAGGGTGACGATGATGCCGTCGACCTTCTTGTCGATCGCGGCCTGGACCAGCTGGGCCTGCTTGCCGCCGTCGGGGTCCGCGGAGTACAGGAACTCGACGTTGTCCTTGTCGGCGGCCGCCTTGGCCCCCTTCTGGACGATGTCCCAGAAGGTGTCGCCGGGGGCGGAGTGCGTCACCATCGCGATCTCCAGCCGGGGACCGTCGCCCCCGGTGTCCTCCTCGGCCTCCTTGCCGCCCGAACCGCTGCACGCGCTCAGTGCCAGCACGCCGGCGGCCAGAACCGCGAGCCCCTTGGACGACCCGCGCGAGAAAACGCCTCTCATCGGATTGTGCTCTCCGTTTCTCCCCGAGTGGTCAGTGAGAGGAGTTGATCACAGATGGTGGCGCCGTGCGCGCCGATCCCCCTCATAACGGGCACGAGCCTCCCTGGTGGAGTCCAGCGCCGCCACCTCCGCGACCGGGACGTCCCACCATGCCGCACTGCCGGGGGTGCCTGCCAAGGGGTCCGTCTCAATGTGGACGACCGTGGTGCGGTCGGCCTTTCTCGCCTCGGCGAGCGCGTCGCGGAGCTCGCCCGCCGTGGCCGCGAGCAGCACGTCGGCGCCGAGGCTGGCGGCGTTGGCGGCCAGGTCGACGGGGAGGGGGTCGCCGTCGAGGCCGGTGGCGGTGCGGACCCGGTGGCGGGTGCCGAACCGCTCCGCGCCGACCGACTCCGACAGGTTCCCGATCGAGGCGAACCCGTGGTTCTGGACGAGGACGACGATCAGCTTGACGCCCTCGGCGACGGCCGTGGCCAGCTCCTGCGCCATCATCAGGTACGAGCCGTCGCCGACGAGGACGAAAACCTCGCGGTCCGGCGCGGCCATCTTCACGCCGAGGCCGCCGGCGATCTCGTAGCCCATGCAGGAGTAGCCGTATTCGACGTGGTAGCCCTTGGGGTCCGCGGCCCGCCAGAGCTTGTGCAGGTCGCCCGGCATGGACCCGGCCGCGCAGACGACGACGTCCCGGGGGCCGCCGGCCTCGTTGACGGCGCCGATCACCTCCGCCTGGGCGGGCGGTCTCCCGTTCCGGGACGCGCACGCCCGGTCGACCTGCGCGTTCCAGTCGGCCGTCAGGGTCCTGGCCCGGTCCCGGTGGGCGTTCGGGACGCCGTAGCCGCCCATCGCGGCGTGCAGGGCCCTGATGCCCTCCTTCGCGTCCGCGACGACGACGGTGCCCGCGAGCTTGGCGGCGTCGAACCTGGCGACGTTGACGTTGACGAACCGCACGTCCGGGTCGGCGAACAGGCTGTGGGACGCGGTCGTGAAGTCGCTGTAGCGGGTGCCGATGCCGAGAACGACGTCGGCGTCGCGGGCGAGCGCGTTGGCCGCGGTGGTGCCCGTCGCGCCTATGGCCCCCACAGAGCAGGCGTGGTCCCAGGGCAGGGCGCCCTTGCCCGCCTGGGTCTCGGCCACGGGGATGCCGGTGCGCTCCGCGAACGCCCGCAGTTCGTCGGTGGCGCCCGAGTAGATGACGCCACCGCCGGCCACGATGAGAGGACGCTCGGCCGACCGCAGGATCGCCGACGCCTCTTCCAGCGCGGTGGGTTCGGGCAGGGGCCGCGGGATCCGCCACACACGGCGGGTGAACAGCTCGTCAGGCCAGTCATGGGCTTCGGCCTGGACGTCCTGTGGCAGCGCCAGCGTGACCGCGCCGGTCTCGGCCGGATCGGTGAGGACGCGCATCGCCGCCATCAGCGCACTGGGGAGCTGCTCTGGGCGGTTGATGCGGTCCCAGTACTTCGAGACGGGCTTGAAGCAGTCGTTGACCGAGACGTCGTACGACCGGGCGTCCTCAAGCTCCTGCAACACCGGGTTGGCCGGACGCGTGGCGAAGATGTCGCCCGGTAGGAGCAACACGGGCAGCCGGTTGATGGTGGCGAGGGCCGCACCGGTCACCATGTTGGTCGCCCCAGGACCGATGGACGACGTGCAGGCGAAGGTGGAGAGCCGGTCGTTCATCCGGGCGTAGCCGGAGGCGGTGTGCACCATGGCCTGTTCGTTGCGGGCCATGTAGTAGGGGAAGTCGTCGGCGTTTTCCAGCAGCGCCTGCTCAAGGAGCGCCTGGCCGACACCCGCGACGTTGCCGTGGCCGAAGATGCCGAAGCAGCCCGCGAAGAAGCGCCGCTCGTCCCCGTCCCGCTCGCTGTACTGCGCCGCCAGGAACCGGACGAGGGCCTGCCCCACCGTGAGCCTCATGGCCGTCCCTCCGGGGAGGTCAGCGGAAGCCGCGGATCGAGGGGCTGTCCAGTCCAGGTGTCGCGGACCCACGCGTGCGCGGGGTCGTCGCAGATGCGCCAGGCACGCTCCGGTGACGGCCCGGCCATCACGTTCAGGTAGTACAGGTCGTGTCCCGGCGGCGCCATGGACGGCCCGTGCCAGCCGTGCGGGATCAGGACCGCGTCACCGCTGCGGACCTCCGCCAGCACGTCGATCGGACGTCCGGGCGCCCCGTAGACGCGCTGGTAGGCCATGCCCTCGCGGGCGACCTCGAAGTAGTAGATCTCCTCCAGGACGGCCTCGTCCGGCGTCTCCTCGTCGTGCTTGTGCGGCGGGTAGGACGACCAGCAGCCGCCCGGCGTCAGCACCTCGCACGCGATCAGCTTCTCGGCGAACGGGAAGCCCTCCGGGGTGCCGAAGTTGTTGACCTGGCGGCTCGCGGGCCCCGCGCCGCGCAGCTCGACCGGGACGTCTCCGGCGGGCCCGTAGCGCGGCGCGAGCCGGGCCTCGCAGCGCGCCCCCGCCAGCGCGAACCTGCCGCGCCCGCGCACCGTGACCCGCGCGTCACGCGGGACGTAGGCGAAGTCGCTGACGCGGCTGAACACGTCGTCGCGGCCGTCCAGCTCGAACCGCTCGCCGTCGCACTCGACCGCGCACGACCCCGCGAGCGGGAGCACGATCGTCTCGAACTCGCCGGTCGGGAACTCGTGGGAGCCGCCGTCCGGCAGGTCGAGCACGCGCAGCGCCGAGTGCGCCCACCCCGCCGACTCGGGGGTCACGACGAGCCCGTACGGCTCCTCGGCGGCCGTTCCCGCGGGAAGGTGGTACTTCATCGCCGCTCCTCCAGAAGTTCCGCGACCTCGTCCGCGCCGGGCATCGCGGCGGAGCAGGCGATGCGGGACGCGACGATCGCCCCCGCGGCGCCCGCGAACTCGATCGTCCGCCGCAGGTCCCATCCGGCGAGGAGGCCGTGGCAGACGGCGCCGCCGAACGCGTCGCCCGCGCCGAGGCCGTTCACGACGTCGACCTTGACCGGCGGCACCTCCACCACCTCGCCGGCGGTCGCCGCGAGGACGCCCTCCGGCCCCATCTTCACGATGGCGAGGCCGGGCCCGCGGTCCAGGATCGCCTGGGCGGCGGCGCGCGGCTCCCGCTCCCCCACCGCGATCTCGCACTCCTCCAGGTTCCCGACCGCCACGGATGCGCGTTCCAGGGCGAGCCCTGCCCAGTGCGGGGCCTCGGTGGGGTCGGCCCACAGCATCGGCCGGTAATCCAGGTCGATGATGGTCTGCCCGGGGTGTTCGCCGAGCGCGGTCAGTGTCGCCTCACGGCTGGGCTCCTGCGACAGCCCAGTGACGGTGGCCCACACGATGCGCGCTTCTCGGATCGCCTCTAGGTCGAGCTCGTGTGCATGGATCTCCAGGTCCGGCGCTGTGGGGTAGCGGTAGAAGTACAGGGGGAAGTCGTCCGGCGGGAAGATCTCGCAGAACGCCAGCGGGGTCAGCAGCCCGGGGACGGCCGTAACGAACCGGTCGTCGACCCCGTACTCCTTGAGCGCCTTGTGGATGAATCGTCCGAAGGGGTCGTCCCCGGTGCGGGTGATGACGGCGGCGCTTCGGCCGAACTTGGCCGCGGCCACGGCGACGTTGGTCGGGCTGCCACCGAGATACCGGCCGAACGACTCGACGTCCTCCAGCGGCACGCCCACCTGGTCCGGGTAGACGTCCACGCTCACCCGGCCCATCGTGATGAGGTCGTAGGTCATCGGACCACCCCAGCGAGGAAGTCGATGCTCTTACGGACGTCGTCGTACGGTCCGCAGCCCTCTGCGGGCTCTTCGGTCAGGACGGTGTCCTGTTCCATGACGTACCAGCCTTCGTAACCCGCCTCCTCCAGAGTGTGGACGATCTCGGAGATGTCAATGTCCCCGTCCCCGAGTGGCTGGTACAGACCGTCGCGGACGGCGTCGGTGTAACCGACGTCGCCGTTCCGCACCCGGTCGGCGAGCCCTGCGTCCACGTCCTTCAGGTGGACGTGCGTGATGCGCCGCGTCGCGAAGCGAGCCAGCCACTCTGGGTCGGTGCCGCCAACCAGCAGGTGACCCGTGTCCAGGCACAGGGGAACGCTGCTTCCGCCCAGCACCCGCTCCACGTCCGCACGTGACTCCACCACCGTCCCGACGTGCGGGTGCAGGGTGACGGCACGGCCGCGTGCGGCGGCGCGCAGGGTGACGGCGTCGAGGTTGGCCAGCAGCGTCGACCACGCCTTGGTGTCCAGGGCAGGCCGCCCGTCGTAGCCGTCCAGCCCGGTCGCGGCGGCCAGGATGAGGACCCCGTCGGCCCGCTCCAGGGCGCGGTCGATGCCGGGCATCGGGTCGTGGGCCGGATCGTGCAGGACCGTCGGGACGAAGGCCCCGACCAGGCCCAGCCCATGGGACGCCAGCAGCTCGTCCCGTGCCCGCATGTCACCGGGCAGGAAACCGTCAGGCCCGAGTTCCGTCGCCGCTAAGCCGAGGTCGCGCATCTCGGCGAGGACCCGTCCGGGCTCCATCTGGTGCCCCCATCCGGGGACCTCGCACACGCCCCATGAGATCGGCGCCGCCGCGACCCTCACCGCCGCACCTCCTCGGTCCCGACGATCCGCCCCTCCCGCAGGGACAGCTCGCACGCCTCGGCGAGGTAGAAGGCTTCGAGGGCCTCCTCGGGCGGGCACGGGTTGACGCGGCGGCCGGCGATCACGTCCACGAAGGCGCGGAGCTCGGCGTCGTAGGCGTCGGCGAAGCGTTCCATGAAGCCGCAGTAGGCGCGTTTCGGCGCCCCGCCCGGTTCCCCGTGCCGCGCGGCGTCCGGGTCCCCGTCCCGCTCGGGCAGCGCGGTCACGGGCGTCCGATCGTCCATGCCCGTGACGATGCTGTCCTTGGACCCGAACAGTTCCAGCCGGGAGTCGTACCCGGCGGCGTTGTAGCGGGTGGCCGACACCTGGCCGAGCGTCCCGTCGTCGAGCACGAGCAGCGCGGAACCGGTGTCGACGTCGCCGCACTCGCGGAAGAAGTCGTCGCCCCGGTTGGCGCCCGCGGCCATCACCCGGACGACCTCGCGCCCCGTGACGAACCGGATGAGGTCCAGGTCGTGGATGACGCAGTCGCGGAACAGCCCGCCGGAGGTCGGGACGTATCCGGCGGGGGGCGGCGCGGGGTCGAAGCTGCACGAGCGGACGGTGTGCAGCCAGCCGAGCCGTCCCGACGCCAGGGCCTCGCGCGCCGCGGCGTTCCCGCTGTCGAACCGGCGCTGGAACCCGACCTGCACCGGGACCTCGGCGGTGGCCGCCGCGGCCGCTGTTTGGAACGTTCCATCAAGGTCCGAGGCGAGCGGCTTCTCGCAGAACACCGGTATCCGCGCGGCGACGGCCCGCTCCACCAGGTCCGCGTGCGCGTCGGTGGCCGCCGCGACGACCAGGCCGTCCAGTCCCGCGGAGAACAGGTCCGCGACCGCGTCCCGCGCCACGACGCGCGACGTCCGGGGCAGCCGGGCCGCAAGGTCGCGGGCCCGGCCGGGATCGGCGTCCGCGACGTGGAGGGCGTTCACCTCGGGCAGTGCACACAGGGCGGCGGCGTGGCGCGCACCGATGCGCCCCGCGCCGGCCAGTCCGATCTTCATTGATCCCTCCCGGTCGGCGGTCAGGTGAGTCACGAGTGTGATGGAGCGTTCCAGGGGCGTCAACGGCCGATTGCGCGCGTTCCCGGTATTGGAGATGTCCGAAACCGGGGCGGTTACTCTTGGGCGGCGGCGCGCCGGGACTGTCGTCCGGCCTCGACCAAGCGCTAGGTTGTGGCGCATGCGGGTCTTCGTCACCGGCGCCTCCGGGTTCGTCGGCTCCTACACCGTGCGCGCACTCCTCGCCGCCGGGCACCGGCCACGCGCGCTGGTCCGCGACCCCGGCAAGGCGGCGAAGGTCTTCCAGACGATCGGTGTCGCGGCCGAGGACGTGGAGCTCGTCCCCGGCGACATGCTCGACGCCGGCACCGTGGCGGAAGCGCTCGACGGCTGCGACGCCGCGATCCACGCCGCCGCCGCCATCGGCGTGACCGGTCCCGCGGGCGGTGGCGCGGGCGGCATCGTCGAGGTCAACGTCCAGGGCACGCGCAACGTGGTCGGCGGAGCCGTCGCCCGCGGCCTGGACCCGGTGATCCACGTGTCGACCATCGGGGTCTTCGTCCCGCCGTCCGCCCCGGTCATCACCGCGAACGGCGCCCTCGCGACCCCCCGCACCGACTACGGGAAGTCCAAACTGGCCGCCGAGGAGTACGTGCGCGGCCTCCAGTCGGACGGCGCCCCCGTCACGATCGTCTACCCGGGCGGCGTGTGCGGCCCCCACCAGCCGGTGCTGGACGCGCTGATGGAGGGGCTCGCCGCGGCGCTCGGGAAGGTGTGGCCACTTCCGGGCGGCGGCGTTTCGGTCATCGACGTCCGCGACCTCGGCGAGGCGTTGGCACGGTCCGTCGAGGCCCGCCAGGGGCCGAGCCGCTGGGTCCTGGGCGGCCACTACCTCACGTGGCCGCAGTACGCGGACCTCTGCGACCGGCTCACCGGCACGCGGTGCCGCCGCGTCCGCGTCCCGAGCCGCCTCATGCTCGGGCTCGGCTCGGCGCTGGACGCGGCCAAGCGCGTGCGCCACTTCGAGTACCCGCTCACCCGGGACGCCGCGGAGTTCATGGTCACGCTCGTGCCCACCGACGACCGCCCCGCCCTGGACGCGCTGGGCCTGACCCTGCGTCCCGTCGAGGACACGGTCGCGGACGGCCTGCGCTGGCTGGCACAGAGCGGCCACCTCAGTCCCCGGCGGGCCGGACGGCTCGCCCCCAAGGAGCAGCAGATGCCGACCCTCGTCCAGCGTACGTTCGGCCCCGTCTTCCAGCGGATCTCCGGCGCCGAATGGTTCTCCAGGGTGGGGCCCAAGGTCGTCCCGCCCGTCGACCGGGCCCTGCACAAGGCCACCGGCGGGCGCCTGCTGCTCAGCCAGTTCCTCGTCCCCAGCCTCGTGCTGACGACGACCGGCGCCGTCAGCGGCCTCCCCCGCCGGACGCCCCTCGCGTGCCTGCCGGACGACGACGGCGGCTTCTTCGTCGTCGGCTCCAATTTCGGCCGCGAGAAGCACCCTGCATGGACCGGCAACCTGCTGAAGAACCCGGAGGCGGAGGTGAGCTTCCAGGGCCGCACCGTCCCGGTCACGGCCCGTCTCCTGGACGACGCCGAGCGCGCCGCCGTCTGGCCCCGGCTCATCCAGGTGTGGCCCGTGTACGACCGCTACGTGGAACGCGCGGACCGCCAACTGAGGATCTTCCGCCTCGCCCCTAAGCCCGGCGGCTGACGGCCCTCCGTCATGCGCCGCGGACGGTCTTGGACAGGCGGCGGCCTAGCAGAAGGTAGGCGATGACGACGCCGGTGACGTTGAGGATGACGTCGTCGATGTCGAAGGCGCGGCCCATGACCAGCATGCCCTGGATCATCTCGATGACCAGGGAGAGCATGCCCGCCAGGAAGGCCAGGCGTATGGGGCCGCGGAGGGTCGTCCAGACGATGGGCACCAGCACGCCCAGGGGCGCGAGGAGCGCGAGGTTGCCGCCTATCTGGAGGATGGCCTCCTTGGTGGGACGATCCAGATAGAAGCGGAGCGAGCGGCCAGGGTCGGTGTTGCCGCCCGCCTGACCGTTGTCCTGGACGGGCGTCAGCGTCAGTTTGAACGCGAAATAGAAGAAGACACCAAGGGCGCCCAACGCGATCGTCACGGCGACCACGCGCAGGGCGATGATGTACCACGGGACCTTCTTGCCCGGCGCCGCGGGCTGCCACATCTCCACCAACACGCGCCGCCTCTCCCCGCTCCATCATCAACCATGCACGACCCGGGGATACGGCGAGCCCGAAACCCAGATTGCCGCCAAAAAGCCCGCGCCGGGCGAAACCCGGCGCGGGCTCACCGCCCAGGACGGGCGGCGGGGCTCAGGAGGTTCAGACCGTCACCGGCGTGATGGCGGGCTCCAGGGCCAGGTCCAGCACCTCGCGGACGTCGCTCACGGCGAAGACCGTCAGGTTGTCCAGCACCTCGGCCGGAACCTCCTCGAGATCCGGCTCGTTGCGCTTCGGCACGATCGCGGTGGTGATGCCGAGCCGGGACGCGGCCAGCAGCTTCTGCTTCAGGCCGCCGATCGGCAGCACCCGGCCGGTGAGCGACACCTCCCCGGTCATCGCCACGTCCGGGCGGACCGGCCGCCCCGACAGCAGCGACGCCAGCGCCGTCGTCATCGTGATGCCGGCGCTCGGGCCGTCCTTCGGGATCGCGCCGGCCGGCACGTGGACGTGCACGCCGCGGTCCTTCAGGTCGCCGACCGGGAGCTCCAGCTCCGCCCCGCGCGAGCGCAGGTAGCTCAGCGCGATCCGCGCCGACTCCTTCATGACGTCGCCGAGCTGCCCGGTGAGCGTCACGCCGGTGTCGCCGGTCTCCTTGTCGGCCAGCGACGCCTCGATGTAGAGGACGTCGCCGCCCGCGCCGGTGACCGCCAGGCCCGTCGCCACGCCCGGCACGCCCGTCCGCCGCTCGTTGCGGCTCAGCTCGACCTCCGGCGTGTACCTGGGCCGCCCCAGGTAGTGCTTCAGGTCGTCCGCGCCGATCGAGACCGGCAGCTCCGCCTTCTCCAGCGCCACGTTCGCGGCGATCTTCCGGAGCACCCGCGCGATCGACCGGTCCAGCGACCGGACGCCCGCCTCACGGGTGTACTCGGACGCCAGCAGCCGCAGCGCGTCGTCGCCGAAGGCCACCTCGGACGCCTCCAGCCCGGCCTTGCCGAGCTGGCGCGGCAGCAGGTGGTCCCGCGCGATCGTGACCTTCTCGTGCTCGGTGTAGCCGTCCAGCTCCACCAGCTCCATCCGGTCGAGCAGCGGCGCGGGGATCGCCTCCACCACGTTCGCCGTCGCGAGGAACAGCACGTCGCTCAGGTCGAGCTCCACCTCCAGGTAGTGGTCCCGGAAGGTGTGGTTCTGCTCGGGGTCCAGGACCTCCAGCAGCGCCGCCGTCGGGTCGCCCCGGTAGTCGGCGCCGACCTTGTCGATCTCGTCCAGCAGGACGACCGGGTTCATCGACCCCGCCTCCCGGATAGCGCGGACGATCCGTCCCGGAAGAGCCCCCACGTAGGTACGACGGTGACCGCGGATCTCGGCCTCGTCCCTGACTCCGCCCAGGGCGACCCGGACGAATTCGCGTCCCATGGCCCGGGCGACCGACTCGCCAAGGGAGGTCTTACCGACGCCAGGAGGGCCGGTCAGCGCCAGAACCGCGCCGCTTCTGCGTCCGCCGACGACGCCGAGGCCCCGGTCCTCACGCCGCTTGCGCACGGCCAGGTACTCGATGATGCGCTCCTTGACGTCGTCCAGGCCCGCGTGGTCGGCGTCCAGGATCTCCCGCGCGCCCGCGATGTCGTAGGCGTCCTCGGTCCGGTCGTTCCACGGAATGTCCAGCACCGTGTCGAGCCAGGTGCGGATCCAGCCGCCCTCGGGCGAGGCTTCGGACGACCGCTCCAGCTTGTCGACCTCCTTCAGCGCGGCCTCGCGCACCTTCTCGGGCAGGTTCGCCGCCTCGATCCGGGCCCGGTAGTCGTCCTCCTCGTCGGCGGGGTCGCCGTTCAGCTCGGCCAGCTCCTTGCGGATGGCCTCCTGCTGCTGCCGCAGCAGGAACTCCCGCTGGGTCTTCTCCATGCCCTCCTGGACGTCCTTGCGGATCGTCTCCGCCACGTCCAGCTCGGCCAGATGGTCACGCGCCCACCCGATCACCAGGGTGAGCCGCTCCACCACGTCCGGCGTCTCCAGGACCTCGATCTTCTGCTCGACCGACAGGTACGGCGCGTACCCGGCGTTGTCGGCCAGCGTGGACGGGTCGTCGATCTGCTGCACCACGTCCACGACCTGCCAGGCGCCCCGCTTCTGCAGGATCGCGCCGACCAGGCTCTTGTACTCCTTCGCCAGTTCCTGCGCGCGCCCGGACGGCGGCGGCGGCTCGATCACCGTGCCCTCGACCCACAGCGCCGCGCCCGGACCGGTCGTCCCGGTCCCGATCCGCACCCGCTGCACGCCGCGGACGACCGCCCCCGGCACACCGCCGGGCAGCCGCCCCTCCTGCTCGACGACGCCGAGCGTCCCGATGCCGGCGTACTGCCCGTGCAACCTGGGGACCAGCAGCACCTGCGGCTTGCTCACCGACCGGATGCCCGGCCCCTTCGACTGGGCCGCGGCCCGCGCGGCCTCGATGGCCGCCCGCACCTCACCGCTGTCGGACAGGTCCAGCGGCACCACCATGCCCGGCAGAACGGCCCCGTCGTCCAGAGGCAGCACCGGCAGCGTCAGGGTCTCGCTCATGCTCAGCTCCAAGTCATATGTCGGCACCCAACACAAGTTGAGTCATAGACACTCAAGATTCCGCAGCATCATTTTGTTTCCCAGACAACGTTCGCCCTCAGCGATCACCCCAGCCCCGCGGAAATCGGGTTGCGGCGGGCGGGGGTCGCGTGCGAGGTTCTGCGGGATGTTCCGGGCCGGTTCTGGAGGCTGATCATGTACCTGGGCGTGGGCAAGGGCACGACCGGCACCTCGGCGGCGGAGCGCGTCACGGCCTGACCGGTACCGCGCTCCTCGACGCCGAGGCGACCCCCCGCGCGGGGCGACAGGCCCCGCGGGTCCTTGCCGCGTCGAACCGATGGAGCATCCGTGCCCTCGCACGCCCTGCAGCCCGGCCTGAGCCGCCGGGTGATCCTTCTTTTGTCCTTGACCTGCGGCGTCGCCGTGGGGAACATCTACTTTCCGCAGGCGATCAGCCCGCTGGTCGCGTCCGGGCTGGACGTGCCGCCGGACACGGCCGCGCTCGTGGTGACCGCCGCGCAACTCGGGTACGCGGCGGGGAACTTCCTGCTGGTGCCGCTCGGGGACCGGTTCCCGCACCGGCCGCTGATCGCGGTGCTGCTCGGCCTCACGGCGGCCGGGCTGCTGTGCGCGGCGGGCGCACCCGGACTCCCGGCGCTGGTGGGCGCGACCGCCCTGGTCGGCATCACGACCGTGGTCGCGCAGGTCATCGCGCCCATGGCGGCCGGGCTCGTGGCGGACGACCGGCGCGGCGCGGTCATGGGGACGCTGCTGTCGGGGTCGATCGGCGGCATCCTGCTGGCCCGCACGTTCGGCGGCATGCTCGGCGAGTGGCTCGGGTGGCGGGCGCCCTACCTGGTCTCGGCGGCGGTGGCCCTGTGCCTCGCCATCGCGCTGGCGTACACCCTGCCGGCGACCGTACCGCCGTCGAAGCAGCCGTACCCGGCGCTGCTGGCCGAGCCGCTGCGGCTCCTGCGGCGGGAGCCGGACCTGCGGCGGACGTGCTTCTACCAGGCGACCGTCTTCGGCGGGTTCCAGGCCGTGTGGACGGGCGTCGCGCTGCTGCTCACCGGCCCGGCGTACGGCCTGGGTGCGCAGGCGGTGGGGGTTCTCGCCCTGGTCGGCGCGGCCACGATGGTCACCGCCCCGCTGACCGGCCGGCAGGTCGACCGGCGGGGACCGGATCCGGTCAACCTCGCCGGGATCGCCGGGACGGTCGCGGCCGCCGCGGTGCTCGCCGGCGGCGCCGCGGGGGGCGCGGCCGGGCTGGCGGCGCTCGCCGCGGGGACGCTCCTGCTGGACGTGGCGATGCAGGCCGGCATGGTCGCGAACCAGGCCAGGATCTTCGCGCTGCGCCCCGACGCCCGCAGCCGGGTCAACACGGCCTACATGACGTGCTCGTTCCTCGGCGGCAGCACCGGCTCGTGGCTCGGCGCCGCGGCCTACACGCGGGCGGGCTGGACCGGTGTCTGCGGGCTGGTCATGGTGCTGGCCCTGCTGGCCCTGGCCAGGCACGTCGCCCACATCCGGACGAGCAATACGGAGGCAAAGTCCGCTTCGCGATCATGATTCTTTGCACCGGGCCGGTTTACGCGCGCATGACGCCGGGGTACCTAACGCAACGAGATCGTGACGCAGAGTGAACGACTGAACCTCGGGGCGGCAAAGCCCCAGGTGGAGAAAGGGGGAGGGCCCGGATGCACCGCACAGAGCGTGAGATCTTCCCGGTCGCCTCCCCGCGTGGCCCGGTCCGTGCGACCGAGGGCGATCGCGGCACCGTCGACCGCGGCCGGCACCGTCCCCCAACGGGTGCCGCGGCGAGGGCGCCGGGCGGTACACCTCGGGTCCTCGGCCGCACCGGACCGGCCGGGCACACCGACCACCCCAGGACGCCGGAGCCGCACGCCCCCGCGACACCGGCGTCCCCCACCGGCCGGGCCGGCGGCATCACCCGAGCCGCGCCGCCGGCCCGGCCCCGGACATCGGGGCGCCGCGCAGGCGCCCTCCCCCGGAGGCCGGGCGGACACCCCGTCCGGCGTGCACGGAAGGGAGGTGGGAAGCGGCCCCGAGACGAACCGGCGTTCAGCCGATGAACACCCCAGGCGGCCGGAACTCCGTCCGACCCCCGTCCCGGCCGCCGGCGCAGTCGCAGCAGGGATGACTGCGGAGCCGGGCCCGTGCAGCGCCACGGGCCCGGTTCACAATCGTTTGCGCCAGACCTGCCCGTGGATGACGTCGCCGAAGCGTTCGACCGGCGGCTCCTCCTCTTCCAGGACGAACCCCGCCCGCACGTAGACGCGGTGCGCCGGACGCTGCAGCGCCGTCGTCCACAGCATGATCTCCGAGTACCCGGTCTCGGCGGCGAAGCGGACGCACTCCCCCACCAGCGCGGCGCCGATGCCCATGCCGCGGGCGTCCGGCTCGACGTGCAGCAGCCGGAGCTGGGCGACGTCGTCGGTGCGGCGGACGCAGAACACGCCGCCCACGCGCTCCCCGCCCGACTCGGCGATCCAGGCGTTCTCCCGCTTCGGATCGTGGTCCCGTACGTAATCCGCGACGACGGAGGCGACGAGGGCCTCGTAGGTACGGTCCCAGCCGCACTCCTGGTCGTAGAGGGCGCCGTTGCGCTCCACCATCCAGCCGAGGTCGCCGGGGCGCAGCGGGCGCAGGACGAAGCCGTCCCCGCCGGGCCGGTCGCCCAGCACGGCCTCGATGGAGCGCATCGCGGCGAGCAGCCGGCTCCGGTCGCCGGCGGAGAGGCCGTCCAGCAGGCCGCGGATCTCGGCGACGGTCCGCTCGTCGAGCATGGCGAACACCTCGCGGCCGCGCGCGGTGAGCCGGGCGATCTGCCGGCGGGCGTCGTCCGGCGCGCGTTCCCGCTCGACCAGCCCGTCGGTCTCGAACCGGGCCATCAGCCGGCTGAGATAGCCGGGGTCGAGGTCCAGGGCGCGGCGCAGCGCGAGGACCTCGGTCTCGCTCCGCTGGGCCAGCTCGAAGATGACCCGTGCCTCGGTGAGGGAGTACGGCGTCCGGACGATCCCCTCCCCGAGCACGCCGATCACCCCGGTGTAGAACCGGTTGAACGACCGGACCGTGCCGACGTCCCCCTCGGTCACCGCCATGGCCGCCTCCTAACGTTTGACTCAGTCAAATATTACCGGGCGGGACGGCCGCCATCCAGTGCCCGGGAAGGCGGATCAGGCGCTCGCGCCGGCCTCCGCGCCGCCCAGCGCCCGCGCCTCCTGCACGATCCGGCGCTCGACGAAGAAGGTCATCAGCGGGACGACGCCGCCGAGCACGATCAGCAGCATCCTGCTGAGCGGCCAGCCGGTGCGCCGCCACAGGTCGTAGGCGCCCACCAGGTAGACCATGTAGAAGAAGCCGTGGATGGGCGAGACGATGGCCACCATCTCCGGCATGTCGGTCGGCCCGTACTTCAGCACCATGCCGATCGTCAGCAGCACGAGGAGCGTGCCGACCACCATGGCCAGGATCCGGTACCTGGTCACCGCGCCTTCCACAGATCACACCTTTCGTCGGCGGCCCGCCCGGGACGGTCCCGGCGCGGCCGGGTCAGCGGCGCGCGCCGCCCTGCGAGTTGAGCCGCGCGAGGTAGCGGTTGTAGGCGGCGAGGGCGGGGTCCTCTTCCTCCTGCCGCCGGATGATCTCCTGCTTGACCTCGGCCTCCGCGGGCTCTTCGATCACCTTGGGGGCCGGGGCGGCGCCGCTGCGCTCGTCGCGGATCATCTTGACCCACATCACGACCACGAACAGCGCGAAGATCGGCCACTCGAAGGTGTAGGCCCAGCTGCGGTCGTTGCCGCTCTGGGCGCGGTCGAACTGCCACCAGCCGAAGGCGAGGAACGCGCCGCACAGCACGATCGCGAGAGTGTGCAGCGCGAGCCAGCCCGGGGTGAGGAACCGTCGCACGTCACCGAGCCTACCCCCGCCCCGGCGGAGTGCGGCCACGACCCCGCCCGACACCCGGACGGGCCCCGCATGCCCCTTTCCGGCGCGCTTCTTCCGGGGTGCTTTGTCGGCGGCGGGTTCTACCTTCACGGCATGGCGAGCACCACCGCAGCGGCAGGGGCCGCGCAGGCGTACACCTACACGCGGCCGTCCGGGCTGGAGGGCGGGCTCCTCGGGCTCTCCACGTCCGGCGGGACGACGAGCTCCGGGCCGCGGGCGCACCCGCACTTCTTCAGCGGCGTCCTCACCCGGCCGGCGCCGGCCGCGGCGGCGCTGCTCGCGCTGGCGGACGTCGCGCAGACCCGGTACTTCCAGCCGCGGCCCACCGCCTTCCGCGACCCGGTCGTCACGTGCAACGGCGACCGGCTGCGGATGGAGTCGTTCTCCGCGTGCGGCGGCGTGTACGCCAGGCTGGACGTGCTGGAGGCCGCGATGGACGGCGAGGTGCACGACCGGGGCACGACCAACGTGGACGTGAACGGCCCGCTGCGCGAGGCCCTCGCCCGCGTGGGCGGCTCCGATCCGCTCCACCTGGCGGTCGGCGCCGGCGAACTGGCCGTGACCACGCTGGACGGCGCGGTCGTGGAGAAGAAGGTGCCGCTGCCCGACCGGTGGCTCAGGGGCTTCGCCGAGGTCCAGGTGATCACGGCCGGGTTCGATCCGCGCGGCGAGTTGGCCGCCGCGGACGCCGTGCGCTTCCTGCGCTCGCTGCCCCGAGCGCCGCGCGGCGCGCTGTGGGCCGTGCCCGCGGGGCGGACGCTGCGGCTCACCTCCCGCCCGTCCACCGGCGCGGTGTGCCTGGCCGGGCCCGACCGCCTGCGCACGATGCTGCCGCTGCTCCGCTTCGCCACGGCCCTGCGCGTCTACGGGCCGCCCACCGGCGCCCGGAGCGGGCCCGTGCCGAGCGTCTGGGAACTGGAGCTGCCCGGGATGCGCTACGTCCTGACGTTGTCGCCCGAGCATTCGCGGGGCTTCTCCGGTGAGGGCGCCGTGCTGGACGCCCTCGCCACCGACGAGGCCGCGGCGGACGCCGACCTGATCGGCGCGCTGCTGTCCTTCGAGCCGCGTGTCGAACCCGACCTGCTCGCCGAGCGCTCCGGTCTCACCCCGGCCCGGACGACGGCCGCGCTGACCCAGCTCGGCACGTCCGGCCGCGTCGGTTTCGACACCGCCGAAGCCGCGTACTTCCACCGCGAGCTCCCCTACGACCCGGCACGGGTGGCCGATCTCAACCCCCGGCTGCGCTCGGCGCGCGCGCTCGTGGAGGGCGGGGCCGTACGGTTCACGGCCGATGACGCGGCGGTCGTGCTCAGCAACGGCCATGAGCGCAGGGTCCGCTTCCTGGACGGGCGTGTGACGTGCACCTGCCCGTGGTGGTTCGACCACCGGGGCGAACGAGGGCCGTGCAAGCACGTCCTCGCCGCCGGCATCGTCCGCCGCGAGGCGACCGTGGAGGCCGCACGATGAGCGCGTGGGACGACGTGCGGAAGGCGATCGACGCCGCCGACCCGGACCTGACGGCCCGCCTCGTCACCGCCCTGGACGAGCCGGAACGACGCGAGGTCGCCAGGGAGCTGCCGGGCGCGCTGAAGGCCGTCCGGTCCGCCTCGCGGTTCGGATTCCTGGAGGGGGAAAGCCAGGAGGCGCTCCTGCTGGCCGGCGCCGCCACGATCAGCGGCCCCGCGGCCGCGGCCGGCTGGCTGTGCCGGCGGGACCTGCGGATGTGGTGGGCCCGGGACGGGTTCGCCGGCCCCCGCGCGGCGCTGTGCGCGGTGACGGCCGACCGCCCGGACGCGTGGCGCGCGGAGGTCGCCCGGCGCGTCGCGGCCCGGATCCGCGTCTCCGAGGACACATGGTTCCTGTGGCATCTCGCGGCGGCCCTGACCAGGTCCGCCGGTGCCCCGCCCCCGGAGTCGGACGGCTTCGTCGTCGGCTGGGCGGCCGAAGGCGGCCGTCCGGGGGAACTGGCCGAGGACCCGTTCCTGAAGCCGCTCGTCCCCAGGCTCTTCGAGGTGGACGGGGTGGGCGCCGCCCTCGCCGCCGACGCGACGAGGGCGCACTCGGGCGACTGGCACGAGCAGACGTGGGTCGGCGCCCTGGCGTCCCTCGCCCGCGGTGGGCGGCTCGACCGGGAGAGACTCCTCGACGGCTGCGTCGGCCGGTTCCTCCGCGGCGGAACGGCGCACGATCTGCGCTGGTTCGTCCGCCTGCACGCCGAGCTGGACCCCACCGGGGACGAAGCGGCCGCCCGCGTACGCGACTACGTCCGCCTCCTGCCCGTCGCGCCTTCGACCGTCGCCGAGCTCGCGCTGCAACAGGTGCGCCGGGCCGATGACCTCGGGCGCCTCGACGCGGCGCTCTTCGACGAGGCGGCCGGCGCGCTGCTGTTCCGCCCGGAGAAGAAGCTCCTGCGCGCCGCGCTGACCTGGCTGGACCGGACGGCCCGCAAGCGCGGCCGGGTCGACGCCACACTCCGCGCGGTCACCTCACTCTTCGCCTCCGATGCCCTCGACCTGCGAGAACGTGCCGTCAAGATCGCGGCAAAGCACGCCTCC
Organism: Actinomadura sp. 6K520; assembly: GCF_004349245.1. Lineage (GTDB taxonomy): Bacteria > Actinomycetota > Actinomycetes > Streptosporangiales > Streptosporangiaceae > Spirillospora. Next base: position 1,368 of record NZ_SMLC01000130.1, on the reverse strand, counting down.
CGGGCGAGCGGGCCCGGCCGCGCGGAGGTCCGCGACGCGGCAGCCGGCCTCCCCGCCGGGCTCCGCGCCGCGATCGCCGCGGCGTTCGGCGAGGTCGCCGCCCCGGCCGCGCCGGAGCCGGTGCCGGAGCCGCCGCCCTTCGTCCCCCGCGCGTGGCCCGCGCCGATCGGTTCGCTCGCCGAGCTCGCCGAGGAGTTCGCCGCCCTGATGCACACCACGATGGACTGGCGGCCCGTCGAACGGTTCCTCGCCGCGCTGGTCGAGTTCGCCTACGCGGACGCCGGCGCGGCCCGCGAAGCCCTCCGCGGTCCCGTCTCCGACGCCGCCCCGTGGCTCGCCGAGCCCAAGGTCGACCGCTACGCCCGCGTCCGGATCGAGGACAGCTGGGTCCAGTTCGCCGTCCGCTGCCTGTTCTTCCCCGGCACCCGCCATCGGCGGGCGACCAGGCTCGGTTCCCTGTTCCGGAGGCTCGGAGAGTCCCCGGACGGCCGCATCCCGCAGATGGAGCGCTTCCTTCACTGGCGGATGCGCGGGATCGGGTCCGACCTGGGCAGGACGCCCCTCCTGCTCGCGACCCCGACCGAGGGCAGCGGACACCTCGACCCGGACGTCCTGCTGGACCGGCTCGAACGGCTGGCGGAGGCACGCGTCGAGCCGGCGCCGCCGGACCTGCTGCAGGCGCTGCTCCGCCTTCCCCGGGAGATCGGCCCGTCCGCCGCGGCACGCGCGGCCGCCCTGACCTCCAAGGCCGGCCGGAGCGCGGCGAGCTGGCTCGCCCGGGGCGGGCTCCCCGACCCGGCCGTCGAGTGCGAACTCCTCGACGTGCCCGGCGGGACGGCCCGCGGCGGCCGGTACGGTCGCCCGGCCCGCCTCCCTGTCGGTGTCCGGTCCACGGTGGAGGCGCCCGGCGACCCCGACATCGCCTTCCTTTGCACGTTCCCCGAGGAGGGCCGGACGCGCTTCACCCCGCTGCCCTACCACGGTCTCAGCGGCTTCCGGCCGTCCATCCTGCCCTCCCACCGCGAGGTCACCGCCGCCCAGTTCCTCCCTCACGTGGCGGAGACCGGCGACTTCGACTGGGGCCTGGGCTCCGTCCTGCTCGACCTGGCGGAGGCGGACGGTCCCGCGGGCACCGCGACCGCGACGCTCCTCGCCCACGCGCTGACGAGCCCCTATGAGCAGGTGCGCACCGACGCCGTCGGGGCCTTCCTGGTCTTCAGCGCCCGGGGTGCCCTCCCCGCGGGCGAGACCGGCGCCGCCCTCGGAAGGCTCGCCGTCCTCGGCGGCGTCCCCCTCCCCCGCATCGTGCGGGTCTTGACCGGCGCCGCCGATGCGGGGGCGGGCACCGAGGTCTGGGCGGCGCTCGCC
>NZ_SMLC01000012.1 GCF_004349245.1 Actinomadura sp. 6K520 | reverse complement strand
GCCGAACACCGGCAGCCCCGACGGCCTGCCCACCTACGCCATGATCGCCTCCGCGCTGGTCATGGCCGGCGGCGCGGCCCTCCTCATCATCCCGCGCCGCCGCCGCGACCACTCCTAGCGGCTTCGTTGACGCGATGAAGGAGCGGGGCCTCCGCTCCTTCATCGCGTCAACGGCTGGGCGGCTCTACATTCCGTCGCCGTCCCAGCGGCCGGTGGACCGGCTGCGCAGGGGGAGGCTCGACAGGATGGGGGCGGGGATCGGGTCGCCCTCCCGCCAGGGGCGTCCGGCGCCCCAGTTGTGGCGCAGCCGGTCGGTGCGCTCGTCGGCATGCTCCAGCGCGGCGGTGTCGACGCCCCAGTCCAGGTCCGCGTGGCCGTGGTCGTGACCGGCGTGATCGTGGCCGTGGCCTCCTTGGAGGCGGGCCGCGTCGAGGGCCTTGGCGATGGCGAGGACGCTCTTGTCGGTCCCTTGGCCGTGCTGGACGTAGTCGTCGTCCGCCTCGCCCTGCTCGCGCTGGTAGAGCACGGACTCCTGGAGCTCCTTCAGGTCGCGCTCGGAACGTCCCGGGGTGCCGCGGCCCAGGTCGTGCGACGCCATGGACCAGCGCATCCGGCCGCCCCCGGGGCCGTAGTTGACGGCCTCGCCGCCCCAGCGCACCCACTCGTTCTGCGTGTACCAGTTGACGAGTTCGCCGTCCGAGCGCAGGAGCCACGTCGCGCCGCCCTCCTGGGTGGTGAAGTGCCCGTGCTTCACCCGTGCGGGACGGAAGAAGTAGGTGCCCAGGTCGAGGGTGCCGAAGTTGTACTCCATGTGGCCTTGGACGGTGTACGCCTCCTCGTAGCAGGGGTGGTGCGCCAGCCGGTGGTCCGTCCAGCCCTCCTGCGCGTGCACGAGCCTGGTGTAGAAGCCGCTGACCGGGTCGACGTGCAGGTACTTGATGAACAGGCCGGGCATGGGGCCGGCCTTGGGCACCGCGTCCCAGGTCATGGCCTCGCTGTCGATGACGATGACGTCCTCGTAGGCGTCCTTCCACCGGGGCGCGTTCAGCCCGTCCACGGGGTCGAACCCAGCGTCGCCGTACTCCCGGTAGTGCAGGATGCGGGTGCCCTCGGCGAACGTGATGGCGTCGGTGGGGACGCCCTTGGGCGCGTACACGTATCCGCCCTTGCCGATCTCGCGTCCGCCGTAGGTCATCGAGCCGTCCAGCACGAAGTACTCGGTGTTGGCGTGGTGGACGCCCGGTCCGCGTCCCCAGTCGGTGTGGAAGTCCAGCCGCAGCGAGGACGATCCGTCCTCCTCGTCCACCGACAGGCGGCGCTCGCTCGCCCGGCCCTCACCGCCCGCCAGCTCGGCCGCGTGCCAGACGTAGTCGTCTTCCTGGATCAGCTCGACGTGGGGTCGCACGTGCTCGTCTCCGTTCACCGGAACTGTTTCGCTATAGGAAACATCGTTTCACTCATGCGGGCAAGGGGCCGGGCGCCTTGACCCGTCTCCCGGTGTAGGGAAACACTATTTCCCTCAGCGGAACATCGGAGGTCGCCATGGGGTTCGACGCGATCGTCGTCGGCGCCGGGCCGGGCGGGCTGGCCTGCGCGATCACGGCGGCCGGTGCCGGTGCGCGGGTGCTGGTCCTGGAGAAGGCCGCCGACATCGGCGGCGCGCTGCCGTACTCCGGCGGGCACCTGTCCGCGGGCGGCTTCTCCGCCCAGCGGGAGCGCGGCATCGCCGACGACCCCGAGCGGCACCTCGCCGACATCGTGCGGATCAGCCGGGGCACCGGCCGCGAGGACCTCACCCGGCTCTCGCTGGCGGAGCAGCCCGCCGTCCTGGAATGGCTCTTCGCGGCCGGCTACGAGATCGACCCGGCCACCCCGCGCATCGTGTACGGGCACGAGCCCTACACGACGCCGCGCACCGTCCACGCGGCCGAGACGCCGGGCGGCCCGGCGATCCTCCGGGCACTGCGCCGCCTGCTGGAGCCGCTGACCGAGGACGGGCGGATCACCGTGCGGACCGGCGTGCGCGGCACCGGGCTCGTCACCGAGGGAGGGACCGTCACCGGTGTGGCCACCGCGGACGGCCGCACCACACGCGCACCGGCCGTCGTCCTTGCCACCGGCGGTTTCGGCCACGCGCCCGACCTGTTCGCCGAACTTGAGGGGGCGCCGCTGACGACGTCGGCCGCGCCGACGTCGACCGGTGACGGCCTGCGCATGGCGCGGGGGATCGGCGCCGGGCTGCAGGGGCTCGGCCGGTACATCCCCACGTTCGGCGGGCTGCCCCCGGAGGGCGACGACCCGCGGGTGGACTGGCTGAACCGCCCGCAGCTCGTGGCGGCCGAGCGCCCGCCGTGGGAGATCTACGTGGACCGCCGCGGCCGCCGCTGGATCGCGGAGGACGAGCCGAGCATCGACCGCAAGGAACGCGTCCTGACGGGCGTGGACCGGATGACGTTCTGGATGGTCTTCGACGCCAGGGCGCTACGGGAGTCCCGTCCCATGGTGCACGGCTGGACGCCCGCCGACCTGGACGCCCGGTGCGGGCGCAGGCGCGGCCTGCACCGCGCCGCCGGCCTCGCGGAACTGGCCGAGCGCGCGGGCATCGACCCGGCCGGGCTCGCCGCGGAGGTCGCCCGGTACAACGCCGCCGTCGCCGCGGGGGCCGACACCGCGTTCGGCCGCCGGCACCTGCCCGCGCCGATCGCCGAGCCGCCGTTCTACGCCGTGGAGAACCATCCCGTCACCCTGATCACCTTCGCGGGCGTCGACGTCGACGCCCGGCTCCGGGTGCGCCGCGCCGACGGCCGCGCCGTTCCCGGCCTGTACGCGGTGGGGGAGGTCATCGGCTCGGCCGCCGTCAACGGCAACGCGTTCTGCTCGGGCATGTGCCTCACGCCCGCGCTCGCCTTCGGCCGCATCGTCGGGCGGCACCTGGCCTCAGTGCGCGAAATCGAACCCGGCGGCGCGTAGCCGCGCCGAGGACACCGGCACCTCCGGGGTTCTGATCTCGCCGCGGTAGGTCAGCTCGGGCAGGCCCTCGGCCGCGCAGATCTCCCCGAACGCCGCCGCGTTCGTCGGCGGCACCTCCGCGTCCGGGAAGGCGTTGTAGACCCCGGTCAGCCCCTCGGTGACCACGAAGTCGAGGGCGGCGGCGGCATCCCGGTAGTCGATCCGGTACAGCAGCGCCCCGGCCGCGAACGGGACGCTCCCGCCGAGCCGCTCGTGGGCGAACCGGACCCGCGCCGGGTAGTCGGTGTCGCGGGGATGGCCGTACACGTCCGGGATGCGGACCACCGCGCCGCCCGGCGTGGCCAGCACCGCCCGCTCCGCGGCGACGAAGTTGCGGGGGGAGGCGTCCGTGTCCTCGGTCGTGGGGCTGGTCTCGTCGATCAGCGTTCCGGTGCCCGCGCCGTAGACGGACGTCGAGCTGGTGAACACGACCCGCGGATGGACGGCGGCGGCGGTCCGCGCGCTCCCCGCCAGCGTGTCGGCGTATTCGGCGACCCGCTGACCGGCGTCGAAGGAGTGCGACAGCCGCGGGCTCACGGTCAGCACCACCGCGTCGGCGCCGCGCACGGCCTCGGCCAGGGCGGCCTCGTCCGAGCCGCGCAGGACGGCGGCGTCCGAGCAGACCTCGCGCACCTCACCGACCCGCCCGGGGGACGTGGTGGTCCCGATGACCACGTGCCCCCGCTCCGTCCAGCGCCGCGCGAGTTCCATCCCGACGTTCCCGCACCCGACGACCACGTACCGCACAGTGGGCCTCCCAACAGTGGGCCCGACAGCGGGCCTCGAAATGGAAACGCTGTTTCCCTACTCTGGCACATATCGTCGGCCGCCCGCAGAGGAGAACCTTCGGATGATCGCCCGTTCCTACCTGTACGTGCCGGGAAACGCGCCGGACATGCTCGCCAGGGCGCCCGGCCGCGGCGCGGACGCCCTGATCATCGACCTGGAGGACGCCGTCCCCCGGGCGGCCAAGGAGAGCGCCCGCGCGGAGGTGGCCGCCCGGCTCGGCGGGCTCGGACGCCCGGCCGGCGGCCCCCGGGTCTGGGTGCGGGTCAACCCCGGCGAGCCGGGACACCTGGACGCCCGCGCGGTGATCGGCCCGGCCGTCGCCGGGTTGTGCCTGGCCAAGGCCGACAGCGCCGACGACGTGGCCGCGCTCGGCCGGGTCATGGCCGAGGCCGAGGAGGCGGCCGGGCTGCCCGCCGGCGGCCTGCGGATCATGCCGCTGCTGGAGTCGGCCGCCGCGCTGCTGGACGCCGCGCGGATCGCCCGCGCCCCCCGGGTGGCGCGGCTGCAGCTCGGCGAGGCCGACCTGGCCGCCGACCTCGGCGTGGTCCCGGGCCCGGACGGACGCGAACTGCTCTGGGCGCGCTCGACGGTGGTCGCGGCCAGCGCCGCCGCCCGGATCGCCCCGCCCGTCGCACCCGTCAGCGTCGACATACGGGACCTGGACCTGCTGCGGGAGTCGACCCGCGCGCTCTTCCGGATGGGTTTCCTTGGCCGGGCCTGCATCCACCCGGCGCAGATCCCGGTCGTCCACGAGGTGTTCACCCCGAGCCCCGGCGCGCTCGCAGCGGCGCGGGACGTCGTGGAGCGCCACGAGCGGTCGCTGGCCGAGGGCAGCGCGGTGTCCGTGGACGACCGGGGCCGGCTGGTGGACGAGGCCGTGATCCGCTCGGCGCGCCGCGTCCTGGAACTGGGCCGATGACCCCCGCCCGTTCCGTCCCGGGCGGAGCGGCAGGCGGAGGGTCAGGGACGCACCGCGTCCCGGGCCCGGACGATCTCCGCGGCGGCGGCGCGGACCAGGCCCCGGTAGCGGTCGATCTCCTCCGGGGTGAAGCGGTGCAGCGGGCCGCACACGCTGATCGAGCCGTGCACCGCGCCGTCCGGGCCGGGCAGCGGCGCGGCGACCGAGGCGGCGTCGGGCAGCCGCTCGCCGAGGGACACCGCGGTCCCCGCCGCGGCGATCGCGGCGAGCTCGCCGCGGAGCTCGGCCGCACCGGTGACCGTGCGGGCGGTGAGGGCGGCGCGGGGGCGGGCGAGGACGGCCTCGCGCCGCTCCTCGGGCAGGAACGCGAGGATCGCCTTCCCCGACGAGCCCGCGTGCAGCGGGAACCGCCGCCCGACCTCGACGGTCATCCGGACCTCCCGCGGGCTCTCGAACTGGTCGAGATAGACCCGCTCGTCCCCGACCAGCCCGGACAGCGTGGTGGTCTCGCCCGTCTCGTCCCGCAGGCGGCGCAGCACCGGCGCGGCCGCGTCCCGGACGTTGGAGCCGCGCAGCGCGCTGACCCCGAGCGCCACGGCGGCGGAGCCGAGCCGGTAGCGGCCCGTGCCGGGGTCGTCCTCCAGCATCTCCCGCGACACCAGCGAGCGCAGGATGCGGTGCACGACGGCCTTGGAGACGCCGAGCTCGCGGCTGATCGCGCTGACGCCGAGGCTCCGCGGCCCGCCCGCGAACAGCAGCAGCACGTCGGCGACGCGCCCGGCCACCTCCGTACCGGCGTTCGGGCCGGTGTTCGCGGCGGCGTTCCGGCTGCGGTCGCTCACGGCACGATCCTAGGGACGCCTCAGCGTCCCCAGGGCACGTACCTGCCGACGGGCGGCCCGGTGACCGCGCCGCCGGAGTAGACGCGGTGGCCGCGGACGAAGGTGTCGGTCACCCTGGCCGTCATGGCGAAGCCCTCGAACGGCGTGTACTCCTGCGCGGACTCGGAGGCGGCGGCGCGGACCGTCCAGGCGGTGTCCGGGTCGACCAGGGCGATGTCGGCGTCGTACCCCTCGGCGATGGCGCCCTTGCCGGCCAGGCCGTAGCGGCGGGCCGGGTTCCAGGAGGTCAGCCGGGCGATGTGCGGCAGCGACAGGCCCCGCCCGGTGCCCTCGCCGACGAGGCCGGGCAGCAGGTACTCGGCCCCGCCGAACCCGGACCTGGCGAGGAAGACGTCGTCGCGGTCGGCGCCGAACTTCATCTCGTCGCGGCAGCAGGCGTGGTCGCTGACGACCCAGTCGACCTCGCCCGCCAGGACGTGCCGCCAGAGCGCCTCGACATCGGCGCGCTCGCGCAGCGGCGGGTTGACCTTGCCGCCGAGGCCGTGGGCGGTGTCGACGTCGGCCAGCAGGTGCCCGATGGTGACCTCGCGGCGGAAGTCGAGGTGCGGGAACGCGTCCGCCATGGTGAGGGCGGCCGACAGCGCCTTCCCGGACGACAGGTGCAGCAGGTTGATGCTCGGCAGGCCCGTCTCGTGCGCGAGGTAGGAGGCGATGGTGACCGCCAGCCCCTCCGAGTGCGGCGGGCGGGAGGCGCTGTAGGCGCGCAGGCCGGTGAGCGTCCCGTCCCGCTCGACCATGGCCGTGTAGGCGGTCATGATCTCGGCGGTCTCGCAGTGCAGCGACAGCGAGACGTGCGGGGCGTGACCGGTGAGCCGCTCGCGGGCGCGCTGGACGCCCCGCATGACGAACTCGAAGTGCGCGAGGTCGTAGCTCTCGCCCGGCGGCGTCATCAGGAAGTCGCTCTGCGAGCTGGACCGGCCGTGCAGCCCGTGGCCCCCGTAGAACATGAAGATCTTGAACGAGGTGACGCCGAACTCCTCGATGAGATGCGGGATCTCCGCGATGTGCTGGGCCGTCATCGGCGCCAGGTGGAACGCGTAGTCCACGTAGGCGTTGCCCTGCGCCGCACCGAGCACCTCCGGGAAGAACTCCCGGTAGGGCCCGCTCTTGTTGAGGTAGTACTGGCCGGTGCGCATGTACGTCAGGGAGGTGGTGACGCCGCCCTGCGCGCAGGCGCGGCTCTCGGTGCGGGTGTCGGTGGCGAGGTCGTTGTAGATGCCCCAGTGCTGGTGGGCGTCCACGACGCCGGGGAACGCGAGCAGGCCGCCGCCGTCGACCACGGTGGCCGCGTCGTCGTCCGGCAGGGCGGGCGCCACCCGGGCGATGACGCCGTCGTCGGCCGCGATGTCGAGGAGCGGGGGCGGCTCCCCGTCCGGCGCCTCGGGGCGGACCACCCGGACGTTCTTGATCAGCAGTTCGGTCGTCGCCATCGTCGCCTCTCCCGTCCGGGGATATCGCGAATTGTTCCGCTGAGAGGAACAACCATCCGCCGCTCCAGCCTGCCGCCCCTGTCTTCTGAGGTCAATGGCCGCGCTTCACTTGACCTGAATCGGCTCGTCCTGTCAGTTTGAAACGAGTTGCTCGTTCCTCTCATCGGAACGAAGCGAGGGAAGGTGGTGGGGGATGACCGACGCCCTGTCCGGGGTCCGCGTGCTCGACGCGGCCACGCTGTTCGCGGGTCCGCTCGCCGCCACGCTGCTCGCCGACTACGGGGCCGAGGTCATCAAGATCGAGCATCCGAGAGGCGACCCCGTGCGCGGCCACGGCGCCCAGCGCGACGGCGTCGGCCTGTGGTGGAAGATGCTGGGCCGCGGCAAGAAGGCCGTCACCCTGTACCTGGGCTCCCCCGAGGGGCAGGAGCTGTTCCGGCGGATGGCGGCCGACGCCGACGTCGTCATCGAGAACTTCCGGCCCGGCACCCTGGAACGCTGGGGACTCGGCTACGCCGAACTCCACGCGATCAACCCGCGGCTGGTGCTGGCGCGCGTCACCGGGTTCGGGCAGACCGGGCCCTACGCCGGCCGTCCCGGATTCGGCACGCTCGCCGAGGCGATGAGCGGCTTCGCGGCGATCACCGGGGAGCCGGACGGGCCGCCGACCCTGCCGCCGTTCGGCCTGGCGGACGGGATCGCCGCGCTGGCCACCGCGTACGCCGTGCTGACGGCGCTGCGGGCGCGGGAGGCCACCGGCACCGGGCAGGTGGTCGACCTGGCCATCATCGAGCCGATCCTGACGCTGCTCGGCCCGCAGATCATCGCCTACGACCAGCTCGGCGAACTGCAGCGCCGCACCGGCAACCGGTCCCACAACAACGCGCCGCGCAACATCTACCGGACCCGGGACGGGGGCTGGGTCGCGGTCTCCACCAGCGCCCAGTCGATCGCGGAGCGGGTGCTGCGGCTGGTCGGCCGGCCCGACCTGATCGACGAGCCGTGGTTCGCGACCGGCGCGGACCGCGCCCGGCACGCCGACGAGCTGGACGAGGCCGTCGGCTCGTGGATCGCCGCCCGCGACCGCGCCGAGGTCGTCGCGGCGTTCGCGGAGGCGCAGGCCGCCGTCGCGCCCGTGTACACCGCCGCGGACGTGCTCGACGACCCGCAGTACGCGGCGCTCGGCACGATCGCGACCGTCCCGGACGACGAGCTCGGCCCCGTCCGGATGCAGAACGTCCTGTTCCGCCTGTCGCGGACCCCGGGCCGGATCGCGTGGGCCGGGCCGCCGCTCGGCGCGCACACCGCCGAGATCCTCGCCCGGTACGGGGCGGACGAGGCGGCACAGGCGGTCCTGCGCGCCAAGGGGGTGATCCGGTGACCGCCCGCCCGACCGACCCGCTGCTCACCGCGATCGCCGGCGGGGTACGGCTCATCGAGCTGGGCCATCCGTTCTTCACCGGCATGCCCTGCTCGCCCAACCACCCGGGCTTCCGGATGACGCTGATCCGGCGGCACGGCGACATGAAGCGCCTGGACGGCGGCTCGGCCGCCAACGAGATCATCGTGACCGGCGGCCACGTCGGCACCCACATCGACGCGCTGTCGCACGTCAGCCACGACGGGCTGCTGCACGGCGGGGTGGACGCGGCCGAGGCGCAGCTCGGCGGCGCGTTCACCGTGCACGGCGCCGAGCATCTGCCGGGCCTGCTGCGGCGCGGTGTCCTGCTGGACGTCGCCGCCGTCCACGGCGCCGACACGCTGCCGCCCGGATACGGCGTGACCGCCGCCGACCTGGAACGCGCCGCCGAGCGCGCGGGCGCCGAACCCGGCGCGGGCGAGGTCGCCCTGATCCGCACCGGCTGGGCCCGCCTCTTCGGCGACGCCACCGCCTACCTCGGCCGGGAGAGCGGCGTCCCCGGCGCGACCGCCGAGGCCGCACTGTGGCTCGCCGACCGCGGAGTCGTCGCGACCGGCGCCGACACGACCGCCTACGAGCGGATCCGGCCCGGCGCCGGGCACGCCGTCCTGCCCGTGCACCGGGTCCTGCTGGTCGAATCGGGGATCTTCATCATCGAGCACCTGAACCTGGAGGAACTCGCCGAGGCGGGGCTGCACGAGTTCGCGTTCCTGCTGGCGCCGCTGCGGATCAGGGGCGGTACCGGCTCGCCCGTCCGCCCCCTCGCGGCGGTGACGGCGTGACCTCCCTCCGGGCGACCCCCGTCCAGCGGCTCGCCGCCCTCGCCGACCGGGTCCGGCGGGAGGGCCTGCCGCCCGGACTGCGCGCCGACGCCGCGCGCCGCGTCCTGGACGTGCTGGGCAACAGCCTCGCCGCCACCGCGCAGCCCCCGGCCCGCGCCGTCGGCGAGCTCGTCGCCGAATGGGGCGGCGCGGGGCGGGCCACCGCGATCGGCACCGGCACCCGCCTGCCCGAACCGAGCGCGGCCCTGCTGAACGGAACGCTCGCGCACTCCCTCGACTTCGACGACACGCACCTGCCGTCCGTGCTGCACCCGTCCGCGTCCGTCATACCCGCCGCGCTCGCGGTGGCGGAAGCGCGCGGCGCCTCCGGGGCGGCCCTGCTGGACGCCGCCGGCGTCGGCGTGGAGATCACCGTCCGGCTCGGCATGGCCGGCTACGACCGGGAGCTCGGCAACTCGGTGTTCTTCGAGCGCGGCCAGCACGCGACCGCGATCTGCGGCGCGCTCGGCGCGGCGGCCGCCGCCGCGATGCTGTCCGGCCTGGACGCCGGCGGCATCGCCGACGCGCTCGGCATCGCCGCCAGCATGGGCTCGGGAATCCTGGAGGCCAACCGGACCGGCGGCACCGTCAAGCGCATCCACTGCGGCTGGGCCGCGCACGCGGGCGTCACCGCCGCCGGGCTCGCACGCACGGGAATCACCGGGCCGCCGACCGTCCTGGAGGGCCGCTTCGGGCTGCTCCAGGCGTTCTGCGGCGACCGGGCCGACCCCGGCGCGCTCACCGACCGGCTCGGCGAGCACTGGGAACTGCCCGGCGTCTTCTTCAAGCCGTACCCGTGCAACCACTTCACCCACGCCGGGATCGACGCCGCCCTCCGGCTCCGCGGGCGCGGCCTGGACCCGGCCGACATCGCGGACATCGAGCTGGGCGCACCCACACCCGTCCTGCGCACCATCGGCGAGCCCGCCGAGGACAAGATCCGGCCCGAGTCGGGGTACCACGCGGCGTTCTCCGGCCCGTACACCGTCGCGGCGGCGCTGCTGGGCGGCGGCGGGCTCGGGGTGTTCCACGAGGACTTCACCGACGCGGCCGCCGCCGACCCCGGCCGGCTCGCGCTGGCGGCGAAGGTCCGCTGCGTCCCCGACGCCCGCTGCGACGCGATCTTCCCGCACGGCTTCCCGGCCGTCCTGCGGGTGCGGACCCGCGGCGGCGGCCTGCTGGAGGAACGCGTGGACACCAACCGGGGCGGCCCCGGCAACCCGCTGTCACCCGGCGAACTGGCCACCAAGTTCCACCTGAACGCCACCCGCCGCGTGACCCCGGGCAAGGCCGCCCGGATCACCGAACTGGCCTACGACCTCGCAGCCCTGGACGAGCTGGGCGCACTGACGTCCCTGCTGCACTGACGCGACGTCAGGTCCAGAAGACCGCCACGCCGACGTTGACGAGGGCCAGGGCTCCGATGGTCATGAAGACCGGCGTGCTGAGGGGGCGGCGGCGGCCGAGGATGATGAGGACGAGCGCGGCCAGCACCACCCCGAGCTTGACGGTGATCTTGACGTTGTTCACCTCCTCGTCCAGGGCGCCCTGGAGCACCCCGACCAGGGCGACACCGGTCACGAGCTGGGTGAGCGCGCCGTGCAGCATGGCGGTCCCGGGACGGGCCGGGCCGGACCGCGCCGCGGGGAGCTGGGCGAGGAAGCCGCCGATGAGGACCGCGAGGCCGACGAAGTGGAAGAACAGCAGCAGATGTCGGACGAACTCCAAGGGGGACCTCCGGGAGGGAGAGCGGCGAAACGGCCGAATACTACAATTTGTAGTACTAGCACAGACCCGTTTCCGCCGCCTATGCCGATGCGCCGGAGCGGCGGGTGCGGGCGAGGGCCAGCGCGCCGAGGATCGTGGCGATCAGCCCCAGGATGACGGCGACGACCGCTCCGCCGAGGCCGTTGCCGGAGCCGACGCCGTCGTCGGCGGTGGCGGCGACCAGCACGCCGAGCACGATGCCGGTCAGCCCGGCCGCCAGCGCGGCGACGGCCCCGTTCCGCCCCCCGGCGCGACGAGCCAGCGCCCGCCCACCGATGATCACGCCGGTCAGCCCCGTGAGCCCGGCCACGGAGGACCCGAGCCGTCCGGCGCCCATGGTGTAGGCGTCGATGAAGGCGAGTGCGTACTGGATGGACATGTCGTGCTCCTTCGGCTGGTTGTCCGCCCGATGATGTCCGCCGGACCCGTCGCCGGTCGTCCAGCAGGCGTGGACACTTCGCGCTGCCGCCGAGGCCGTAACCGGTTGCCCCGCATGCCGTAGGCGTGGTCCGGTTACCGCATGCGCGGTATCGGGCGATCATCCGCCGGCAGGAGTCGCGGGCGCGGGCATCCGGTCTATGGTGCGCGCATGGGTACGGAACGGCGCGGCGTGCGGGCCGCCGCCATCGACTGGGCGATCGCCGGCTGTGTGGCGGCCGCGCTCCTGGTCACCGGGCTTTCCGAGGGGAACTCCGCCGCGGGCGCGGACCTGCTCGGGTACGCGCTGCTGGCGGCCGGGGGCCTGGCGCTGGCCGCGCGCCGCCGCGCGCCCGTGCCGGTCCTGGCCGTCACCGGGCTGTGTGCGGTGGGGTACCAGGCGGCGGGGTTCGACGTGCCGGCCGTGGCCTTCCTGTTCGCGGTGTACGCCGCCGTCCGGGCCGGGCACCGGATCGTCACGGTGGCGGCGAGCGTGCTGCTGCTCGCCCTCCTCCCGGTCGCGGCGATGGCCTCCGGTCTCCACGACACGGGCGAGGCGTTCGCGCAGGCCCGGGGGGTGCTGGAACTCGCCTGGCTGATCGCCGCCGGGGCCGCGGGCGAGGCGCTGCGGCAGGCCGAGCGGCGGGCGGAGGAGGCCGAGCGGACGCGGGAGGAGACCGCGCGGCGCCGCGCCGACGAGGAGCGGCTGCGCATCGCGCGGGAACTGCACGACTCGCTCACCCACCAGATCTCGATCATCAAGGTGCAGTCCGAGGTCGCCGTGCACGTCGCCCGCAGGCGCGGCGAACGGGTCCCGGACGCCCTGCTGGCGATCCAGGAGGCCGGCCGGGAGGCGTCCCGGGAACTGCGCGCGACCCTGGAGGCGCTGCGCGACGACGACACGGCACCGCCGCGCGGGCTCGAACACGTCCCGGAACTGGTGGAACGCGCCCGCGCCACCGGCCTGGACGCGACACTGGCGATCGAGGGGCTGACGATCGACGGGCACGGGCAGGACGTGCCGATCGCGGTGGACCGGACCGTCTACCGCATCGTGCAGGAGTCGCTCACCAACATCCTGCGCCACTCCGACGCGGCCACCGCGACGGTCCGGATCGACCGCCGTCCGAAGACCCTGCTGATCCGCGTCGACGACGACGGCAGGGCCGTGTCGGAAACCGCCGCGGCGCCCGGCGTCGGGCTGCTGGGCATGCGCGAGCGGGTCGCCGCCCTGGGCGGCCGGTTGCGCGCCGAGCCGCGCGGCGAAGGCGGTTTCACCGTCCAGGCGGAACTCCCCGTGGACCGGACGTCATGATCCGTGTCCTGCTCGTCGACGACCAGCCGCTCATCCGCAGCGGGTTCCGCGCGCTCCTCGATCTGGAGAACGACATCGAGGTGGTGGCCGAGGCCGCGGACGGGCGCGAGGGCCTGGCGCTGGCCCGGGAGCACCTGCCGGACATCGCGCTCATCGACATCCGGATGCCGGTCGTGGACGGCATCGAGGCGACCCGGCGCATCGCCGCGGACCCGGCCCTGGCCGGGGTGCACGTGGTCATCCTGACCAACTACGGCCTGGACGAGTACGTCCTGGACGCGCTGCGCGCCGGCGCCGCCGGCTTCCTCGTCAAGGACATCCAGCCGGAGGACCTCGTCCACTCCGTCCGCGTGGCCGCCCGGGGCGACGCGTTGCTGGCACCGTCGATCACCCGCCGGCTGATCGACCGGTACGTCGCCCAGCCGCTCACGACGTCCGGGGCGGCCCTGGAGGAACTGACCCACCGGGAACGCGAGGCCGTCGCACTGGTCGCGCACGGCCTGTCCAACGACCAGATCGCCGCCCGCATGGTGATCAGCTCAGCGACGGCCAAGACCCACATCAACCGGGCCATGACCAAACTCCACGTCCGCGACCGCGCCCAACTGGTCGTCCTGGCCTACGAATCGGGCCTGGTGACCCAGGGTTAAGGGGTCGCCGGGGCGGGTGGGTGGTTCGCGGGTTCGAAGAGTTCGACGAGGTTGCCCGCGGGGTCGGTGAGCAGGATCTGGCGGCCGCCGGGCCCGGCGACGACGTCGGTGCGGAAGGTCAGCCCGGCCGCGCGGAGCCGGTCGATCTCGGCGTCGAGGTCGTCCAGGACGAGGTGGACGCGGTTGCGGCCGGGCTCGGCCGGGTCGGGCGTCGCGCGGGTGCCGGAGCTGGCCGGGCCGGACAGCAGCAGCCGCAGCGGCCCGCGGACCACGTCGGCGAAGGCGGGCGCGGCGCTCATGCGGACCGTGAACCCGAGGTGGGCCGTGTAGAAGTCGACGGCGGCCTGGACGTCGTCGACGAGGTAGCGGACGCCGGCGAACTGGTCAGGTGCGGTCATGGGCGGATCTCCTGTTCCGGTTGGGCGAGCTGAGGCAGCAGGTGGCCGATTCGGGTGTCGATCTCGGCCGCGGTACGGACGAAGGCCGCCTGACCTGCGTCGTCGGAGGCGGCGGGGTCGGGGATGCTCCAGTGGATCCGCCGGGAGTGGTCGCCGAACTCGGGGCAGACTTCGCGGACCTTGTCGCACAGGGTGATCACGTAGGTGAAGTCACGGCCGGTGAGGTCGTCCAGGGGCCGCGGACGCCGGCCGGCGACGTCGATGCCGTACCGCTCGCGCAGCACTCGCACGGCCGCTGGATGCAGCCGCGGTTTGGGGTGGCTCCCGGCGCTCGTCACCTCGACCCGGCCACCGGTGCGGCGGTGCAGGAGGGCCTCGGCGATCGGTGAGCGGGCGCTGTTGCCGGTGCAGGCGAACAGCACCGAGGACACGGTTTCCCGGGGCCTGGCCGGAGCGGGGACCGGGCCGAGGGCGGGGTGCAGGGCGGCGCCGGTGGCGGCCAGCCCGTTCCCGAGGCGCTCCAGGTCCAGGTGGTAGTAGCTGTCGCGGCCGTCGTGGCTGCTGCGGCGCGCGGTGACGAGGCCGCCGGAGCGCAGCAGCCGCAGATGGTAGGAGACCAGGTTCTGCGGCTGGCCGACCAGGGCGACCAGTTCCCGCACGCGCAGATCGCTGCGCGCCAGCTCGCTGAGGAGCCGCCATCGCACCTCGTGGGCCACCAGGCCGATGAAGGGCGGCAGGGCGGCTTGACCGGACCGCGACATACCCGCAAGATACAACAAGAAGGATTGATGGATCAACCATGCTTGATGTAATTCGGAGGAGCGGAGGACACGCATGACCCCGCGGCGTACGGATCCCGAGCCGGGGACGCCGCCGCCGGACCCCGCCGCTCCCGGCCGCCTCGCGCGCCGGCTGGGCACCGGGGACGCGGTGGTCATCGGCCTGGGCTCGATGATCGGGGCCGGGGTGTTCACCGTGTACGGCCCCGCCGCGGCGGCGGCCGGTACGGGCCTGCTGCTCGGGCTGGCGCTGGCGGCGGTCGTCGCCTACTGCAACGCGGTGGCCTCGGCGCAGTTGGCGGCGGCCTATCCGACCTCGGGCGGTACCTACGTCTACGGCCGCGAACGGCTCGGCCCCTGGTGGGGGTTCGCCGCCGGGTGGGGGTTCGTGGTCGGCAAGACCGCCTCGTGCGCCGCGATGGCGCTCACCTTCGCCGCCTACGCCGTCCCCGGCCCGGAGTGGGCGCGGCGAGCGGCGGCGATCGCCGCCGTGGCGGGCCTGGCCGCGCTCAACTACCGCGGCGTGACCCGGACCGCGCTCGCCACCCGCGTCCTGGTCGCCACCAGCCTGACCGCACTGGCCGCCGTGGTGCTCGCGATCATCGCCGGGGACGGCGCGGGCGCGGACGGCCTCGGGGGCTGGTCCGCGCTGGGCACCGGGGGCGTCCACGGCGTCCTGCAGGCGGCCGGGCTGCTCTTCTTCGCCTTCGCCGGCTACGCGCGCATCGCGACACTGGGGGAGGAGGTGCGCGACCCCCGGCGCACGATTCCCCGCGCCGTCCCCATCGCGCTGTTGCTCACCGTGGCGGTCTACACGGCCGTCGGCGTGGCCGTGCTGGCGGCGCTCGGCCCGGTCCGGCTCGCCGGGGCGACCGCGCCGCTGACCACCGCCGTCGAGGCCGCCGGCGCGGGCTTCCTCACCCCGGTGGTCCGCGTGGGAGCCGCGCTCGCGGCGCTCGGCGCGCTGCTGGCCCTCATCGCCGGCATCGGCCGCACCGGACTGGCGATGGCCCGCAACCGCGACCTGCCCGGCCGGCTCGCCGCCGTCCACCCCCGCCACCGGGTTCCCCATCGCGCCGAGATCGCCGTCGCCGTCGCGGTCAGCGCGCTGGTCGCCGTGGCCGACCTGCGCGAGGTGATCGGGTTCTCCTCCTTCGGCGTGCTGGTCTACTACGCCATCGCCAACGCGGCCGCCTTCACCCAGCCGGCGAGCGACCGGCGCTGGCCGCGGGCGCTGAACGTGCTCGGCGCCGCGGGCTGCCTTACCCTGGCCGTCACCCTGCCCTGGGGCTCGGTCCTCGGCGCGGCGGCCATGTTCGCCGCCGGCCTGGTCGGCCGCAAGGTCGTCCTGGCGCGGCGCGCGTAGCGGAGCTCACGACGGTGCCCCGTAGCGGGCCGCGATCGCGGCGGCGCGGTCGCGCAGCGCGGTGCGCAGCCACTCCGGCTCCAGGGCTTCGGCGTCCGCGGCGAGCTGCCACAGCGCCCATCTGGCGTGCCTCGCGTCCTGGAAGGCCACCTCCATCCGCAGCAGGCCGTCCGCGTCGGTGTCCTCGGCGCGGACGGCCAGCGCGGTGCCCACCAGCTCCTCCCGCCGCGCCGGGTCCAGCCGTACCAGGACGGTGACCTGGTCGCCGCCGGCCCGGAACCGGGTGCCGCGCTCCTGCCAGGCCCGCTCCAGATCGACCCGGTCCGGCCGCTCGGCGGGTTCGTCGAGTTCCTCGGCGGCGCGGACCCGGGACAGCCGGTAGGTGCGGTCCGCGCCGGACCTCGTGGCCAGCAGGTAGCCCTGGTCGCGCACGGTGACCAGGCCGATCGGGTCCACCGTGCGCCACTTCGGGGCCTGGTCGACGGCCGCGTAGTGGATGCGCAGCCGGTGCCCGGCGAACACCGCGCGCCGGATCTCGGCCACGATGGCGTCGGGTACCTCCTCGGCGGCCTGCCGTCGCGAGAGGAGGTCGGTCTCGGGGTCGATGAGCAGTCGCTCGACGGCGCCCGCGGCGGTGTCCCGGTGCCCTTCGGGCAGCGCGTCCACCACCTTGAGCATGGCCGACGCGAGCGCCGAGCCGAGCCCGAACGCCTGCGCGCCGCGCCGCGACCCGGCGACCAGCAGGGCGAGCGCCTCGTCGTGGTTCAGCCCGGTGAGCTCGGTCCGGAACCCGGGCAGCAGCGCGAACCCGCCGTGCCGGCCCCGTTCGGCGTAGACGGGGACGCCCGCGGCGGACAGCGCCTCGATGTCGCGCAGGACGGTGCGGGTGGACACCTCCAGCTCGCGGGCCAGCGTCGCCGCCGACAGCCGGCCGCGCCGGCGCAGCAGCAGCACCAGCGAGACCAACCGGTCGGCGCGCATGAGAAGACGCTACCGAATACATGACAGAGGATGTCGTGATTCGTTGGGAGGCTCATCACGCGACCGAAGCCGACGGCCGCCGGGCCGGTCGGCGCACACGATCAATCGAAACGGAGCGGATGTGGCAATGGAGCGAACCGCGGTCAACCCGTGGGCGTGGTCGGCGGAGATGGGCTACAACCAGGGCGAGGTCGTCTCCGGGCACACCCGGACCCTGTACTGCGCCGGGCAGACCGCGATGAGCGGCGAGGGCAAGCCCCAGCACGCCGGTGACATGGCGGCGCAGGTGGCGCTGAGCCTCGACAACCTGGAGGCCGTGCTCGCCGAGGCCGGCATGTCCCTCGGGAACCTCGTCCGGCTCAACGTCTACACGACCGACGTCGACCTGCTCTTCCAGCACTACGGCGTCCTCGCGTCGCGGCTGGGCGCCGCCGGTGCGGCACCGCCCACCACGATGCTCGGCGTGACCCGCCTGGCGCTCCCCGACCTGCTGATCGAACTGGAGGGCACCGCCGCCGCGTGAGGGAACCCCGTGCCGCCTCCGGCGACCCGCCGGAGGCGGCACGAACCACCGGCGGCACGGCGTCTCGAGTGGCGGTGCGCGGCCGCACACGGTGTCCCCCCTGTTTTATCAACATGTTATCCACGAGCCCCCTTGCTGATCATTGAACGAGTGTTTAATCTGTTTCCGTGAGCATGTGGAGCGCGGCTTCGGCGGATGGCGGCGACCTGGGAACCGCCGCCCGTATCCGGGATGCCGCGATCGAGCGGTTCGGCCGGGACGGGTTCACCGTCGGGGTCCGGGCCATCGCCGAGGACGCGGCGGTGTCGCCGGGCCTGGTCGTGCACTACTACGGCTCGAAGCAGGGACTGCGGCGCGCGTGCGACGAGCATGTGCGCGAAGTCATCGTCGCGGAGAAACGCGCGGCGACGACCGGCGGCACCGCCGCCGGGCTCCTGGCGCAGCTGGCCGATGTCGAGCGGTTCGCGCCCGTCGTCCTGTACGTCGTGCGATCGATGCGCGAGGGCGGTGACCTGGCGGCCGAGCTGTTCGAGCAGATGGTCGACGACGCGGCGCGGTACCTGGAGGCGGGGGTGGCGGCCGGGGTGATCCGGCCGAGCCGCGACCCGGTCGCCCGCGCGCGGGTGATGGCGTACCAGTCGATGGGCTCCATCCTGATGTGGCTCACGATGCACCCCGAGCACGCCGACCCGGCGTCCTTCGGCAAGGCACTGCGCGCCTACATCGAGGAGGTGACGGTTCCCGTGCTCGAAGTGTTCACCGAGGGGCTCTACACCGACCGGTCGCTCCTGGAGGAGTACCTCCTGTACGTCCCGGACCCGCCCCGCGACGGGGCCCAGGACTGACGCATCACGCCATTTCACCACCCCGCCGAGCGCGCTCGGCCGCACTTTTCATCATGCTTTTCAGCGAGGGCTGAACAATGACCCCTGCCATCGATATCCACGACCTGCACAAGTCCTTCGGGAAAGTGAAGGCGCTGGACGGGCTCGACCTGTCCGTGCAGACCGGCCATGTGCACGGATTCCTCGGGCCGAACGGCGCCGGGAAGTCGACCACGATCCGGATCCTGCTCGGCGTGCTCCGCGCCGACGCGGGACGGGTCCGGCTGCTGGGCGGCGACCCCTGGGACGACGCGGTCGGCCTGCACCGCCGGCTGGCCTACGTCCCGGGCGACGTGGAGCTGTGGCCGAACCTCACCGGCGGCGAGGCGATCGACCTGTTCGCCCGGCTGCGCGGCGGCACCGACGCGCCCCG
Organism: Actinomadura sp. 6K520; assembly: GCF_004349245.1. Taxonomy (GTDB): domain Bacteria; phylum Actinomycetota; class Actinomycetes; order Streptosporangiales; family Streptosporangiaceae; genus Spirillospora. The sequence continues at coordinate 58,182 of NZ_SMLC01000012.1, read as the reverse complement.
CCGGGACGAGCTCTGCGAGCGGTTCGACCTCGACCCCACCAAGAAGGGCCGCACCTACTCCAAGGGCAACCGGCAGAAGGTGGCGCTGGTGTCCGCGCTGGCCTGCGACGCCGACCTGCTGCTGCTCGACGAGCCGACCGCCGGCCTCGACCCGCTCATGGAGGCCGTCTTCCAGGAGTGCATCCGCGAGGCCCGCGACGCCGGGCGGACGGTCCTGCTGTCCAGCCACATCCTCGCCCAGGTCGAGGCGCTCGCCGACCGCGTCTCGATCATCCGGGGCGGCCGGATCGTGGAGACAGGCACGCTGACCGAGCTGCGGCACCTCACCCGCACCACCGTCACCGCGACCACCGACCGGGACGCCCGCGACCTCGCGGGCCTGCCCGGCGTCCACGACCTGCGCACCGAGAACGGGCGGATCCGCTTCGACGTCGACGGCGACAACATGGCGGCCGTCGTCCGCCGCCTCGGTGAGCTGGACGTCCACGCCCTCACCGCGCATCCGCCGACCCTGGAGCAACTGCTGCTGCGCCACTACGGCGACGAGCTCGCCGGTGACGGCGTCACCGCCCGGAGCGCGTCATGACCGCGACGACACTCCCCGCGGCCGCTCCCGCCGCGTCGGTGGGACCGCTGACGGGCACGGGCACGCTGCTGCGGTTCATGCTTCGCCGCGACCGCATCCGGTTCCCCGCCTGGACCCTCGGCATCGCCCTGTTCATGGGCTACTTCAGTGCCGCGCTGGGCGCGGTCTACACCACGACCGAGGACCTGGAGGCGGTCAGCGGGTTCTCCACCAGCCCCGCCGGGGCGATCTTCGGCGGCCCCGGTTACGGCTACGACGCCATCACCGTTGAACGGTTCCTGTCGGGGCAGTACGGCCTGTACATCATGCTCGGCGCGGCGCTGATGGCGCTGCTGACCGTCACCCGGCACACCCGCGCCGAGGAACGCTCGGGACGGGCCGAACTGGTCCGCGCGAACGTCGTCGGACGGTCCGCCCAGCTCACCGCCGCGCTGCTGCTCACCGCGCTGATGAGCGTGACCATCGCCGCCCTGGTCACCGCGGTCCTGCTCGCCGCCGGGCACGCCACCGCCGGGTCGGTCCTGTTCGGCGCGTCCGCCGGGGCCGTCGGGCTGGTGTTCGGCGGCATCGCCTCGATCGCCGTGCAGGTCTTCGCCTACCCGCGCGCCGCGTCCGGGCTCACCGGCGCGATCCTCGGGGCCGCGTTCGTCCTGCGTGGCCTCGGCGACATGGCGGCCGCCCAGGACGGCTGGGCGTCCTGGCTGTCGTGGCTGTCCCCGCTCGGCTGGTCGCAGCAGACCGGCCCCTACGCGCTCGACCGGTGGTGGCCGCTCGCCCTCTCGCTGGCCTGCGCCGCCGGGACCGCCGCCGCCGGATACCGCCTGTCCGGACGCCGCGACCTCGACGCGGGACTCGTCCCGCCGCTACCCGGCCCGCCCCGCGCCGCCGCGTGGCTCCGCGACGCGCCCGCCCTGGCCTTCCGCCTCCAGCGCGCCGGCATCATCGGCTGGAGCAGCGCGCTGCTGGTCGCCGGCCTGGCCTACGGTGCGTTCGCCCAGCCCCTGGCCGAGGGGCTGGACGACGCCCCGGAGGAGCTGGTCGCCGTCATGGGCGGGGGCGAGAACCTGATCGCGGGTTACCTCGGTGTCATGGGCCTGACGATGGCGTTCACGGTCACCGTGTTCGCCCTGCTGGCCGTGCAGTCGGTCCGGGCCGAGGAGACCGCCGGGCGCACCGAACCCGTCCTGGCCACGTCCGTCAGCCGCACCGGCTGGCTCGGCGGCAACCTCGCCGTCACCGCGCTCGGCGTCCCGTGGCTGCTGCTCGTCGCGGGGCTGAGCACCGGAGCCGCCGCGGCCATCGGCACCGGCGACGCCGCACTGCTGTGGAAGACCGCGCTCGGCCACGTCGCCCACACCCCGGCCGTGTGGCTGCTCCTCGCCGCCGCCGGCCTGCTGTACGGGGCGCTGCCGCGCCTGCTGCCGATCCTGTGGGCCGTCCTCGGCTACGGCGTCGTCGCCGGGCTCTTCGCCCCCGTCCTCGACCTCCCGGACGGCGCGGTCCGCGTCTCCCCGTTCGCGCACGTCGGCGACTATCCGGGCGAGGAGATCGCCACCACCGCCGTCGGCGTCCTGACCCTCCTGGCCGCCGCCCTGACCGCCCTGGCCCTGCGAACCTTCGCCCGCCGCGACCTCAACACCGGGGCCTGACACCGGAGCCGAGGCGGTCGGTGCTCGGAGGGTGGTCGGACCGAGTGGGCGCTGGAATGTCGCGGGTGCAGGGGTGGTTGGCACGGGTGTGAAGAGGATCGGGTTTCTGTCGTTCGGGCACTGGAGTGACGGCGCGGGGTCGCGGACGCGGTCGGCGGCGGACGCGCTGCTGCAGTCGATCGACCTCGCCGTGGCCGCGGAGGAGCTCGGGGCCGACGGCGCCTACTTCCGGGTGCACCACTTCGCCAGGCAGCTCGCGTCGCCGTTCGCGCTGCTGTCCGCGATCGGCGCGAAGACCTCGCGCATCGAGATCGGCACCGGTGTGATCGACATGCGGTACGAGAACCCGATGTACTTCGCCGAGGACGCGGGGGCCGCCGACCTGATCTCCGGTGGGCGGCTGCAGCTCGGCATCAGCCGGGGGTCACCGGAGCAGGTCATCGACGGGTGGCGGTACTTCGGGTACGAGCCGGCCGAGGGCGAGACCGACGCCGACATGGCGCGCAGGCACACCGAGGTGCTGCTCACGGTGCTGCAGGGCAAGGGCTTCGCCAAGCCCAACCCGCGGCCGATGTTCCCCAATCCGCCCGGGCTGCTGCGCGTCGAGCCGCATTCCGCGGGGCTGCGCGACCGCATCTGGTGGGGCTCGGGTTCCAACGCGACCGGCGTGTGGGCGGCCACGCTGGGGATGAACCTGCAGAGCTCCACGCTCAAGGACGACGAGACCGGCGAGCCGCTGCACGTCCAGCAGCGCAAGCAGATCGAGGCGTACCGGCGGGCGTGGCGGGAGGCCGGGCACGAGCGCGAGCCGCGCGTGTCGGTCAGCCGCAGCATCTTCGCGTTGACCAGCGACCTGGACCGCGTCTACTTCGGCCGGAACGGCGACGACGGCGACCACATCGGCATGATCGACGCGAAGACCAGGGCGATCTTCGGTCGCTCGTACGCGGCCGAACCGGACGTGCTGGTCAAGCAGCTCGCCGAGGACGAGGCCATCCAGGCGGCGGACACGCTGCTGCTCACCGTCCCCAACCAGCTGGGGGTGGACTACAACGCGCACGTCCTGGAGAGCATCCTGACCCACGTGGCCCCCGAACTGGGCTGGCGCTAGCGCTCTCGAATGAACCGTCGCCGGTGAACCGGGTCGCCACGGTGCTCCGCTCCGTGTGCGGCCCGGCGGGCTCACAGGAGGAAGAGGAGCATGGCGGCGACGGCCACATCTATGACGCCGCAGGCTTCGGCGTAGGTGCGGGACACCACCCTGCCGAGCTTCAGGTGCACGAAGTCCCAGATCCCGTGGAGGAGCCAGCCCGCCGCCACCAGGTAGCGGCCCAGGTCGGGGTCCACCGCCATGCCCACCAGTGCTAGCGCCGCGAAACCGAGCATTCCCGCGGCCTGGACCCCGAAAGCGCGCCGTCCGTTCGGCGTCCCCCTGACGGCGCCCCACACCAGCAGGACGAGCGCGACGGCGACGACGACGGTGGTCAGGTCGACGACGTCCAGCAGCTCGATCACGAAGACGGCCGCGACGATGCCGCCGATCACGGGCCACGACGCCGCGCGCCGGCCGATCTGGTTGAGGATCAGGTACTCCAGGGCCAGCAGGAGTATCACGGGCCCGAGCCCGGACACCGCGCCGGCCACGTCGCCGAGGCCGCCGCCCCAGATGAGCGCCGCGGCGGCCAGCGCCACCGCCGTCGGCCAGCGGCGCGCCGCCTTCCAGAGCGTTCCCCGGTGCTCCTGCGCTACTTCGGTCATCGCGAACCCTTCGGGGACCGGTGGGCGAACTCGTCGCGGCGGCGGAGCATGACCAGGAGCATGAGCGGGAGCATCAGCGCGTGTTCGAGCATCATCAGGGAGTCGGTGGTGATGACGTCCACCCACAGGAGGGGGAGCAGGACGGCGAGGGGCGCGAACATCGCCGCGCACATCTCCAGGGAGCCGGCCCAGGCGTGGCCGCGGACGCGCATCCAGATGAGCATCCCGGCCGACATGTCGAACGCCATCTCCAGGGACGCCAGTTCGGGGTGCCGCCCCATGGACAGCTCCCCTCCCGTGAGCGCCAGGACGCCCCGGACGGCCGCGCCGAAGACCAGCATTCCGGCGGCCATCGCCAGGAGCATCTCCACGTAGTGCTGCGCGAAATGCCCCCAGCCACCGTGCCGGCGGGTGCCCGCCCCGTGGGTGAGCGTGCTGTCGGGTTGAGGTCGCATGGCGGTCCTTCCTCGTTACGCGGTCGGTCCTTCCGACGTCCTCAGCCTGCGAGAACGTGCAGGCCCCCAGTAGTGACGGACCGATACCGATGCGAATGACATCTGTCATGCGCATTCATCACAAACGACATACGACGCGTATGGTGCGCTGCTGAAACAATGGCGGCGTGCGTGACCAGGCGAGAGAGGGCGGGACGGGCCTCGCGGGTTTCCGCCGCTACACCTGGTGGGCGGTCCCGGGGACCAACGTGGCCCTCCTGATCCTGTTCACCGGCGAGTGGATCCTGGACGGCGACGTGCCGATCCGGCCGCGGGTCCTCGGCGCCGCCGCGCTGGTCGTCGAGGTGGCCGCGATCGTGGCGCTCCTCAACCGGCGCCTGTCGGCCGGCGGGCACCCGTCCCGTCCCCGCCCGCCGGCGGGCTGGCCGGCCGCCGGGGCACTGGCCGCGCTCGTGCTCGCCGCCGGCCCGCTCGCGCTGCGCGACTACGGGCTGTGGCCCATCGCGCCCGCCATCATGACGGCGGTCGCGGCGACCTATCTCGCCGGGCGGCCCCGGCGGTGGCTGGTCGTCGGCGCGCTGCTCCTCGCGGCGCTGCCGGGCGGCGCCGTCAGCCTGGCGGCCGGGGACGGCCGGTTGGTGTACGCGGCGCTGTTCCCGCCCGGGATCACGGCCTTCATCGTCTGGGCGATGCTCGGCCCCCTGTGGGCCTGGGACATCACCGGACGGCTGGACGAGGCGCGGCGGCTGTCGGCGGAGCTGGCCGTCAAGGACGAGCGGCTGCGCTTCGCCGCCGACCTGCACGACATCCAGGGCCACCACCTGCAGGTCATCGCCCTGAAAAGCGAGCTGGCCGCCCGGCTCGCGGAAGCCGACCCGGAACGCGCCACGGCCGAGATGAGGGAGGTGCAGCGGCTGGCCACGGACGCACTCCGCGACACGCGCGCCGTGGTGCGGGGCTACCGCCGCACCAGCCTGGACGAGGAGATCGCCAACGCCACGCGCATCCTGGCCTCGGCGGGCATCGACGCCCGCACGACCGCGGACCCGGCCGCCGTCACCGCCGCCATCACCGAGGCCGCCCGCCATCTGCTGGGACTGGTGATGAGGGAGGCCACCACCAATCTCCTCCGGCACAGCCGGGCACGCCACGCGTCGATCGACTACCGCGTCACCGACGGCGTCGCGCGCCTCCGGGTGAGCAACGACGGCGTCCTCGACGCCACCGGCGGCGGCGCGTCCGGCACCGGTCTGCGCTCCCTCGCCGAACGGCTGGTCTCCGCGGGCGGCGACCTCGCCTGGACCCGCGACGGCGGCCGGTTCGAGGTCACGGCGTCGCTGCCCGCCGTCCCGCCGGGGGAACCGCGCGCCGACCGGGTGAGGGCGGCCGCCCCCGGGGAGGAGCGCCGATGATCCGGCTGCTGATCGCCGATGACGAGGAGATGCTCCGGAGCGCCCTGGCGGCCCTGCTCGCGCTCGAAGCGGACCTCGTCGTCGTCGCGGAGGCGGCCACGTCCACCGACGCGGTCCGCCTGGCCCGCGAGCACCGCCCGGACATCGCGGTCCTGGACCTGGAGATGCCGCCCGCCGACGGGCTGCGCGCCGCCGAGGAGATCCTGGCCGCGACGCCGGCGCAGATCGTCCTGGTCACCCGGCACGCGCGTCCCGCGGTGCTGCGCCGGGCCCTCGCCGCAGGGGTGCGCGGCTTCGTGCCCAAGACGACCCCCGCCGCCCGCCTCGCCGAGATCATCCGCGACATCGCCGCGGGCCGCCGCTACGTCGACCCCGACATCGCCGCGTCCGCCCTCACCGAGGACGAGTGCCCCCTCACCGACCGCGAGCTGGAGGTCCTTCGCGCGGCCCGCACCGGCGCGTCCGTCAACGAGATCGCCGCCCAGGTCCACCTGGCCCCGGGCACGGTCCGCAACTACCTCTCCGCCGCCATGACCAAGCTCCACGTCTCCACCCGCCACGCCGCCGCCCACCACGCCTGGCAGCAGGGCTGGATCTGACCTCGGCCAGGGTGACGCGGGCGACCGTGCCGCCGTCGGCGCCGGGATGAAATGCAACCGATGGTTGCGAGTTGGTGGCGCATGCGGCTAGGCTGACGTGCAATCAAAGGTTGCAGAAGGAGAGTTCATGGAGTTCGGGACGATTCAGCGGGAGATCTATGTCGAGGCGGCGCCCGAGGTCGTGTTCGAGGTGGTCAGCAGCCCCGAGCACGTCACGGAGTGGTGGCCGGACGAAGCCCGGTACGAGGCGGTCCCCGGGAGCACGGGAGAGATCGTCTTCGGCGAACGTGACGCCGGCGGAACGGTCATGGGGTTCACCGTCGTCGACGCACGGCCGCCGCGGACGTTCTCGTTCCGCTGGACGCACCCGGCCGGCGACACCGCGGTGGAGGGCAACTCGCTGCTGGTCACCTTCGACCTGGCCCCGTCCGGCGGCGGCACGCTGCTGAAGATGACCGAGACCGGTTTCCGCGAGATGGGCTGGGAGGCCGCGGTCCTCGAACAGCAGTACAAGGAGCACATCAGCGGGTGGGACCTCCACCTCCCGCAGCTGGCGCCCTACGCCGAGACGCTGGCGGCCGGGTCGTGAGCGTTCCGGCGGCCGAGCAGGTCGACGACGACCTGTGGTCGGCGATCGGTGATCCGACCCGGCGCCGGATGCTCGACCTCCTGCTCAGCGAGGGCGAGGGCACCGCGACCACGCTGAGCCGGCGGCTGCCGGTCACGCGCCAGGCGGTGGCCAAGCACCTCGTCGTCCTGGACCGCGCCGGTCTGGTGCGGGGCAGGCCGGAGGGACGCGAGAAGAGGTACCAGGTGGACGACGCCCAGCTCGCCCGCGCGGTGGCACAGCTCTCCTCGGTCGGGGCGGCCTGGGACGCCCGCCTGCAGCGGATCAAGCGGATCGCCGAGATGGTCCAGCGCACTCGGCACGACTCACAGCACGTACAGGATTAAGGAGACGGGCACATGGTGGACATCCTGCACAGGATCGGTATCGAGGACGCCTCGCCGGACGAGGTGTACCAGGCGCTGACGACCGTCGAGGGCCTCGCGGGCTGGTGGACGGACGACACCAAGGGAAGCGGCGACGCGGGCGGCGTCCTGGAGTTCCGGTTCCCCCCGATCGGCGGCTTCGACATGGAGGTCGTCGAAGTGAAGCCGTCCGAGCGGGTGGTGTGGCGCGTCGCCGAGGGCCCCGAGGAATGGCTGGGGACGACGGTCGACTGGGAGCTGCGCAAGAGCGGCGACTACACGATCGTGCTGTTCAAGCACCAGGGGTGGAAGGAGCCCGTGGAGTTCATGCACCACTGCAGCACCAAGTGGGCCACCTACCTGATGAGCCTGAAGTCCCTTCTGGAGACCGGCAAGGGCGCGCCGGCGCCGCGAGACGTGCGGATCAGCGACTGGCACTGAGGGAGCGGGTGCGGGCGGCGGCGGGCACCGGGGCGGCGGCCCCGGTGAACGGCCGCCGCCCGATCGCCCTAAGCGAGCACCTCCGGCCGCGCGGTGTGCGGTGCCGTGCCGGACATCGCGAGGGCGGCCCTCCGGTGCTCGCGGGGGCTCATGCCGTAGCGGGCGCGGAAGGCGCGGCTGAGGCCGGGCGCGTCGGGCATGCCCCAGCGGGCGCCGATCTCCGCGATGGACCGTGCGGCGAGCAGCGGGGAGGCCAGGTCGTCGAAGCAGCGGCGCAGCCGCTCCTCGCGCAGCCGGCGCCCGAACGTGGTCCCTTCGCGGGCGAACAGCCGGTGGAGCTGGCGCAGCGAGATGTTGTGCGCCGCGGCGACCTTGGGCGGGGACAGGCCCGGGTCGGACAGGTGCAGCTGCATGTAGAGCTCGACCCGGTGCAATAGTTCCTCCCCCGGCGCGGGGGGCGGGCGGTCGAGCCCGCCGAAGGGGGCGAGCGCGGTCGCGACGAGGTCCAGCGCCATCTCGGCGAGCCGCTCCCCGGTCTCCGGGCCGGCCGCGTCCGCCACCCGGGTGGCGTTGACGATGAAGGGGGAGACCAGGCGGCCGATCATGGAGTCCACCGCGATCCGCCGGGCCGTGGCGCCGTCCGCCTCGATGCCGCGCTCGCGGAGCGCGGCGCGGGGGAACTGCAGCACCAGGTGGTCGAACCGCGGGCCCTGGAAGTCCACCAGGTAGGGGCGCGTGCTGTCGAACAGCGCCAGGTCGCCCGGTGCGAGGACGGCCCGCCGCCCGTCCTGGTGGCCGATGGTCCGGCCGCGCAGCTGCAGCGCGAGCAGGCAGACGTCCTCCTCCGCCGCGCGCAGATGGCGGCGGGAACGCTCGGCGGTCATCGGATCGGTCACGATGCGGGTCGCCCGGATCGGCCCGACCTCGTGGTCGCGCACCATGCCGCGGAAGCTCCCGCCGCTGGTCTGGGCCACGTCCAGCTTGATGAAGGTCGAGCAGATGACCTCGTGCCAGTACGCGATCCGGTCCCGCGGCGCTACCTGTTCGGTGGAGAGCACCCGTCCCACGAAAACCAACGCTAGGACGGTGGATTCGGGGAGACAAGCCCGGAACTTGTCGATGCGTGCCAAATCGGTTGTCGGTCCGCGCAACGGCCGCCCACCGCCCGGAGCCGCCGCTTAGCGTCGTGGGCATCGCCGGACCTCACGAGGAGGAAAGATGCTGATCAGAGCGGGGATGCTGCCGGTCGACGCGGCGGCGCGGTTCGCCGGGAGGACCGCGCTCACCACGGCCCGCGGAACCCAGACGTTCACGGAACTCGACGCGTCGGCGAACCGGGTCGCCACGGGCCTCGCCGCCCTCGGGGCGGGCGTGGGTGAGCGGGTCGGCGTGCTCTCCCACAACCGGGCCGAGGTCGTGCACGCCTGGCTGGGATGCGAGCGGGCCGGCATCGTCCGGGTCGTCCTGCACAGCCACTTCGACATGGCCACCCACGTGGAGCTGCTGGAGCAGGTCGGCGCCCGCGGGCTGATCTTCGACACCCGGTTCGCCGGGGCCGTCGAGGCGCACCTGGACCGGCTCGGCGACCTCCTGCTGATCGCGGTGGGGGAGGGGACGCCCTCCTGGGCGACCCCGTGGGCGGACGTGCTGGCGGCCGGATCTCCCGTGGCCGAGCCCCTGGACGTGGACGAGGACTCACCCGCCTTCATCCAGCCCACGTCCGGCACCACGGGCCGCCCCAAGCCCTGGACGGTCAGCCACCGGTCGTGGGCGGCGGTGATCGACCAGAACCTCCACCACGTCGACACGTTCGCACCGGGACTCGAACCGGTCGGCCCCTCCGACGTCGTGCTGCACGCGCACGCGCTGCAGTGGGCCACGGGTTTCCAGCTGCTGTACCCGTACCTCGTCCGCGGGGCCCGGACGGTGCTGGTGGACGACTCCGACTTCGACCCCGCCCACGTCCTGGACGTCATCGTCTCCGAGGGCGTCACCGGCCTCCTGCTGCCGGCGCCGATGCTCGACCCGATCCTCGACCTCATCGAGCTGCACGGCGGCATCGACCACCACCTGCGCAGGCTGGTGGTGTTCTTCGCGACCCCCGAGATCCTGGAGCGCACGGCCGTCCTGCTGGGGCCGGTGTGGTGCCACGGGTTCGGCTCGACGGAACAGGGCGCGGTCACCACCCGCCTGCTCGCCTCGGACGTCGCCGAGAACCCGGAGCGGGTCAGCAGCGTGGGACGGCCCGCGTCCCCGTTCTTCGAGGTCGCCATCGTCGACGACGCCGGCCGGCGCGTCCCCACGGGCCGCCTGGGCGAGATCGTCGTCCGCAGCGCGATGTCGATCGGCCATTACTGGGGCATGCCCGATCGCACCGCGGACGCCTTCCTGCCCGGCGACTGGTTCCGGCCCGCCGACGTCGGCCATCTGGACGAGGACGGCTTCCTCTACTACGTCGACCGCGCCGCGGACTCGATCCCGACGTCGTCCGGGAGCGTGTACCCGCACGCCGTGGAGGCGGCCGTGCTGAAGCACCCGGCGGTCGCCAACTGCGGTGTCGTCGGGCTCGGGGACGACAGGGTCGTCGCCGCGGTCGTCCTCAAGGAGGGGTTCGCCGACAACCACGTCCTGCGGGAGGACATCGACCGCACGGCCGCGCCGGGGCTGTTCCCGCACGAGCGGCCCGAGATCCTCGTCGTCGACGAGCTGCCCTGCGTGCTCGGCGGGGCGAAGGTGCAGCGCGCCGTCCTGCGCGAGCGGCTGGCGGCGGGTTCGTGAACGCCGCCCGGGCCGCCCTCCTGGCCGCCGGATCCCGCGTGCTGCTCAGCGATGACGCGGGCCGGACGCGCACCGGCGAGGAGCTCGCCGGGCGGGTCGACCGGCTCGCCGGGGCCCTGGCCGGGCGCGGCCTGGCGGGCGGGCGGATCGGGCTGTGGCACAGCAACGCCATCGCGGCCGTCGAAGCGTCCCTCGCGGTGGAGTGGCTCGGCGCGACCAGGGTGCCCGTCGATCCCGGCGCGGCACCCGCCGAGGCCGCCTCGATCTGGGCGGCCGCCGGGACGGACGCCGTCCTGGCGGACCGCGAGCACGCCGGGCCCGGAGCGCTGGTGCACGACGACGACGAGCCGCTGGCCGGCCCGCCGGTGCCGCCCGTGCCGGAGGTCCCCGCGGACCGCACCCTGCTGCTCTACCCGCGGGCCGTCCGCAGCGGGGAACTGATGGCGGTGCCGATCTCGTACGGCAACTGGGAGGCCACGATGGCCGCCAACACCGCCCTCTACCGCGATGGCGGCTACGGCCCCGGCTTCGGGCCCGACGAGTGCTTCCTCACCGTCCAGCAGCTGATGCACGGCACCGGGCTCGTCGGGACCTTCCCGTTCCTGCGCATGGGGCTGCCGCAGGTGATCATGCGCGGGTTCGACGCGGACGCCGTCCTGGACCTGCTCCGGTCCGGCACGGTCACCTCGACGATGATGGTCACCGGCATGGTCACCCGGCTCGCCGCCGCGGTGCGGCGCCGGCCGGGCGGGCTGGGCCCGCTGCGCCGCCTGCTCTACGGCGGGGCGCCCCTGCCACCGGGGGACCTGCGGGACGTCGCGCTCCTGCTCGGGGACGTCCTCGTCCAGATCTACGGACGGCTGGAGGGCGGCTGGCCCCTCACCGTCCTCGACCAGGCCGACCACCGGGCGGTGGCCGGGGGCGACATGTCCCGGGCGGGCAGCTGCGGCCGTCCCGTCGCCGCGGCAGGCGAGCTGCGCGTCGCGCCGTCCGGGGAGGTCCGCGTCCGGTCGCCGATGGTGGTCGCCGAGTACGCCGACGCCGACGGCTGGTGCTCGCTGGGCGACCTCGGCCGCCTGGCGGACGGCTACCTCCATCTCCGCGGGCGGCTCGACCGGATGATCAACACCGGCTACCACGTCTACCCCCAGGAGATCGAGGACGCCATCCGCCGGATCCCCGGCGTGGCCGACGTCCTCGTCAGCGGCGAACCCGGCGGGCGGCACGGTGAGACCGTCGTCGCCCACATCGTCCCCAGCGGCGACGCGGCCCCGCGGGCGCTGGCCGCCCGCGTGGAGGACGAGCTGCGCTCGCGGTTCGCGCGGTACAAGGTGCCGCGCCGTTTCGTGGTCACCGGCGACCTGCCCGAGGAGTGATCGGCGTGCGGTCATCCGGGCTCAGCGGCCTTCGCCCAGGGACGGGCATACGTCGCGGTAGCCGATGCCGGGCGGGACGTACTGGGCCCATTCGGCGCGGGTGAGCGTGCGTCCGGCGATGGCGCAGGCGATCGCCACGGGGTCGGCGGGCCTGGCGACGTTCCACCGCCGCACGGTCGCCTCGTCGTCGCTGGTGGTCAGGGTCGTCATGTCCGCGTTGAAGACCAGCGAACGCACCGACCCGGTGTGGCCCACCAGGGGCGCGCCGATCCGGCTCTGGTCCGTGAGGTTCCAGAGGTTGACGGCGTGGTCGTCACCGCCCGTGGCCAGCGTCGTCCCGTCGCGGCTGAAGGCCAGGGCCGTCACCTGCCCGGAGTGGCCGGTGATCGGTGCGCCGATCTGGCGCCGGTCGCGGACGTCCCAGAGCACGGTCGTGTTGCCGGTGGCCATCGCGAGAGTGCGGTTGTCGGGGCCGAAGGCGAGCACCCCGGCCTGGCCGTTGATCCCGCCGATCGGCGGGGCGAGCTCCCTGCGGTCGGAGACGTTCCAGAGCCGGACCGTCCGGCCGATCCCGGCGGCCAGGGTCCTGCCGTCGCGGCTGAAGGCGAGCGCCGACACCTCCGTGCCGGAGGAGAAGAGCGGCCGCTCGGTGAGCAGCGTGCGCGTGCGGAGATCCCACAATTGCACCTTGCCGTCGACGGACGTGTCGGTCCCCTGGCTCCGCGCGCCTCCGCCGGTGGCCAGGAGGCGCCCGTCCGGGCTGATGGCCATCGCGCTGATACGGCCTCCCGGGCCGCCCTCCAGGCCGAACCCGCGCCGGGCCACCGGATCCCAGACCCTGAGCTGGCCGTACAAGTTGCCGGTGACGAACGTCCGCCCGTCCGGGGCCACCGCGATCCCGTCAGGAGGGGCGGCCAGCGGTGTACGCGCTGTGTCCGCCGACAGGGGGACGGCCGGCCCTGTCTCCTGCCGGGCTGTGACGTCCCACGTCCGGAGGGCGAGAGGCCCGTCGGACATGGTGTTGTCGGTGACGAGGGTCCGTCCGTCCGCGCTGAGGCCATGGACGACGTCCTCTTCGGCGCGTCCGACGCGGAGGGGCCGGTGATCGGGCTGGTGAATGCCGACGTCCCACAGCCGCACCGCGTTTCCGGAACCGTACTCGCCCAGGGAGGCCACGGTGTCCGCGCCGGCGAACGCGACTACGCTGATCGGGTCACCGACGTCCGCGCCGATCGAACCGACGTGGGTGCCGCCCACCTCCCACAGTTGCGTGCCGATGGCGACGACCCGCCCGTCGGGACTGAACGGCCCCACTTCGCCCGAGGGGGACGGGACGGCTCCGCCCTGCCGCCGGCCGGTCCGCGCATCCCACAGCCGGACGTTGTAGCGATCGGCCGATAGCGAGTGGTCCACCGTGACGACGGTCCGCCCGCCGGGGCCGAGCGCCACCACCTTGCCCTTCACGGGGAAGGAGGTCGTGCGCCGGCCGGTCGTGAGATCCCACAACTCCGTGTCGGACGGGCCGTCGCCCGTCTCCGCGCCGATGGCGACGGTCGTGGCGTGGGGGTCGATCACGGCGTAGGCGTCGGGGGTCTCGTTCTGCGAGTGGGCCACCGCGGGACCGCTCCGCCGCCGGGTCCGTACGTCCCACAGCGCGACCTCCGCACCGTTGTCGACGGCCAGGCTCTTCCCATCGGCGGTGAAGACCACCGAACCGGGCCGGCCCGGTACGGGCAGGTCGCCCAGCGGCCGGCGGGTGCGCACGTCCCAGAGCCGCACCGCCCGCTTCAGCACGGTCTCGCCGTCGTGGTCGACCTCGGTCCCCGCGGCGGCCAGCGTCCGGCCGTCCGGGCTCAGCGCCACCGACGTGGCCACGTAGGGCGTGGTGGGTCGGAACAAGCGGAGGAAGCCGCCGATCTGCCGCTGCCTCCGCACATCCCACAACGCGATGGTGTGGTCCTCGTTGCGGATGGCGAGCAGCCGTCCGTCGCGGTCGGCCGTGACCGAGAGGGGGTTGCCCCGGTAATCGCGCAGCACCCCGCGGGCCGGGTTGGCGGCGATGTTCAGCAGCGCGGCGCGGCTCTCGGGGGTCCGCCGGACGCCGTGGGCGGCGGCGGCCAGCAGGGCCGCCTTGTCCGGGGCGGTGCCGCCGAACTGCCGGCTCTGCGCGGCCAGCTGGCGGGAGGCCGCGATGTCGCGCTGCTCGACGCTGGTCCGCTGCGCCCGGATCGCCCACCCGGTGGCCGTCAGCGACACCACCGTGGTCACCGCGAGCACGGCGGCGGCGGCGCGGACGCGCCGGCTGCGCGCGGTCCGGGCGCGGGTGCTGGCGTCCAGCAGCCCGCGCTCCAGCCGGTTGAGGGACGGGCGGCGGCCGGCGAGGGTCGCCCAGTGCACGGCCTCGTCCAGGTGCGCGCCGGTCAGCACGTCGCCGCGGCGCCGCCCGTGGTCGTCCCAGGTGCGGGCGGCCTGCCGGACGCGGTGGTGCACCACCAGCCCCGCGCGCTCGTCCTCGGCCCAGCGCCGCAGCCGCGGCCAGGCCCGCAGCACCGCCGGTCGCGCCAGGACGATCTGCTCGTCCGGGGGCCCGCCGGTCACCGCGAGCAGCGGCCGGAACGCGTGCACCACCTGCTCCAGCGCCCGCGCCTCGGCGGGATCGTCCCGGTCCGACAGCTCCGCGGCCGGGACCGGGCGGGTGGCCAGGCTCCCGTCCTCACCGGGCACCACGCAGCGCAGGAACACCTCCGGGACCAGGCGCTGCGCATGCGGCGGCAGGCCGCCGTAGGCGTCCTCGGCGACCTTGCCCAGCGCCGGGTCGCCCGGTTCCCAGCGGGACCGCAGCCCCGCCTGCGCGGCCCCGGCGGCCACCAGGTCCGCCAGGTCGTCGGCCCCCTCCCGCGGGTCGCGGGTGAGCGCGGCCAGGACCGCCCGCGCGGACGGGCGGGCCAGCGGGTCCTTGGCCAGTGCCGCCGCCACCAGCGGGCGCAGCGCGTCCGGCAGCGCCGTCAGGTCCGGCTCGTGGGTGCGGATCGCATGGGCGATCTCGGGCAGCGCGCCGCCCTTGAAGGCGTGCTCGCCGGTGGCCGCGAACACCATGATCGCCCCCCAGGCGAACACGTCGGCCTCGGCCCCGGCGCGCTGCCCCGCGTACACCTCCGGCGCCGTGTACCGCAGCGTCCCGGCGAACCCGCCCTCGGTGGCCGAATGCGTGTCCAGCACCCGCGCGATCCCGAAGTCGATCAGCCGGGGACCGTCGGGGCCCAGCATCACGTTGCCGGGCTTGAGGTCGCGGTGCACCACCCTGGCCTGGTGGATCGCCGCCAGCGCGGTGGCGATGCCGATCCCGAGCCGGTGCAGGTCGTCCCCGGCGAACCGGCGGCCCGGCCGGTCGCCCGTGCCGTTGACGGTGTCCTGCAGGCTCAGCCCGTCGATGTACTCGCTGACGATGTAGGGCCGCGGCGGTTCCAGGTGCACCTGGAGGATCCGGGCGGTGCAGAACGAGGCGACCCGCTGGGCGGCCCGCGCCTCGGCGGCCATCCGCTCCAGTTCCCGGGGCGACTCCTGCGCCCCGTGCAGCACCTTGACCGCCACCCGGCTCCCGTCCGGCCCGTAGGCGTCGTACACCACGCCCTGGCCGCCCGCGCCCAGCCGGCCCGCAGGCCAGAACTCACCGATCTGCTGAGGATCTCCCGGCTCCAGCCGATCCGGCATTCCCGCCCCCGTTCGCTTCCCGCTCCTGATCAACTTGTGGACGTCTACTGGGACGGTGCAAAACGACGCCTGGTTCGGCAGAGTATTCAGGAGTCGCGGATCGAAAAACGAAATGCTCGGCGGGACGTCTGCTTATGGGGCCCCTACACGACAAATGGTACGCAGGTCATTGACATTCGGCTGCCGGCGCTTTCCGGCGCCGTGAAGTCACGGCACGGGCAGGCGAACACCGTGGGCTCCCCGCACGTCTACGGACATGAGGCATGACCACTCACGAGTAGGAGAACCGATGCGGATCCCCTGCGGCCGGAAAGAGGTCGGGTGCCATGGTTGAAGGACGAGTTCGGGCGGCGCGGTACGAGCGAACGGCCTTTCGCGTCGCGCGGCGTGCGAGTAAGCGCCGTGCACCGGCGCCCGCATCGGCCCTCGGCCGCGCCGCGGCCCCCATCGGGTTGGTGGTGTTGGTCCTGATCCTCTGGCTGCGGGAATATGTCGCGGAAGGCGCCTTCCCGAAGTGGGGGCTGGTGGCCGTCCCCGCCGCGGTGCTGATCATTATCGTGGTCGGCTACACGACCGCCCGCGAAATGCCCGCTCTCGTCGGTATCCGGCGGGCCTGGCGGCGGGCGGAGCATGGCGAGGTGGTGCGCGTCGTGCGGGGTGTGGCGCTGCGGCAAGTGCGGTCGGTGAGCGACGTCCCGGTGCGGACGGTCGTCGCTCCCGTGGACGGGCGGCTGCATTTCGTCCGGCTGGCGTTCGCACGCGTCGAGGACGCCGCGAGGCTGCCCGCGGGCCCGGTCCAGGTCGACCTGTTCGACGCCCCCGCGGTGCGGGGCCCGGCACGGCTGCGGCCGGTCCGCGGAGGCGGCCCCGGGGAGCCGGTCTGGGCGTTCGCGGTGCGGAAGGGCGACGCCGCCGAGGCGGAGGCCGCGCCATGGACGGTCGAGAACGAGCAGTCGGACGGCTGGCCGGACGAGGACGGCGCCGCGGACGGCGAAACGGGCTGGCCCGGCGACGGCGACGGCGACGGCGACGGGGACGGGGACGGCGGGGAGTAGCGGCCACCCGCGCGAAGGACGCTCCGCCGCCCGGACCGTCGTACGCTGTTCGGCGATGGCTACACGAGGCGTGGAGGGCGCGTATCAGGGTGCGCTTCGGGCGTTCCAGAACCCGATGCTCGATCTGCTCCACCGGACCTACGCGCCGTTCGTGGTGACGGTGCTGGCGATGATGTTCACGCCGGAGCGGCCGACGGTGGCGGTGGCGGACGCCCACGCGGAGCTCGCCGACGCCCTCGACCAGCTGCGGGCCGCGGGCTACGGCCACGAGGGCGACCAGCCGCTGCCGTCGGGGAACGCCCGTGACCTGTGCCGGCAGTGGGTGCAGGCGGGCTGGCTGGTGCGGCAGGTCTCCGACGACGTCGAGGTGTACCGGCTGTCCGCGCACGGTGTCGGGGCGCTGGAGGTGGCCGGCCGGGTCGGCGGCGCGCGGACCAGGGTGTCGGAGTCCCGGGTCCGGACGCTGCTGGAGGCGGTCGAGCGGCTCGCGCAGGACGCCGACCCGGACGTGATGGCCCGGATGGCGCGCCTCCAGACGGAGATCGACCAGCGCCGCCGGGAGCTGGAGCGGCTCGAACGGGGCGGCACCGTCGACTCCGTCGCCGACGACCAGCTCCTGGAGGCGGCGGAGAACGTGCTGCATCTGGCGCGGGAACTGCCCGCCGACTTCGCCCGCGTCGCCGAGTCGATCAAGGCGATGCAGCGGGACGTCGTCGCCGACCTGCGGCAGGACGTGCGGCCGACCGGGGAGGTGCTGCGCGAGTACCTGGAGCGCGGCCGGCAGATCATGGACGCGACACCGGAGGGCCGCGCGTTCGCCGGGGCGCTGCGCCTGATCGGCGACCCGGCGCGGATCGACGACCTGTGGGGGCTGCTGCGCACCGTGCTGCGGCACCGGTTCACCGAGCTGATGCCGGAGCAGCAGCGCCGGGAACTCGCCGAGATCGCGCGCCGGATCGAGCAGGGCGTCAAGGAGGTGCTGGCCGCGCAGCGGCAGGCGTCGCACGTCATCACCACCCAGGTGCGCAACCACGACCCGATGCGGGACCGGCAGGTGGACGAGTTGCTGCGGGACGTGATGTCCGGATTCCACAGCTGGGTGCCCGGGTCGCGCCGCGGCGCGCCCGTGGACCCGCTGCGCCGCCTGCCCGTGGCCGACGTCGGGCATCTGCGGCAGACCACGAGCGATCCGCGTCCGGCCCAGCCGCCCACGCCCCTGCAGGAGTGGGACGAGGCAGCGGACGTGCCGTCCGCGGACACCCGGGCGTGGGGCGGTCCCCAGTACGCCGAACTGCACGCGCATCTGGCGGCGTTCGCGGGCGACGAGGACGAGGTCGACATCGCGGCCGCGTTCCGCGCGGCGGCCGAGCGGATACGGCGGCCGGTGGATCTGCTCGGCCTGCTGGAGATCGCGCATGGCCTCGGCATGACCGACACGGCCGAGGTCGCGGTGGTCGACGCGGTCCGGCCGGACGGGACCGGGCGGCGGCTCGCGTTCGGCGGCGTGCTGGCGGCGAACCCGGCCCCGGCCCGCGCCAAGGACGGGACGGCGGGAAACGACGATGAGTGAAACGGAGAGTGTGGAGGAAGACCGGCCGGCCGGCACGGACGCCGGCTTCATCGAGCCGGTCGCGATGGAGGACGACCCGGCCGAACTGTTCGCCGGGGACACGGGAACGCTGGACGTCGACGTGCGGCGCGTGCTGGTACGGCTCCTGCAACGCAGGTTCCTGCTGGCCGAGAAGCATCCCGCGCAGTGGCGGACCCTGCTGGAGAACCAGCAGATCATCGAGTCGCGGCTGCACGACCTGTTCGTCCGGCTCGTGGTCGACCACGACCGGGGCATCGC
This sequence comes from Actinomadura sp. 6K520, assembly GCF_004349245.1. Lineage (GTDB taxonomy): Bacteria > Actinomycetota > Actinomycetes > Streptosporangiales > Streptosporangiaceae > Spirillospora. Next base: position 39,541 of record NZ_SMLC01000012.1, on the reverse strand, counting down.
CTACAAGCAGCAGGTGCGCTCGGCGGAGCTGGAGGTGCCGATCCTGCTGAGGGACGACCCCTACAACCGGGCCGAGACCCTGGTCCTGGTCCACCTGCGGACCGTGTTCCAGCGGGAACGCGGCGCCGGTGAGTCGTCCGCGCGGGTCGACATCGAGGAGCTGGAGCAGACCGTTCTGACCTACTTCGACCCGGACGACCACAACCTCGCCCGCAGCCAGCGCGAGATACAGAACGCCGTGCAGCGGCTGGTCAGCGAGGGGCTCCTCGCGGAGGAGTCCGCGGGACGGTACCGCATCACGCCGCTGGTCGAGGTCGTCCTGAGCATCGAGAGACTCACCGAGCTGAGCGGGTGGCTGCGGGAGCGGAACGGGGCCGCGCCATGAGCATGATCGACACCTTGTTCGGGCTGATCCCGGCGGCGTCGCGGGGGCAGCAGTGGGTGGCGCGGGACCTGCAGCTGGTCAACTGGGGTGGTTACGACGGATATCACCGCATCCGGTTCGCGCCCGGCGCGACCCTGTTCAGCGGCGGCTCCGGGTCGGGCAAGTCGACGCTGATGGACTCCTACATCGCGCTGCTGATGCCGCACACCACGCCGTTCAACGGGGCGTCCAACGGCGGGGTGGTCGGCCGGCCCCGGGGCAAGGACCAGCGCAACATCCTCTCCTACGCCCGCGGGAAGCTCGACGAGGCGCGGGCGGACGGCGAGACGAGGCTGCGGGTGCTGCGCGGGGACGGCCGCGACACCTGGTCGGCGATCGCGATGACCTGGGCCGACCAGGGCGGTGCGATGTTCACCGCGCTGCGGGCCTGGTACGTGCCGTCGTCCGCGCGCACCCTCGACGACGTCGTCCCGGTCCGCGCCACCCGCGACGACGCCTACGACCTGCGCGAGCTGGACGGCCCCGCGGGCGGCAGGCTGTCCCGTGCCGCGGTGACCGCGACCGGCCTGACCTGCTTCGACACCGACCGGGACTTCACCGCCCGGCTGCACACCGCGCTGGGCATCGGCGCCGCCGGCGACGGGCACAAGGCGGTCGGGCTGCTCGGCAGGATCCAGGCCGGGCAGCAGATCACCACGGTCGACGCGCTGTACAAGACGATGGTCCTGGAGGAGCCGTCGACCCTGGCCACCGCGGACGATGTGGTGCAGCAGTTCGACGAGCTGTCCGGTACCCGGGAGCGGATGATCACCGCCCGCCGGCAGGTGCGGGCGCTGGCCCCGATCCGCGACCACCGGGACGCCGCCGACCGCGCGGCGGCCCGGCTGCGGGTGATCGCGGACGTCGGATCGTTCGCCGACCCGGCGTCCCCCGCGGCGCTGTGGCGGCACGAAAGCCGGCTCGACCTGCTGCGCGCGGCCGAGGAGGACCTGACCGCGCGGCGCCGCCGCGCCGAGGCGGAGGTCCGGGAGACGGCCGCGCTGATCAAGGCGGCGGAGTCCCGGCGGGAGGCGGTCATCGACACCCTGCGCGCCTCCGGCGGCGACCGGCTGGACACCGCGCTCCGCGAGATCCGCAACGTGGAGCGGCGGCTGGCCGACGTCGAACGCGCACGGGAGCGGCTGGACCGGGTCCTCGGCACCATCGGCGCCTCCGTGTCGACCGGCGAGGACTTCGCCGCACTGGTCGACACCGCGCGCCGGGCGCTGGCCGACTCCCAGGCGCGCAGGACCGCCCAGCACGAGTTCGCCGAGGCGACCGCGGAGCTCAAGGCGGCCGAACGCGAACTGGCCGACCTGCGCGCCGAGCACAAGGCGGTCAAGGCCCGCCGCGGCAACATCCCCACCGACCTGCACGCCGCCCGCGACCGGCTGGCCGACGCCGCCGGCCTCACCCCCGACGACCTGCCGTTCGTCGGTGAGCTGATCGAGGTGCGCACGGAGTACGAGACGTGGCGGGAGGCGTTCAACCTGGCGCTCGGCGGGTTCGCCACCCGGATGCTGATCGACGCCGGCCGGCTGAACGCGTTCCGCGAGGCGATCAACGCGGTGCCGCTCGCCCGGCGCATCCATTTCGAGGGCGTCCGCACCGGCATGCGCGACGAGATCGGGCTGGACGACAAGAGGCTCCCGGGCCGGCTCGACTACCGGCCGTCGCCGTTCACCGCCTGGCTCAAGAGCGAACTCGTCCGCGGTTTCAACTTCGTCTGCGTCGAGACGCCCAGGCTGCTGGGGCAGCACGACAAGGCGCTCACGATCACCGGCCAGACGTCGCAGCGCGGCCGGGGCGCGCACGGCGGCCACGGCCGCGCCAACCTGCTGGGTTTCAGCAACACCCGGCTGCTCGCCGACCTCGCCCACCGGATCGGCCGCGCCCGCGAACGTCATGACGACGCCGTCACCCGCGCGATGGAGGCGGAGCAGGCCCTCAACTCGTTCGAGGAGAGACGCACCGCCTACCAGACCGTCACCGAACTGTCCTGGGACCAGGTGGACGTCGAATCGGTCGTCGCCGAGCGGAAACGCTGGGAGGAGGTCGTCACCGAGGTCCGCGCGGGGAACCCGGAGATCGACCGAATGCAGGTGGAGTCGGACGAGCTCAAGGAGGAGATCAGGAAGCTCACCGAGCGCGTGGGCGGACAGAAGCAGCAGGTGGAGCGCCTCGCCCAGGATTGGGAGTCGATCGTCGACGAGGTGGACGGCGCCCAGCGGGCACTGGACACCGCCGCGGCGACCGGCACCGAGGTGAGCCCGGAACATCGCGACTACCTCGCCGGGCTGTTCGGCGCCGCCCCGGACGGCACCGACCCCGCGACGGCGCTGGCGGACTTCGACGCCGCGCACCGGCGCGGCGTCGAACGGATGAACGACGACCGCAAGTCGGCGGAGGAGGAGATCGGCCGGTCCCGGAATGCGCTGCAGGCCACGTTCTCGACGTTCGTGGAGCGCTGGCCGAACCCGAACCTCGGCACCGACCCGGACGCCTCCTACCGCGACTTCGACCGCCTGCTCACCGACCTGGAGACCAGCGGCCTGCACGAGCTGGAGTCCGAGTGGCGCGACAGCCTGCTCAAGCTCTCCGGCAACGACCTGACCAGCCTGGACAGCGAGCTCGCGGCCGCGGTCCGGGAGATCCGCGACCGGATCGACCCGGTCAACCGCATCCTCGCGGAACTGCCGTTCGCGGACGACCACCACCGGCTGCGCATCGACCCGCAGGAAAGCCACTCCGCGGTGCGAGCCCGCTTCCGCAAGGAGCTGCGCGACGTCCGCGCCCTCATCGACAAGGCGGCCACGGACGCCGACCGGGAGCGCGCCTACCACCGGATGGCCAAGGTCATCGACCACATCCGCCGCGGCGCGCCCGACTTCGCCGACCTGATCGACGTGCGCAACCACGTCCGGATCAGCGCGGAGAAGTGCGACCTCGCGGGCGAGCACGTCGCGGTCTACGACCACATCGGGGAGAAGTCGGGCGGCGAGTCCCAGGAACTCGTCGCGTTCATCGTGGGCGCCGCGCTCCGCTACCAGCTCGGCGACGCGGGCGCCGAACGGCCGCGCTACGCCCCCGTCTTCCTCGACGAGGCGCTGATCAAGGCGGACGCGCACTTCACCGGCCGGGCCATCGGCGCCTGGCGGGGCCTGGGCTTCCAGCTGATCATCGGCGCCCCCAACGACAAGCACAGCGCGATCGAACCGCACGTGGACGCCGAATACCTGATCGTCAAGAACCCCGAGGGCCGCTCCTGGGCGAAACCCATCGTGGCCGTCCCCGACCCATGACCCCGGCTGGCACGACGCGGCCGGCCGCCTACGACGCCATCGCGACCGCGGGCCCGACCCCGTTCCGCCGGATCGAGCAGGAAGCGATCCCCCTCACCGAAGCCGCAACCCGCCTGCTGGACGTCCTCCCGAAATCTCCCCCGTAACCGGGAGATCTCCCCGCGTGGCGCCGGGGAACCGGATCGTGGCGCGGAGGCCGCCGGCGGGGCGGGGGGTGAGGTCGAGGGCGCCGTCGTGCGCGCGGACGATGCTGTGCACGATTGCCAGGCCGAGGCCGACGCCCGCGTGCTCGTCGGTGCGGATGCGCTGCGTCCCGCGTTGGAACGGTTCGGTGATCGTCGGCAGCAGGTCGGGCGGGACCGGCCGGCCGGTGTTCTCGACGCGCAGCACGCTCTCGTCGTCCCGCGACTCGGTGTGGACCGTCACGGTGCCGCCAGCCGGGAGGTTGTGGACGATGGCGTTCTGGACGAGATTGCTCACCATCCGCAGGACGAGTTCCGCTGACCCGAGGATCTGTGCCTTCCCGCCGGTGACGTCGAGCGTGATCCGGCGCTTCTCGGCATGGGGAAGCAGCGTTTCGGCGGCCTCCTCGGCGAGGAGGGACAGGTCGACCACCTCGCGGGTGAAGGTCTTGCGGTCGGCGCGGCCGAGCAGCAGGAGGGCCTCGGTCAGGTCGATCGCCCGCGTGTTGATCGTCTGGAGGCGCTCGACGAGTTCGCCCCGGTCCCCCGCGGGGTCGTCGCGGGCGGCGTCGAGGAGGGCCTTGGAGATGGCCAGCGGGGTGCGCAGTTCGTGGGAGGCGTTCGCGGCGAACCGCTGCTGTTCGGCGACGTGGGCTTCGAGCCGGTCGAGCATCGCGTCGAACACGTCGGCGAGCTCGCGGAACTCGTCCCCGCGGCCCGGCAGCCTGATCCGGTGGGACAGGGACCCGTTCGCGGCCGTCCGTGCGGCTTCCGCGATCCGGTTGAGCGGTGCGAGCATCCGGCCGGCGAGGATCCATCCGCCCACTAGGCCGAACACCAGGAGGAAGGCCAGCGCCGCGGCCGCGGCGGGGGCGAAGCCGCGCAGGAGGTCGGAGCGGTTCGGCCCGGTGATGATCACGACACCGGACCGCTGCTGAATGCGTCCGAGTTCCACGTCGGGGACCCAGCGCAGCACGAACACCCACACCACGGCCAGCAGGAGAGCACCGGCCACCAAAAGGAATCCGGCGTAGCTGAGGGTGAGTTTCAGCCGGGCGCTGAGCCCCGGGCGCCTATTCACCGGTGCCGCCGGGATGGCCGGGGTCCGTGCCGGTGTCGATCCGGTAGCCGACGCCGGGCACCGTGGCGATCAGCCAGGGTTCGCCCAGTCGTTTGCGCAACGCGGAGACGGTGATGCGGACGGCGTTGGTGAAGGGGTCGGCGTTGGCGTCCCAGGCCCGCTCCAGCAGTTCCTCGGCGCTGACGACACCGCCTTCGGCCGCGACGAGGACCTCCAGCACGGCGAACTGCTTGCGGGTGAGCGCGACATAGCGCCCGTCGCGGAACACCTCCCGGCGGAAGGGGTCGAGCCGCAGGCCCGCGACCTGGCTGACCGGGGGCCGGGCGTGCGCGCGCCGGCGGGCCAGGGCCCGCAGCCGCAGGACGAGCTCGCGCAGCTCGAACGGTTTGGTGAGGTAGTCGTCGGCCCCCAGCCGGAACCCCGTGGCCTTGTCGTCGATCCGGTCGGCGGCGGTGAGCATCAGGATCGGCATGCCGCTGCCGGTGGCGACGATGTGCTCGGCGATCTCGTCTCCGGAGGGTCCGGGGATGTCGCGGTCGAGGACGGCGATGTCGTAGGCGTTGACGTTCAGCAGTTCCAGTGCGGTGTCGCCGTCCCCCGCGAGGTCGGCCGCGATCGCTTCCAGGCGCAGGCCGTCGCGGACGGCTTCCGCCAGAAACGGTTCGTCCTCGACGATCAGCACGCGCATGCTCTCGATGCTAAGAGCCGGTGCATATCGTCGGCGTATCGAAATCCCCATACGTGCCGGCAACACCGCCCCGCCTTCACTGGCGGTATGACCGCAACCCCACCACCGCGCCCAAGGTCCCGCCGGATTCGCCGGTTCCTCGCCGTCGGCCTGGTACTCGGCATAGCGGCCATCGCCGCGGCTCTCGGCCACCGATCATGGAATGCCGCACCTTCCTCGCCCGAACCGCTGTGGTCCTCCTCGGTCGCGTCCCCCTTGCCGTCCTCGCCCGCACCACCCTCGAAGCCACCTCCCAAGCGCCGAGGTGCGGTGGGCGAGGCCGACGGTGTCGTCCCCTACGGCGTGACGGTCTTCGACGACGGGGTCCCGGCCGTGACCAACCTCGACCCAGACCTCCTCGCGGCCCTCCGCCGGGCCGCGGCCGAGGCCGCCGGCGACGGCGTCGAGTTCTACGTCAACAGCGGCTGGCGCTCCGCGGAGTACCAGGAGCGGCTGTTCCGCCGGGCGGTCTCCGAGTACGGGTCCGAAGCCGCCGCCGCCCGGTGGGTCGCCACCCCGGCGACCTCTCTGCACGTGTCGGGAGACGCGGTCGACATCGGGCACTCCGACGCCACGGCATGGCTGTCCGAGCACGGTGCCCGGTACGGGCTGTGCCAGATCTACCGGAACGAGCCCTGGCACTACGAGCTGCGTACCGATGCGGTCCATCGCGGTTGCCCGCGCATGTTCGCCGACCCCTCCCAGGACCCGAGGATGCGGCGGTGAACGGCGGCGCGGGCATCGGGGCCGCCTTCCGGCCGGAGCCCTGGAAGCGCGGCCTGGTCTTCGCGGCCCTGGCCCTGCTGCTGGGCCTGCTCATCGCGCTGCACGCGAGGATCCCGAACCGGATCGGGAACCTCGGCAGCCTGGTGGAGACCTTCCTGCCATGGTCCGGCCTGTTCGTCCCGGTGCTGCTGGCCGGGGCGCTGTGGCGCCGCTCCGCCTCCGCGACGGCCGCGCTGCTGCTGCCGGTCCTGGCGTGGCTGAGCCTCTTCGGCGGGCTGCTCGGCGACAAGTCCCGTTCGGGCAGCGACCTCACCGTGGCCAGCCACAACGTCGGCGCCGGCAACCCCGACCCGGCCGCCACCGCCCGCGCCCTGGCCGCCTCCCGGGTGGACGTGCTGGCCCTGGAGGAGCTGACCGAGCAGGCCAGGCGCACGTACGAGAAGGAACTGGCCCGGGCGTACCCGTACCACACGGTGCAGGGCACGGTCGGGCTGTGGAGCAGGCTGCCGCTGTCGGACACCCGGCCGGTGGACATCCAGATGGACTACGGGCCGCTGGCGGCCACCAAACCGGCCGACGTCAAGATGGGCTACAACCGGGCGCTGCGCACCACGGTCACCACCGACCGCGGCCCGCTGGCGGTGTACGTGGCCCACCTGGGATCCGCACGCGTGAACCCCAGGGCGGGCTTCTGGACGGTCCACCGCGACAGAGGCGCGAGGGCCCTCGGCGAGGCCGTCGCCGCCGAGCGGAACGAGCGGGTGGTGCTGCTCGGCGACCTGAACGGGAGCATGGACGACCGCGCGTTCGACGCCATCACCTCGCGGATGCGCTCGGCCCACGGCGAGGCCGGGGACGGCTTCGGCTTCACCTGGCCGGCGAGGTTCCCGGTGGTGCGGATCGACCAGATCCTGGTCCGCGGCGTGGCACCGAGAAGCGCGTGGGTCCTGCCGGCCACCGGCAGCGACCACCTGCCGGTCGCGGCCGGAATCAGCTGGTGACGTGCGGACCGGACGTCGTCGGCGGCCGGGTGTGAAAGCCGTGGAAGGCGGGTTGAGCATGCCGGAGCGCACCCGGTTGAATACGGATGAAAGCGCTTTCTAGACTCGGTCGAGGTGAGTGCCGTGCTGATCCGCTCCTTGGTGCCGCGCCGCTGGCGCGCTCGCGTCGTCGTGCTCGCGGCGGCTGTTCCGGTGGCTTCGGGGACGGTGGTGGGGGTGTCCGTGCCACCCGCGGCCGCCGCGTGCGGGGATCGTTCGTCCTACAACGCCGAGGCAGTGCAGAGCGGCGGGACGTGGACCACGCGCAACGGCGGCCGGACCGTGTACAGCGGTGGCGACATGCGGGCGGCCGTGCAGGCCGCGATCGACAGCCTCTCCCCGGGACGCACCTCCAAAGAGTGGGTGGTCGTGCGCGGCAACGGCTCGATGAGCGCGGGATCGCGGATCTCGATGCGGAGCCACACCGGGATCGATGTGTGCGGGACCATCAACGTGACCGGCTCGGGCTCCGGCGACCAGGCGCCGATCTACGCGCGCGGGGCACGCGACATCGAGGTGCGCTACCTGTACCTCACCGGAAGCCCCCTGTACGGCATCTTCATGCGGAACGTCGAGAACGTCGTCCTCGGTGACATCCAGATGCGCCTGTCGAGCGGGCTGGGCGTCCGCATCGACAACCACGGCGACCGCAGCGTGCGGTCCCGGAACATCGCCATCGACCAGGTGTACGTCTCGGGGAGCAGCACCCACGGCGTGGAGACCTACGGTGTCGATGGCCTCACCGTCAACCGGGTCACGGCGCGGAACACCGGCGGCTCCGGCCTGCTGCTGAACGACACCGTCAACGCCGCCGTGACCCGGGTCGACGCGGACGGCGCCGGCACCGGCACCGGCTACGCCGCGTTGCGGTTCGCCAACCGCAACGGCCGGGTGGGGGACGGCTATCCCACCAACATCCGCGTGGGAAGCGTCAAGGCCCGTGGCGGCGGCCGCGGCGTCTTCTGCGTCTCCGAGAGCGGCGGCGCCGTGATCGACCAGGTCGACATCGCGCACACCGGCAACAACGCCGTCCTGCTGGAGAACTGCTACAACATGACGATCTCGTCGGGCACGATCGACGGCGGCGGCGAGGTCCGGATCGCCGCGCGCTCCGAGTTCCCGCCGTCCCGCGACATCACCCTGCAGAACCTGCATGTGGCGAACACCGGCATCAGGTGGAGTCCCTGCTCCGGTAGCAACATCGTCCTCCGCAACGTGACCCGCACGAACTCGAACCTCTACTGGTGCTGACCAAGGGCGTCGCCGAACCAGCGGGAGAGGTGGTCGTCCAGGTCCCGCTGGTCGTCCCCGATCCAGGCGACGTGGCCGTCGGGGCGTAGCAGGACGCACGGGACGTCGAGTGCCGCGGTGGGGTCCGCGAGGTGGTCGACGCGGTCTGCCCAGCCGCCGACGGTCAGGCGCTCGGTGCGGTCGAGCAGCAGGCCGCGGCCGCGATGCAGCAGACCGTAGAGGCGGCCCTGTTTCACGTCGATGTCGCGCAGGCGGCGGCCGAGCAGGTCGGGGCCCTCCCCGAAGTCGTAGCGGATGCCGATCGCGGTGACCTTCTCGGTCAGATGGCGGTTCACCTCGTCGAAGTCCATCAGTTCGGTGAGCAGCCTGCGCACGGCCTGCGCGCCCGGTTCGGCGGACGTCAGTTCCGTCTGCGCGCGGGTGTTGTCCAGTACGTCCGCGGCGACGGGCCGGCGTTCGTCCTGGTAGGTGTCCAGCAGTGTTTCCGGCGCCCATCCGCGGATCCGCGCGGCCAGTTTCCAGCCTAGGTTGAACGCGTCCTGAACGCCCAGGTTGACGCCCTGACCGCCGATCGGCGGATGGATGTGCGCCGCGTCGCCGGCCAGCAGCACCCGCCCGACCCGATAGCGTTCGGCGAGCCGGGTGGCATCCCCGAAGCGGGACAGCCAGCGCGGGGAGTGGACGCCGAAATCGGTACCGGCGATGGCGCGCAACCGCCGCTGGAAATCCTCGAGTGTGGGCGGTTCCGCCCGGTCGCTGACGCCCGCGGCGGGAACGACGACGCTGTAGACCGTTTCCCCGAAGGGCCGGAGCCAGAACCGGCTGCCGGTCTCGCTGATCCCGGCCACTCTGGCGGCGATCTCCTCCTGCGGCACACCCACTTCCATCTCGCCCATCAGCGTCTCGTTCCGCGAGGGCTCGCCGGGGAATCCGACGCCGAGCAGTTTGCGCACGGTACTGCGGGCGCCGTCACAGCCGACGAGGTAGCGCGAACGCAGCCGTTCCCCGCCGGCCAGCTCGACGGTCACGCCTTCGTCGTCCTGCTCGAAACCGGCCACCGCGCAACCGCGCCGGACCTGCGCACCCCGCTCGATCGCGTGTTCTTCGAGCAGTTGAACGAGCACCCGCTGCTGGATGCCCAGCAGATAGGCGTGCGCGGAGTCCAGGCCCGTGGGCACGGGCTTGGTGATGGCGGCGAAGAATCCGGCGGCCGGACGCCGCCTTCCGTGCTGGAGAATCCGCTCCAGCAGTCCGCGCATGTCCATCAGTTCGAGAGTGCGAATGTGCAGCCCGACGATGCGGACGAACGACACGGGCTCGGTTTCCTTCTCCAGAACGAGTACCCGAACGTCGTGCAGCCGCAGTTCGGCCGCCAGCATCGCGCCGGCGGGCCCACACCCGGCGATGATGACGTCGAAGATGAGGGGCGCGGGATCGGGGCCGTCACCCGGCGGCCGGAGTTCGGGGACGTCGCGTCCGACCGCGTCGTCCGGCGCCGACTCGGTGGTGAAGTGCGAAGAGTGCATGGGTCTCGCCTTTCGGGAGTGCCTGTTGTCGAGGCGCTCCCGGCGACACCTACGTCAATCGCCGGCCGTGAAGGGAAGGGGGAGCACCCACATCGAAACAGCGTTCACGGTGCTCACCTCCTCGGGTCGTGTCACGGTCGACTGCAAACTACAAGCGCGAGCGTCGCCCCGTCCAACCCTTTTCCGGCCATGCGCCACGACTCCGAACGGGCCCGGGTCTTGCGCGCGTCCAGGCGGACGGTGTGCGCCGGGCGGAGGTTCGGTTTCGGTCAGTCGGGGGTGTGTCCGAAACCCCATTTAGCTGGACTTTCTTCCGGCGGGTTCCTAATCTCGGCAATGGTTACCGAACCACGTTCATGGGAGTAGAATGTCCACGAGTCCCGAGCTTCCCGATATCTTGTCGGAGGACTTTGCCGCCGACCCCTACAGCGCCTATGAAGTGCTGCGCGAGAAAGCGCCGCTCTTCTGGCATGAGGGGATGCAGAGCTACGTGATCTCGCGATACGAGGACGTGGCGCGGGCCTTCCGGGAGCCGGTGTTCACGACCGCGAATTACGACTGGCAGCTCGAACCCGTGCACGGGCGGACGATTCTGCAGCTCAGCGGTCGGGAGCACGCGGTACGGCGGGGCCTGGTGGCGCCCGCGTTCCGGGGTGACGAGCTGCGGGAGAAATTCCTCCCGGTGATCGAGCGGAACGCGCGCACCCTGATCGACGAGTTCCGCACCGCGGGAAAGGTGGAGCTGGTCGGGCAGTTCAGCACGCACTTCCCGATCAACGTCATCGTCGACATGCTCGGGCTCGATCAGGCGGATCACGCGCGGTTCCAGCGGTGGTACACCTCGATCATCGCTTTCCTGGGGAACCTCGCCCAGGATCCGGAGGTCGCGGAGGCCGGGCTCCGGACGCGGGAGGAACTCGCCGCCTACATGCTGCCGATCATCGCCCGCCGCCGCGAGGAGCCCGGGGACGACCTGCTGTCGCGGCTGTGCCTGGCGGAGATCGACGGGACGCGGATGAGCGACGAGGACATCAAGGCGTTCGTCAGCCTGCTCCTGGCCGCGGGCGGTGAGACGACCGACAAGGCCGTCTCCGCGCTGTTCGCGAACCTGCTCACGCATCCGGACCAGCTCGCGGCGGTGCAGCGGGACCGTGCGCTGATCCCGCGGGCCTTCGCCGAGACGCTGCGCTACTCGCCGCCCGTCCACATGATCATGCGGCAGCCGGCCGCGGACGTGCCGGTGGCCGGCGGGACGATTCCCGCCGGCAGCACGGTCACCTGCCTGATCGGCGCGGCCAACCGGGACCCCGAGCGCTACCGGGACCCCGGCCGTTTCGACATCTTCCGGGACGACCTGACGACCACGAGCGCGTTCTCCGCCGCGGCCGACCATCTGGCGTTCGCGCTCGGCCGGCACTTCTGCGTCGGCGCGCTGCTCGCCAAGACGGAGGTCGAGGTCGGGACGAACATGCTGCTGGACGCCATGCCCGACGTCCGGCTGGCGGAGGGGGCCGATCCGGTCGAGCGCGGTGTGTTCACCCGCGGCCCCGCGCTCCTGCCGCTGGAGTTCACGCCGGTGGGGTGAACGGCACCGCGCCGAGCCCGTGGGCGGCCGGACTGAAGGTGACGGGGAGCGTGTGCAGCCCCCGCATCCAGAAGGACGGCCGCCACTCCAGGTCGTCCGGCGGGACGGCCAGCTCGATGTCCGGCAGGCGGTCGAGCAGCACCTCGATGGCCGTCCGCGCGATCACCTCGGCGTGCTCCGGGGCCGGGAACGGGCAGCCGTGCTCGCCGTGCCCGAACGACAGGTGGGCGCGGTTGCCGGTGACGGCGCCGCTCTCGGGCCGCACCTGGGGATCGGCGTTCGCCGCGGCCAAGCCCATGACCAGCAGGTCACCGGCGCGGATGTCGCGTCCCCCGAGCCGGCAGCCGTGCACCGCCCAGCGGCCGATGAAGTTCTGGGTGGGGGTGTCCTCCCAGAGCACCTGGGTGAGCGCCTGGTCGACGCTGCTCCTGCCGCCCTGGAACGTCATGGAGAAATGGTCGTCGACCAGCATCAGCCGCAGGGCGTTGCCGATCCAGTTGCCGGTGGGCTGCTGCGCGGCGGCCATCACCACCAGCAGATCGATGATCACCTCTTCGTCGCCGAGCCCGGCCGGATGCGCCAGCAGCCGGGACGGGAAGTCCGGCCCCGGGCGCAGCCGCCGCTCGGCCACCAGGTCCGCCATGCGCTGCTGGATGCGCTGATGCGCCGCGACGGCCTTCTCGTCGGCGTCGAGGGACTCGGCGACGTCCTGGACGAGGGTGGGCACATCGGAGTCGGGCAGCCCGAAGAGGCGGGCGATGACCAGCAGCGGGATGCGGTGGGAGTACTGCGCGACGAGGTCGGCCTCCCCGTTCCCGGCGAACTCGTCGATGAGCCCGTCGGCGAGTTCCTCGCAGACGGCGGCGAGTTCGGTGCGGTGGACGGCGTCGAGAGCGTCCCCGATCGCGCCCGCCCGCCGCTGGTGCTCCTCCCCCTCGGCGAACATCACTGACGGCGTCCATCCGACATACGGCATGAGCGGCCAGTCGTCGGGGACCCGGTCCCAGGCGTTCCAGCGCCGGCAGTCGCGCGCGAACAGCATGGGGTTGCTGGTGATGTGGTTGACCTCCCGGTAGCCGACGACGAACCACGCGGGGACGTCGCCGTCCAGCAGGACCGGGACGACGGGGCCGTGGTCCCGGCGCAGTTCACGGTAGAACGCGGCGGGGTCCCGGGTGACGGCGGCCCCGTACAGCCGCACGGCGGTGTCGTCCCGCGGGGCGTCCCCGGCGGGTGCGGACGACGGGATGGATGATTCGGTCACGGTGCGACCCCCTGGACGGCGGATGGTTCGCGGAGGTGGGTGAGGTGCCGGACGAGCGTGATGAGCACGGACTTGGCGGAGTCCCGGGAGCGGGCGTCGCACTCGACCAGCGGGATGCCGTCGTCGAGGGAGAGCGCGTCCCGGACCCGGCCGAGTGACGGCCGCGGGCCGTCGAACCGGTTGACCGCCACCACGAACGGCATGGCGTGCGCCTCAAGGCGGTCGACGCTGTAGAAGCACTCCTCCAGCCGGCGCGTGTCCACCAGGACGATGGCGCCGAGGCTTCCGGCGAAGAGCTGGTCCCACAGGAACCAGAACCGCTCCTGCCCGGGCGCCCCGAACAGGTAGAGCACTCGCTGCTCGTCCAGCGAGATGCGGCCGAAGTCGAAGGCGACCGTGGTGGTGCGCTTGCTCTCGACCCGGCCGGGGTCGTCGATCCCGATCCCGGCCCGCGTCATGGTCTCCTCGGTGCTGAGCGGCTTGATCTCGCTCACCGAGCCGACCATGGTGGTCTTGCCCACGCCGAACCCGCCGACGATCACGATCTTCAACGCGTCCCGGGCGGTCTGCCGCAGCGGCGTCCCGGCGAGCCGCTCGCCGGGCTGCGCGCCCGGCGTCGGGTCAAATGCTTTCGAGTCCAACGAGCACCTGCTTCAGCGTTTCCAGGTCGGCCGCGTACGCGGCTGGGGCGGCGGCCGAGGACGGATGGCGGACGGTGATGCGGCCCATGTCGCGCAGGTCGAGCAGCAGGATCTTCAGCACGCTCACCGGCAGCCGCATCCGGGCGGACAGCTCGACGACCGCGACGGGGTTGCCGCGGCAGAGCCGCAGGATCGTGGCGTGCTCGGACTGCATGCCGGGCTCGGGCTCGTCCTCGGCGACGATCAGCGCCACCAGATCGAGCGTGTCGTCGCTCGCCTCGGAGCGTCCCCGGGTCACGGTGTAGAGCCGGTCGGGGTCCTCCCTGTCGAGAGGGCGCCGGTTCATGGGCGGACGTCGTGCTCGAGTCTGCGTGGCGCGGCCGTCAGGTACCCGCCGATCTGCTCGACCAGCTCGTTCATGCAGTGCCCCACCAGGCCGACGTCGGCGATCTCGTCCGCGACCACGGCCAGGTGCGCGCCCTGGCCCGCCGGGACGATGAGCAGGACGCCGCCGGCGAACTCCACCATGGACTGACCCGCTCCGAGACCCTCGCCGAACTCGGCGGACGCGCTCAGCGACAGGCTCTGGATGCCGGACGCGATGGCGGCGAGCTGGTCCGCCCTGTCCTCGTCGAGTCCGGCCGTGAAGCAGATCTTGAGGCCGTCGCTGGACAGCACCAGGACGTGCCGGGCACCCGGTGCGCGGTCCACGAGGCCCGCGAGCAACCAGTCAAGATCACGCTGATCGGTGTTCATCGGTTCCCAGGGCGGCCGGTGGTCCGGGACGCCCCTCCTCCCATCTGTAAGTCCTGCTGTCCGTCGTTCACGCGGGGGGCATGGCGCGGAGCTCACTCGTCCGCGGCGGGCCCGGTCCCGTCCGGCCCGGTCCCGTCCGGCTCGGTCCCGTCCGGCTCGGTCCCGTCCGGCTCGGCGGCGATGGCGGCCGGGGCGCCGGCCGCGGACTGGCGGAACGCGGCGAACCGGTTCCCCGTGTCGCGGGGACGGGGTTCGCGCGCCGCGGGCCGTCCCGCGGGCGCGCTCGCGAGGGCGGCGCCCCGCCTGCGTTTGGGCAGGACCAGATCATCGGATTCCGCGCCGTCCAGCTGGGGCACCGTGACCTCGCGCTCCGGCTCCGCCGGCCGGCGGGCGGCGGGGACGGCCTCGTCCGCCGCGTCCCCGGCGCCGGGCGGGGTGTAGACGACGAGCTTGGCGGGGATCAGCACGATCACGCCGATGCCGCCGCGCGAGGACGGGCGGAAGCTGACCCGCAGGCCGTGCTTGCGGGCGAGTCGCCCGACGACGGCCAGGCCGAGCCTGGTGCCGGGCAGCGAGCTGAGATCGGCGGCCTCGGAGACGAGCCGTTCGGCGCGCTGCCGTTCGCGCTGCCGCATGCCGAGGCCGGCGTCCTCGATCGTGACCAGGATTCCCGCGTCCTCTTCCTCGACGTACACGTGCACGGCGCTGCCCTGCGGGGAGAAGTTGGCGGCGTTGTCCATCAGCTCCGCCAGCGCGTGGATCACGCCCTCCGCGGCGAAGCCGGCGACCGCGGCGGTACTGGTCAGGTGGTACTGGATGCGCTGGTACGCACCGATCCGGCCCATGGCGCCGCGCAGCACGCTCTCCATCACGATCGGCTTGGTCCAGCGCCGCCCCGACCGGCCGCCGCTGAGCAGCGCGATGCTGTCGGCCAGCCGTCCCAGCTGGGAGACGTCGTGGTCGAGGCCGAGCAGGTCGCCGAAGACCTTGTCGTCGCCGTAGCGGTCCTCCAGGTCGCGCAGCTCACCGAGCATCCGGGTCGTCCGCGCCTGGATCCGCGCGGCGGCGCTCGCGCAGGCGGCCAGCGCGGCGGCGCTGGTCCGCTCGCCCGCGGCGAGGTCCTCGGCGACCCGGTGCAGGACGCGCCGTGTCGTGTCGTGGGCGGGGTCCGCGAGTTCGGCCAGGACGGCGGGGACACCGGCCCGGTCGTGCCTGATCCGGGTGGCCAGGGCGGGCAGCGCGGTGTCGGCGAGCCAGCCCACCTCCGCCTCCAGTGCGGCCGACTCCGCCCGCACCCGCGCCTCCGCGCGTTGACCGGCCGCGAGGCCGTCCACGACGATGCGCAGCAGCCGCCCGAGGGTCCGGTCGGTCACCGGCGGGAAGCCGACCAGCACCTCCTCCGGCCGGGCGCCGTCGGCCAGCCGGGCGACCAGGGTGGGCAGCGGCCCGTCGACCAGTTCCGCGAGCTGCCTCTCCAGCCGGTCGTCCTGGACGGCGACCTGCGCCAGCCGGCCTTGCAGCCGCCGGTTGTCCGCGGCGAGGTACGCGGCGACCCCGATGGCGGCGCTGAGGGCGAGGACCATGATTCCGCCGCCGCCCGCGACCAGGGAGCGGGACTGCGGGCCGACGGCGAAGAGAGTGGCCAGCCAGGCGCCGCCGCCGACGATGGCCACGATGAGCCATACCAGGAGTGCGCGTTCCAGTGGGGCGCGCTCGATGCGGAGTCGGCCTGCGTGTACCGGCATCCATCCTGTCCTTTGAGCGAGGGGCTGGCTGATGGGAACCGTGCGCAAGCCCGGCGGACAGTGGGCCTCAACCCGGATGTGGACCTCGAAACGCACGAACCCCCGAAATAGGGCGGAACCCATGATGCACGAAGACCCGGGAGTAAGGGGAGATGCTTCAGTAAATCACCGTCCCTTTTGATATAAAAAGACCAACTTCAGGCCCGATTCCCCTAATGGGAGGAATCACCTTCGTGCCGGCCGGGAAACGTCAGGCCACAGCACGCGTACCGGTCCGGAATGGCACCGGGACCGCCGCCGAGTCCTCGGCGGGCTCGGCGGCGGTCGGCGGCGGTCCTCAGCTGGAGAAGGTGAACCAGTTGAGGTTGACGAAGTCGGCCGGCTGGCCGCTGCTGAAGGTGACGTAGACGGTGCGGGTGCCGGTCACGCCGGAGATGTTGGCGGGCACCGTCCGCCAGCTCTGCCAGCCGCCGGTGTTACCGACCGCGAAGCTGCCGAGCACCTGGCCTGTCGGGCTGTCCAGCCGGACCTGCACCAGGCCGCTGACCCCTGCCGCCGCACCCGAGGCGACCCTGGCCTTGAACTGCGTCGCCGGGGTGCCGCCGAAGTCGACGTCGTCGTAGCGCAGCCAGTCGCCGTTGCCGACGTGGCTGACGTTCTGGCCGCCTCCGGAGTCGGTCGTCGTCTCCAGCTGCGTGCCCGACTGGGCCTGGCGGCTCTCGGCCTGGATGGTGGAGCGGGCGTCGACGGTGTCCCCCGGCGGGGGTGTGGTGCCGCCGCCGCTCTGCCAGACCGCGACGTAGTCGACGAGCATCGGGCGGCCCGAGACGGTGTCCGCGGTGGGCGTGCCGTGCCCGGCGACGCCGTTGGGGAACGCGCCGCCCATGGCCACGTTGAGCAGCAGGAAGTAGCCGGCGTGCCCGGTCATGTTCGCCCACGTGGTGGAGTCGAACTGGTTCTGGCTGACGCTGTGGTACTGCTGGCCGTCCACGTACCAGCGAAGCTGGTTGGGGCTGACGCTGCGGTCCCACTCGAAGCGGTAGGTGTGCATCGCCGACTGGCAGGACGCCCCGGGGCAGGTGCGGCTCGCGCCGATCCCGCTGCTCTCGTTGCACGGCCCGCCGGGATTGGTGCCGCAGTGCAGGACGCCCCAGACCGAGTTGATCCCGTTGACGTTCTCCATGATGTCGAACTCGCCGATCGCCGGCCAGTTCTGGTAGTTGCCCCGGTACGGGGAGCCGAGGGCCCAGAACGCCGGCCAGTAGCCGAGAGCCTGGTTGCCGGTGACATTGGGCATCTGCAGGCGTCCCTCGATGCGCAGGACGCGGCCGTCGGCGGGCTTGAAATTCGTGCGCTGGGTCTCGATGCGCGCCGACGTCCATTCTCCCGAGGCGGACTTGACCGGGGTGATCCGCAGGTTGCCGCCGCCGTCCAGGCCGAGGTTGGCGGGGTCGGCGGTGTAGCGCTGGATCTCGCCGGTGCCCCAGTTGGCGGGACCGCCCGGGTAGCCGTGGCCGGTATCGATGATCCAGTTCGCGGACGAGGGGGGCGCGCCGGCCGGGCCGTCGAAGTCGTCGCTCCAGACCAGGCTCCAGCCGTCCGGGGGCGGTGGGACGGACGCGCCGGCCGCCGGTGACAGGGCGGCGGTCGCGACCGCCGCCGGGAGCGCGGCGGCGGCCACGGCGAGAGCGCACCTGCGCCAGCGGCGTGGACGTCTCGATGGGGTCATGGCGGGGGCCTCCAGAGTTGGGGTGGAGCAGGCGCGGGGGTGCCTGCCCTCTGGTGGGGCCAATGTCGTTCGTTCTCGCGGACCCGTCAAGAGTCAGAGAGCGCTCTCTTTCATGCTTCCAGGCAGGAATCACCGTTGAACAGGAGTTATGTCTCTCCTGATTTTTCCCTGGTACAGACGAGAGAGCCGCTCTCTTGACAGTCCTGCCAGGTGAAGCCATCCTCTGCGAGAGCGCTCTCTCAACCGATCTGGTTGATCCCGAAACCACCCCCGAGGACAGCCATGCGCAGATCTCACCGCCGTCTCGCCTCCGGCCTCATCTCCGTCGCCGTCCTGGCGCTCGGCCTCTCCGCCTGCGGAGACGCGGGCTCCGACGCCGGCTCGGACGGTACGGTCACGCTGACCGTCGACACCTTCAGCACCTTCGGCTACGAGGAGCTGTTCAAGCGGTACGAGGCCGCCCACCCCGGCATCAAGATCAAGCACCGCAACGTGGTGCAGCTCGACGAGTACCTGCCCCGCCTGGAGCAGTGGATCGCCGCGGGCAGCGGCGCCGGCGACGTCGTCGCCATCGAGGAGGGCATCCTCACCAAGTTCATGGCCGGCCCCGACAAGTTCGTGAACCTGCTCGACCACGGGGCGGGCTCCCTCAAGGGCGGGTTCCTCGACTGGAAGTGGAAGCAGGCGCTCAGCTCCGACGGGAAGTACCTGGTCGGCCTGGGCACCGACATCGGCGGCCTCGCCATGTGCTACCGCACCGACCTGTTCGAGAAGGCGGGCCTGCCGACCGACCGCGACGAGGTCGGCGAGCTCTGGCCGACCTGGGACGCCTACATCGCCACCGGCCGGAAGTACGCCGCCGAGGTGCGGGACTCCAAGTTCGTCGACGGCTCGGTGAACCTCTTCAACACGATCCTCGCCCAGACCGCGAGCCAAAGCGCCGGCTACACGTTCTTCGACACCTCCGGCAAGCTCGTGGCCGGCAGCAACCCCCCGGTCAGGAGCGCGTGGGACACGACCCTGCGGATCCAGCAGGCCGGGCTGTCGGCCGGGCTGAAGTCGTTCGAGCCCAGCTGGGGCTCCGGCTTCAAGCAGGCCGGGTTCGCGACCATCGCGTGCCCGTCCTGGATGCTCGGCGTCATCAAGGAGAACGCCGGTGCGGAGGCGTCCGGCAAGTGGGACGTCGCGGCGATCCCGGGCGGCTCGGGCAGCCGCGGCGGCTCGTTCCTGGCGGTGCCCAAGCAGAGCCGGCACGCCAAGGAGGCGGCCGAGCTGGCGAAGTACCTCACCAGCGTCGAGAGCCAGATCGCCGCGTTCAAGGCGCGCAACAACCTGCCGTCGTCCCCGCAGGCGCTGGACGACCCCGCGGTGACGTCGTTCAAGAACGAGTACTTCAACGACGCCCCGGTCGGGCAGATCTACGCCCGCGGCGCGAAGGCGATCAAGCCGCTCTACCTGGGCGCCGACACCAACCCGGTGCAGCAGCGCTTCGAGGACGCGCTGCTCGCGCTGGAGCAGGGCAGGCTGGCACCCGACGCGGCATGGAAGAAGGCACTCGACGACGCCGAACGCGAGGCTCGATGACGGTCTCCATCGGCTCCCGCGCGGGATCCCGGGCGGTCCGGCCGCCCGGGGCCCCGCCCCCGCGCCGCGGGCCGCGCACCGTGCTCGCCCGGTGGGACGTGAAGTTCTCGCCCTACCTGTTCATCTCCCCGTACTTCCTGCTGTTCTTCCTCTTCGGGCTCTTCCCGATGGGCTACACGGTCTGGGTGGCCCTGCACGACTGGGAACTGCTCGGCACCCGCGAGTTCGTGGGCCTGGAGAACTTCCGGCTCGTCCTGACCGACCCGCAGTTCTGGAACGCGGTCCGCAACACCCTCGGCATGTTCGTCATCGCCACCGTCCCGCAACTGCTGCTCGCGCTGGTGCTGGCGAACGCGCTCAACCAGCGGATGCGCGCGCGGACGCTGGTGCGGATGGGCGTGCTCGTCCCGATGGTCACCTCGATCGCCGCGGTGGCCATCGTCTTCGGCCAGCTGTTCAGCCGGGACTTCGGCATGGTCAACTGGGTGCTCGGCTGGTTCGGGGTGGAGAACCTCGACTGGACCGCGCGGCGCTGGACGTCCTGGCTGGCGATCTCGGTGATGGTCGACTGGCGGTGGACGGGCTACAACGCGCTGATCTACCTGGCCGCGATGCAGTCCGTCCCGCGCGACCTGTACGAGGCCGCGGCGATCGACGGGGCCTCCCGCGTCCGCCAGTTCTGGTCGATCACGCTGCCGATGCTGCGGCCGACCATCATCTTCACCGCGATCGTCTCCACGATCGGCGGGTTCCAGCTGTTCACCGAACCGCTGCTGTTCGGCAACGGCGACATGGCCGGGGGATCGCTGCGGCAGTTCCAGACGGTCACCATGTACATGTTCGAGAACGCTTTCCGGCGGTTCGACTACGGCTACGCGTCCGCCGTCTCCTGGATGATCTTCATGCTCATCCTGCTCGGATCCCTCCTCAACTTCGTGTGGCTGCGCCGCATGGGAGGAACCAAATGATGATCCAGAAGACGCCCGGGAGGCCCCGGGCGAGGCGCGGCGGCGCCGTCGCGGGGCTGTGGCACGCCGGGCCCCTCACCCGGATCACGCTGCTGGCGACGATCGTGCTGTCGGTGTTCCCCATCTACTGGATGCTCGTCGTCGCGACCCGCACGAACGACGTCGTCGGCTCGACGCCGCCGCCGCTCGTCCCGGGCGGCGAGCTCGGCCGCAACCTGTCCCGGCTGTTCGGCAACGAGCAGGCGCACTTCACCCTCGGGCTGCTCAACTCCGCCATCGCCGCCAGCACGGTCACCGTCTCCACGCTGCTGTTCGCCTCGCTCGCCGGATTCGCCTTCGCCAAGCTGCGCTTCCGCGGCCGCGGCGCGCTGCTGCTGGTCATGCTGGCGACCATGATGGTGCCGGTGCAGATGGGCATCATCCCGCTGTACATGCTGATGGCCGAGATCGGCTGGACGGGGAAGCTCCAGGCCGTCATCGTGCCGTTCCTGGTCACCGGGTTCGGCGTGTTCATGATGCGGCAGTACACGATGCAGGCCGTCCCCGACGAGCTCATCGAGGCCGCCCGCATCGACGGCTGCTCGACCTTCCGCATCTACTGGAACGTGGTCCTGCCCGTCCTGCGGCCCGCCATGGCCGTCCTCGGCCTGTTCACCTTCATGCAGACCTGGAACGAGTTCATCTGGCCGCTGGCCGTGCTCGACCCCGACAACCCCACCGTCCAGTACTCCCTCAACCTGCTGAACGGCGCCTACTACACCGACTACTCGCTGATGTTCACCGGCACCGCGGTGGCCACGCTGCCGCTGCTCGCCGTCTTCGTCCTGTTCGGGCGGCAGATCATCAGCGGGATCATGGACGGCGCCCTCAAAGCATGACGAGCCACCCCACACCACCGGAGAGACCAGCCAGAACGATGACGGCCACCACGCCCCGGACCGACGACCGGCCCCTCACCTTCCCACCCGGTTTCGTCTGGGGAGCCGCCACCGCGGCGTACCAGATCGAGGGCGCGGCACGGGAGGACGGACGCGGCCCCTCGATCTGGGACACCTTCAGCCGTGTCCCGGGCAAGGTCGCGGGCGGGCACACCGGCGACGTGGCATGCGACCACTACCACCGGTACCGCGACGACATCGGCCTGATGGCCGGCCTGGGGCTGCCCGCCTACCGCTTCTCGGTGGCCTGGCCGCGGGTGCAGCCCGACGGCTCCGGCCCGGTCAACCCCCGCGGCATCGGCTTCTACGACCGGCTGGCCGACGAGCTGCTCCAGGCCGGGATCACGCCGTACGCCACCCTCTACCACTGGGACCTGCCGCAGGCACTGGAGGACCGCGGCGGCTGGACGGCCCGCGACACCGCGCTGCGGTTCGCGGACTACGCCGGCATCGTGCACGCCCGCCTCGCCGACCGCGTCGACACCTGGACGACGGTCAACGAGCCTTGGGTGGCCGCGTACCTCGGCTACGGAGCGGGCGTGCACGCCCCCGGCCGGACCAGCGCCGCCGACGCGTTCCGCGCCGCGCACCACCTGCTCGTGGCGCACGGCCTGGCCGCGCGGCGGCTGCGGGACGGCGGGGCCGGCCGCGTCTCGCTGACCCTCAACCTCGCCCCGATCGTCGCCGGCGGCACCTCCGAGCGGGACACGGCCGCCGCCGACCTGGTGGACGCGATGCTGAACCGGCAGTTCCTCGACCCGGTGCTGCGCGGCGCGTACGCCGAGCCGGTGCTGGCGGTGGCGGCCCGGAACGGGGGACTCGACCACATCCGCGGCGACGACCTGGCCGTGATCGCCGAGCCGATCGACTCGCTCGGCATCAACTACTACAACCCGACCTACGTGGCGGCCGTCCCCGGCGCCCCGCCGAACCCCGCCTACCCCGGCTCCGCGGGCATCGCGTTCCCGCCGGCCGGGCCGCCGCTCACCGCGATGGGCTGGCCCATCGTCCCGGACGGCCTGGGCGACCTGCTGATCCGGCTCAGCCGCGACCACCCGGGCGTGCCCCTCGTCGTCACCGAGAACGGCGCCGCGTTCCACGACGTCCCCGACGCGGACGGGCGGGTGCGCGACGACGCCCGCATCCGGTACCTCGACGGGCACCTGCGCGCCGCGCACGCCGCGGTCGCCGCCGGTGCGGACCTGCGCGGGTATCTCGTATGGTCGCTTCTGGACAATTTCGAGTGGGCCGAGGGCTACGGCAAGAGGTTCGGCATCGTCTACGTCGACTACGCCGACGGACGCCGCCAGCCCAAGGACAGCGCGCGGTGGTTCCGCGACGTCATCGCCCGCAACGGACTCGGGGGAAAGCCGGCATGAAACGTCCCACGCTGGAGGCCGTGGCGGCCAGGGCAGGGGTGTCCCGCGCCACGGTGTCACGCGTGGTCAACGGATCGGACACCGTGAACCCCGAGATCCGCACGGCCGTACTGCGCGCGGTGGAGGAACTCGGCTACGTCCCGAACTCGGCGGCCCGCAGCCTGGTCACCCAGCGGACGGGATCGATCGGGCTGGTGGTCTCCGAGCCGCCCGCCCGCGTCTTCTCCGACGACCCCTTCTTCTCCCAGGTCATCCGTACGGTGAGCCAGGAGCTGGAGGCCGCCGACAGACAGGTCGTGCTCATGATGCCGTCCTCGCCGCGCGGGCAGGCGAGGGTCGAGCGGTACGTCGCGGGCGGCCACGTGGACGGCGTCATCCTGCTGTCCCTGCACGGCGCGGACCCCCTGCCCGCGGCGCTCCTGCGGACGGGCGTCCCCGTGGTGTCGCACGGCCGGCCGGTGTCCACGGCCAGCCCCCCGTACTGCGACGCCGACAACGTCGGGGGCGCGCGGGCCGCCGTGCAGCACCTCCTGTCCAGGGGCCGGCGGCGCATCGCCACCATCAGCGGCCCGCCCGACATGTCCGCGGCGCTGGACCGGCTGGCCGGCTACCGCGAGCTCCTGTCCGACAGCGGCCGCCGGTCGCTGGCCGCCATCGGGGACTTCACCCGCGAGTCGGGGGCGGCCGCGATGAGCCAGCTCCTGGAGGACGATCCCGGCCTCGACGCGGTGTTCGCCGCGAGCGACCTGATGGCGATCGGGGCCCTGTACACCCTGCGCAAGGCGGGCCGCCGCGTCCCCGACGACGTCGCCGTCGTCGGCTTCGACGACATCGACGCCGCCCGCTTCACCGATCCGCCGCTGACCACCGTCCGGCAGCCGATAGCCGAGGTCGCCGGCACGATCGTCCAGATGCTCGTGCACGGAGTGGACGCCAAGGCCGACCCGGTGATCTTCCCCACCGAACTCATCGTCCGCGACTCCACCTGACCCGGTCCCCGGGACGGGCACCGTCGGCCCGGCTCACCCCCCGACCGGGACGGCCGTGATCACGAGGTTGTCGCGGTAGCGCCCCGTCCGGGAGTCGAAGGGGCCGCCGCAGGTGATGACGGTGAGGCGGGGGCCGCCGTCGCGGGAGAACAGCTCCTCCAGCGGCATCGCCCCCTTGCCGATGACCTCCCGGGCGACCGCGCGGTACCTGACGGTGCGGCCGTCGGCGAGGCGGACGGCCAGCCGGTCGCCGGGCGAGACCCGGCGCAGGGCGGCCAGGGCGCCGAGCCCGCGGCGCCGGGAGTCGACGTGCCCGGCGAGAACCGCCGACCCGGCACGCGAGCCGGGGCGGGTCCCGTACCGGTACCAGCCGACGCGGGACACGTCGCCGGGAAGCGCCATGGCGCCGCGCCGGTCGACGCCCATCGGCACTACCGCCGTGTGAAGCCCGACGGACGGCACCGTGAGTTCCACCGGCCGGGCGGGTGCCGCGGGCCCCCGCCCGGCCGTACCGGCCGCGGCCGGGTCCCCACCCGTCGCGGCGGTGCGGTCGAACGGGGGCCGCTGACCGGTCTCGGTGAGCCCGTCCCCGGTGGCCGCATCCCACAGCGCGGCCCCGCCGGCGCCGGTCCCGAGCAGACCGGCGCCGGCGAGGACGAGCAGCAGGCGCGCTGATCCGGTCATCGGCCGGCGCCGGCCGTTCAGCGCGGGTCGCCGCGCAGGGCACCGCGCCGGCGCAGGACGAGCAGCCGCGCGCCCGCGCCGACCATCACCAGGAACGCCAGCCCGGTCGCGCCGGCCAGCCAGCCGGGAGCACCGCCGTCGAGGCCGGCCGCCTGACCGCCGGTTCCGCCGGGGACCCCGCCGGGAGCGGACTGCAGGCCGGTGATGGTCTGCACGGCGAGCCTGAGGTTCTCCTCCTCCGCGCTGCCCCACGCGTAGACGATGGTGTTGGCGCCCTCGGCGACGGTCAGCGGGGTCGGCCCGATCACGACGGTGTCGGTTCCCGCGAGGGTGACGTCCGCGCTGACCGTTCCCGCCGGTACCTCGGTGACGGCCTCGTCGGGATTGGTCAGGTTCCGCACGATCGCGGAGCCGTCGGCCCGCACGTCCACGGCGGGGGCGGCGGCGACGTGCCGGACGGTCAGCCTGCCCTGGCCCGCCGGAACCCTGGAGACGTCGTTGACGTAGGCGTTGAGCGCCGGGCTCCCGCTTTCGTCGAGGTTGGCCGTCAGCGTGACGTCCGTTCCCCCGGTCACCTCGACGGTCCGCTCGACGGCCGGTGTGCCGCCGGGCCCCTGGCCCGCCTGGAACACCGCGATGTCGTAGCTGCCCGCGGGAAGTTGCAGCGGGTCGCTGAGCGAGCCGGGCGTGAAGTCCGCCAGCACTTCCTCGCCGTTCGCGAAGACGTCCACGGTCAGGCCGGGAATTCCGTGCAGGACCCGGACGGTCGCCGTCGCCTGCGCGGCCGCATGCGGTTGGCGGGGGGCCTGTGCGGTCGTCGCGAAGGCGGCGGTCGCCGTTGCCGCGGCGAAGGCGGTCGCGGCCAGGACGGCCGTCACCAGTCTGCGCATTCGGGACTCCCTTCGTAAGGACCGATCATGAGAGAGGCTTTCGCGCCATTCCTTTTCGGTCTCGGCTCGTTGTTTCCGGCGGGTAGTCGAGTAACCGCGCGAAAAGCAAAGACTGCTTTAGCGAAAAAAGAGGGACGTCGCGTCAACGGCGAGAACCGCGGTGTTCATGCGGGCCGCGACAGCCGCTTGTGCGCGGCGACCACGAGACCGGCCACCGCGGCGATGGCCCGGATGCGCAGCCACACCTGCCCGCCGATGGGGGCGGTGCCGAACACGGTGTTCATGGCCGGCAGGCAGGTGACGGCGAGCTGGGCGGCGGCCTGCGCGGTGACACCCGCGCATCCACCGCTACGTCCCCGGGTTCTTCGGAAGCGGCATCGGCGCTTCTCGCAAGCACCTTCACGAACCGACCGGACCCGCCCGTTCCCTCAGCCGCCGCAGCAGGCCCGTCCACCCGTCGCCGGTCTCGTCTTCCAGGGGGAGCGGGAGGCCGCTGTGCCGGAGCGTGAGGCTCGTCCCGCCGTCCGCGGGCGCCAGGGTCACCTCTACCCGTGACCCTCCGGGCGGGATGGCGGGCGCCTCCGGCGCCGGCTCCCAGCCGAAGGTGAAGACGATCCGCTCGTGCGGGAGGATCTCCACGAACTCCCCGCGCATCACCGGGCGCGGCCCGTCCGGCATGGAAACCGTCAGGACGCCGCCGGGCCGGGCGTCGACCTCGGCCCGTCCCCACCACTGCGCCAGCCGCGCGGGGTCGGTGAAGAACCGCCAGACCGTCTCCGGCGGCGCATCGATCCACACGGTCCGCTCGATCGTCGCGTTCACGATCGTCCCCCCTCTTCCTGTTCGGCCGCCTGCTTCAGGCGCGCGAGCGGACCGGACCAGAACGTGTCGAAGAACTCCGCCGCCTCGGCGAGGCCCGCCGTCCTCAGCCGGTAGAGGCGGCGGTTGCCCGCGCGCCGGACGTCCAGCAGGCCGGCCGTGACCAGCACCCGCAGGTGCTGGGAAACGGCCGGGCGGCTGATGCCGGGGCAGTGCGCGGCGATCTCGCCCGCCGGCATCTCCCCGTCGCGCACCAGCATCAGGATCGTGCGGCGGGTCGGATCGGCGACCGCCCGCAACACCTCGTCCACCGGTGGGCCTCCTCGGTTGCCTGCCCGAAAGCCAGCATGTAAGTATTTAAGCAACATCTTACATAGATCCAGGAGAAGAGGACCATGACCCCCGAGAACGCGCGCCTGGACCCCCTGGTAGGGAGCTGGCGCACGGCGGGACGGACGGTGTCCGGCCCGGCGGTGGAGATCAGCGGAACCGACACCTACGAGTGGATGACCGGCGGAGCGTTCCTGCTCCACCGCGCCGATGTGCGCATGGGCGACGAAGAGCTCGAGGTCATCGAGATGATCGGCCCCTACGACCCGGTGACCGGGACGTGGCCCATGCGTTCGTTCGACAGCCGGGGCGCGTTCGGCACCATGCACGCCACCGTGGACGACGACGTCTGGACGTTCGCGAGCGCGACCGAGCGCGCGACGCTCACGGTCACCGGCTCCACCATGGCGGCCAGATGGGAACGCGCGGAGAACGGCTCGGACTGGACCGACTGGATGGACATGACCTTCACCCGCATCCCGCCGACGCCGACGACCCCGGCGTGACGTCGTTCATGGACGAGCGCCGCCCGTGCGATGGACCCCGGGCGGCCGCCGAGCCGGAGGTCCGGGGCCGCACGGAGGCGGTCAGCGGTTGTCTGCGCATCAGCCGGGCGATCGAGAACGGTGACCATGTGGAGGCGGTGCGGCTCACCCGGGGCCATCTCCGGGCGGCCACGCCGTTCGTCGTCTCCAGGGGCGGCCAGGTGCGCGCCGTCGACCAGGGAGGCCGCCGCGGAAAGCCGCGCGGCTGAAAGGCCACCGGCACCGTCGATATTCGACCGTGGCCACGCGCAGCGCGGCGGTGCCGTGCTCCTAAGTGGCGGGGCGGGTGGCGGTGCCGAGGATGTGCGGGGCGAACGGAAGCGTCGGCCGGGTTCGGGGCCAGTTCACCTTCCGTGCCCGCACGTCGGTGAACCCGGCTCGCCCGATGGCGGCGGCGGTGTCGGTGGCGAGGTGGCAACCGCCGTTGAGCAGCGGCCACACGGTGGCGTCCAGGACGCGCTGGGTGCGGCGCAGTCCGGGCCCTTCGGCGCGGACGTGCTCGAAGAAGTGCAGCCGTCCGCCGGGCCGCAGCACGCGCAGCATCTCGGCGAGGGCGGCGTCGCGGTCGCGGACCGAGCACAGCATCAGGCAGGCGACCACGGCGTCGAAGCCGCGGTCGGGTGCGGCCAGGTGCTCGGCGACGCCGTCGGTGACGGTGACCGGGACCGGGGCGGTCGCGGCGGCGGTCTCGGCCAGGTGCCGTAGGTGCGGTTCGGGTTCAACGGCGATCACTTCGGTGACCCCGGGCGGGTAGTGGGGGAAGTTCGCACCGGTGCCGGCGCCGACTTCGAGGACGCGTCCGGTGGTGCCGGCGAGCAGGGCCCGGCGGTGCTCGGTGACGCCGCCGTCGTCCATGGCCGGGGCGACGCGGGCGTAGCACCGGGCGAACACCGGATGTCCCCGCCTCCTGATCTTGCGGCTCACCCGGCCGGTCGTGTGGTTCATCGTTGCCGTCTCCTTCGGTTCGCGGGGGGCGGGCGCTACGCTCTCTACGGAGGTTACGACATAGTGAAGCGACTTCACAATGATGATGGTTCCGCATTTTCGGACGCGGCGGCGGGCGCGGCGCTGGAGAAGCTGTTCTCGCTGGCGGTGGTGACGCACCAGTACATGGAGGAGGGCATGGCCGCGCGGGGGCTGTCGCGGGCCCGCGCGACGGTGCTGTGGAACCTGAACGAGCGGGGGCCGATGACGCAGCGGGCGCTGGCCGACGCGATCGGCGTGTCGCCGCGGAACGTGACCGGCCTGGTGGACGCGCTGGAGGCCGACGGGTTCGTGGCGCGCGGCCGTCATCCGAACGACCGCCGGGCGACGCTGGTCGCGCTCACCGACAAGGGCACCGCGACCATGAGCGGTCTGCGGGACGAGTACGACCAGGGCGCCGCCCGGCTGTTCGAGGGGGTCGCGGCGTCCGACCTGGAGGGGTTCGTCGCCACGGTGGATCACCTGCTGGTGCGACTCGGCCAGGAGTCCTGCTGATCAGCCGGACGGCGTCGTAGGCCGGTACGCGGTACTCGCCGCGGCGGCACACCACGATCTCGGCGCCCTCGGGCAGTTCGCTGGTGCATCCTCCATAGATCCATGGAATATTGTGGTCAGGTGCCACCGCGCGCCACCCGAACCGCACCACCCGGATCGGAGGGACCACCCGTGGGCTTCGCCGAGGACCACCTGATTCCGCTGGTCGATGAGGGCCTGGGCAACAGCGCCTACCTTCTCGACCTCGGCGACGGCCGCGCCCTGGCCGTCGACGCCGCGCGTGACCTGCGCGCCCTGCACGCCGCGGCCGGGCGGCGCGGGCTGCTGGTCGCGTACGCGGCCGATACCCATCTGCACGCCGACTTCGTGTCCGGCGCCGTGCAGCTCGCGCATGACACCGGCGCCACCGTGCTCGCCTCGGCCGCCGGGCGCCGCGCCTTCCCGCACCGCGGGCTGGCCGACGGCGACGAGGTCGAGCTGGGCGGGCTGGTGCTGCGGGCGCTCGCCACCCCCGGGCACACCGACGAGCACCTGTCCTTTCTGCTGCTGGACGGGACACGGGAACTGGGGGTGTTCACCGGCGGGTCACTGATCGTGGACTCCGCCGCGCGCACCGACCTGCTGGGCGCCGACCGCACCGAGGCGCTGACCCGCGCCCAGTACCGGTCGCTGCGCCGCCTGGCGACGCTGCCCGACGAGGTCGCCGTCTGGCCCACCCACGGCGCGGGCTCGTTCTGCTCGGCCCCGCCCGGCGCCGAGCGCACCAGCACCATCGGCGCCCAGAAGCGCACCAACCCGCTGCTGGCCGCACCCGGCGAGGACGCCTTCGTCCGCGACCTGGTGGCGAGCCTGGGCTCCTATCCGGCCTACTTCGCCCGCCTGACCGAGGTCAACCGGCGCGGCCCGGCCGTGCCGGCGGGCACGCCGCGCCTGCCGGAGCTGGACGCCCGGCAGGTCGAGGCGCTGCCGGCGGCCGGCGGCCACGTCGTCGACGTGCGACCCGCCGCCGACTACGCCGCCGGGCACGTGCCCGGCGCGATCTCGATCCCGCTGCGCGACCAGTTCGCCACCTGGCTGGGATGGCTGCTGCCCGACGACGCGCCGCTGGCGTTCGTCACCGCGCCGGGCCAGGACACCGCCGATATCGTCTGGCCCGCCTACAAGATCGGCTACGAGCGGCTCGCCGGGCACCTGTCCGGAGGCATGCCCGCCTGGACCGCCGCCGGGCGTCTCGTGGCCACCACCGCGTTCGTCCCCGCCGACCGGGCCCCCGGCGGCCCCTACATCGATGTGCGCCAGCAGGCCGAATTCGCCACCGGGCACGTGCCCGGCGCCTTCGGTGTCGAACTCGGCGACCTGACCGGCCGCGCGGCCGCGGTCCCCGCGGGCGCGGTGGTGGCCTGCGGGCACGGCGAACGCGCCATGACCGCCGCAAGCCTCCTGGAACGGGCCGGACGCACCGACGTGACCGTCCTGGACGGCGGCCCCGCCGACTACGCCGCCGCCCACGGCCTGCGGCTGGACCAAGGACCCGGAGGGAACACGGCGTGAGCGCTCCCGGCTCGACGCCGCCAGGCCGCCCGGTCCGGCTGGGGCTGGCCGAGAACTGGCCGCAGTTCACCCTGCTGGTCATCGTCAACGTCTGCGTCGGCGCCCTGGTCGGCCTCGAACGCACGACCGTCCCGCTCATCGGCACCGAGGTCTTCGGGCTCACCAGCGACCTGGCGGTGTTCTCCTTCATCATCGCCTTCGGCGTCACCAAGGCGCTGACCAACCTCGCCGCCGGAGCGCTGACCGCCCGGTTCCGCCGCAAGCAGCTCCTGGTCGCCGGCTGGCTGATCGGCGTCCCCGTGCCGTTCGTCCTGGCGTGGGCGCCGTCCTGGGGCTGGATCGTGGCCGCCAACGTCCTGCTGGGCGTCAACCAGGGCCTGGCCTGGTCGATGACGGTCAACATGAAGATCGACCTGGTCGGCCCCGCCCGCCGCGGCCTGGCCACCGGCCTGAACGAGGCCGCCGGATACGTCGCCGTCGGCGCCACCGCCCTGGCCACCGGCTACCTCGCCACCGCCTACGGCCTGCGCCCCGCACCCGAACTCATCGGTGTCGTCTTCGTGGCCGCCGGCCTGGCCCTGTCGCTGATCGTGCGGGACACCGCCGCGCACGTCGCCCTCGAACTCGCCCAGCACCCCGAATCCGCACTGGGCGGAGACGCGGCCGGGAAACCGGCCGGGCTCACCGCCACGTTCGTCCTCACCTCCTGGCGCCACCGCTCCCTGCGCGGCGCCAGCCAAGCCGGACTGGTCAACAACCTCAACGACGGCCTCACCTGGGGCGTCTTCCCCCTGCTGTTCACCGACCACGGCCTCGGCCTGGCCGCCGTCGGCCTCATCAAGGGCCTCTACCCGCTGCTGTGGGGCCTCGGGCAGATCCCCACCGGCCACCTCGCCGACCGCATCGGCCGCAAACCCCTCATCGTCACCGGCATGCTCGTCCAGGCCGCCGGATTCGTCCTCGCCCTGGCCCTGCTGGACCGGCCACTGCTGGCGGGAATCCTGTCGGCCGTCGCGCTCGGCATCGGCACCGCCATGGTGTACCCCGCTCTCATCGCCTCGGTGTCCGACCACGCCCACCCCACCTGGCGCGCCAACGCGCTCGGCGCCTACCGGTTCTGGCGCGACATCGGCTACGCCGCCGGCGCCCTGGTCGCCGGCGTCCTCGCCGACACCCTCGGCCTCAACGCCACCGTCATCGCCGCCGCCGTCCTCACCGCCGGCTCCGGGCTGCTCGCCGCCCGCTGGATCACCGAACACCACGCCGGCACACCCTCGAACGCGGCCGCGAACCGCCCGTGACGCTCGTCGATGACCGGCGCCGCGCAGGTCAGCCGGTCCCGTCCGGGCGCGTGGAGTTGCGTTATGCGGGTCCTTGGTGTGCGCTCAACGCGTGCCACAGGAGACATTTGATGTTGTGGCCACCGGGCGCAGGCCGGCCACCGACGAGCTCGGGATGGAGACGCTCGGGCTGCTCCCCGGCGATCCGCTCGACGTGGACGACTCCGGGCTGGTGCACGCCGTCCCCGGCGGCTGGCTCTACGCGGCCGGCGATGTCACCGGGCGCGCACCGCTGACCCATCAGGGCAAGTACGCCGCCCGCGTGGTCGGCGACGTGATCGCCGCCCGCGCGGCCGGCGCCGATGTCCGGGCACGGCCGTGGACCGCGTATGCGGCCACCGCCGACCACCATGCCGTACCGCAGGTGGTTTTCACCGCCGGGGGCCGCTCGCCGATGCCATCGTCCGCCGCTTCATGCGAGCCGGACGAGGGCGACTGGGCGAGCGCTGTTGGGGGAAGGGGTGCCATGTGGGAGTGGTCGGCCGCGTGGACGCCTATCAGCGGCGGCATCGTTGGGCGGGTCTGCCGCTGGCGGTGGTGTACAAGTTCGCGGACGACCAGGGCCCGTACCTGACGGCGTTGATCACCTTCTACGGGTTCCTGTCGCTGTTTCCGCTGCTGCTGTTGCTGGTCACCGGGCTGGGGTTCGCGTTGGAGGGCAGCCCCGGGCTGCAGCAGCGCGTACTGGATTCGGCACTTGCGCAGTTCCCGGTCATCGGTGACCAGATCGGCGCGAACATCGGATCCTTCCGCGGCAGCAACCTGGCCCTGGCCGCGGGAGTCGTGAGCGGTCTGTACGGCGGCCTGGGCGTCGTACAGGCCGCGCAGAACGCCCTGAACAAAATGTGGGGAGTTCCGCGCAACTCCCGGCCGAACCCCGTCGCCGCCAGGGTGCGCAGCCTGGTGCTGCTGGCGGTCGGCGGCGCGGCGATCCTGGCGACCACGCTGCTGTCGGCGGTGACCGCGTCCGGTGGTGTCTTCGGCGCCGGTGTGCGGGCGGTGGCCATCGTGGTGGCCGTTGCCCTCAACGTCGTGCTGTTCACGGTGGCGTTCCGGGTGCTGACCGCCCGGCGGCTCACCATCGCGCAGGTCCGGGCAGGGGCGATCGGCGCGGCGCTCGTCTGGCAGGTCATCCAGTGGGCCGGGACGTTCCTGCTCGGCCACATGCTCAAGGGCGCCAGCGCCACCTACGGCATGTTCGGCATCGTGCTCGGCCTGCTGACGTGGATCTATCTGGGCGCGCTCACCTTCGTGCTGAGCGCCGAGTTCAACGTCGTCCGGGAGCGGAGGCTGTGGCCCCGCAGCCTGCTGACGCCCTTCACCGACAACGTTGAGCTGACCTCCGCGGACCGCCGTGCCTACACCTCCTACGCCGAGACCGAACGCCACAAAGGCTTCGAGAACGTCGACGTCGACTTCGACCCACCCGCACGCGCCGACCCGGACTGACCTCGCGGCCGTCCACGCAGACCGGCTCCAGTGTGCCGATCTTGTGTCCGCCGGAGTCGAGGACGGCGTGGGCACGCCATTCCCGGATATCGGCCAGCCGGATCATCATGGCCAGTTCCGGTGGGCACGACGGGGCCAGGGTTCCGCGTCTTCGTCGTCCAACTCGTCCCAGGTCGGCTGATCCCTTGCCGGTCTGCGCGGCCGGCGGGTGACCGGGTCTCGTGGCGGTGCGGCCGGGGGCGGTGGGGACGGTCTCGCGGTGGGTTCGTCCAGGCGGGGTTTGAGTCGCCGGTAGCGTTCCTCGGCATCCTCGACGCTGAGGTCGAGGACGGCGGCGATCTGCTCGAAGCCCAGGCCCGAGGCTTGCGCGGCCTTCAGTAGGCGAACCTCGGTCTGGTCCAGGTTCAGGCGGGCGGCGCTCAGCACCACCAGTGCTGCCACGACCTCCGCCGACGCGAGGCTCTCGCCGGTGCCGTACTGGGCTTGGTCGCCTGCGGTGATGACCGCATCGATCGCGGCGCGGTCGGGCATCGGCCGTTCTCCGGCCTCCCAGAGGAACTCCTCCACGCCGGTCGCGTAACGGGAAGTCAGGTATGCCCGCGCCTGGAGGACGCTTTGGGGTGCCGGAGCGGGCAGGCCGACGGACATCACCGCCGGTGAACGGCGGACGGCGTCCGCGGTCGAGGGGATGTGCTGCGGGGCGTGGACGGCTCGGTCCGGCGTGGTGGGAGCGTTGCGGCTTGTCGGGACCTGGACCGCGGAGGCGTGCCTTGTGGTGGTCATGAAGCTCATTTCTGGTTTCACCCGCGTCGATCTGCGATCGCGATGTCCTCGTCCACGGGTGGGCTGCTGGTCCAGGGCCGTCCGGCTCGGGGAGGAGCGGACTGCCCTGGACCACGCCGGCGCAGCCCCTGCAGTGACCGGCCGTTTCCAGCTTGACTCCTGCGGCCTGATTGCGGACACAGGCGATCCGTGCACACTTCATCACTTGTGCTGATGGCCGTTTGCCCGGCAGGAAAATGGAACAGTTTCGCGCTCCAGTGCATCTCTCCAGAAATCATTTCTGAATATTCCGGATATCCACGCGGGCGGCATGGGTCGAGTCAGACCAGGCGTTCGTGGACGTAGCACCATCTCCAGGTGGATCCCGGGTCCATCTTGGCGGCGAGCGGATGGTCGGTCTCCTGGTAATGCGCCTGGGCGTGCCGGTGCGGCGAGTCGTCGGAGCACGCTACCCAACCGCAGGTCAGGCAGATCCGGAGGGCCGTCCACGTGGTTCCTCGCGCCTCGCACACCGTGCAGCCGCGCGATCGTGGAGTGACGGGAATCAGCCCGTCCCCATGTTCGCAACGTGGTGCCGATCCGTTCGGGCTGGTGGGCATGCTCAGGGTCATGGCTTGGACTCTCATCTTGTGGTTCATCGAGAGCCCCCTTTCCGGGCACCGCGGCGCGCTGCCGTTGGATTAGTACTCCAGTTCGCAACGTGCGGGGCCGACGGTGTGCGGGTAAAGCGGCGTCCGGCGATGCGGGAAGTTGGATTCGTGGTCTTTGGCGATGATTGGCACGCCCGTGTGGGTGTTGTATCCGGGCACGATCGTGGTCACGGTCTTCAACTCCAAGGGAGGCTCTTTGACGGGTAAGGGACCGGCCTCAACGCGGTCGGCCGAGTTCGGGCGCGTGGATGGCGCCTATTACCAGTTGACCTCGCCTTCCAGCGGGCCGTAACGAGCGATGCGAGCAAGCTCGATCAGCGGGAGCGATAACCGCCGGTAGAGATTTTGCGACCTGCGAAGGCAGGGACCGTCAGCGGCTCTTCCCGGCGCGAGCGCGTGCCGTGAGCCGGCACGCGGCCGAGGGCAGGTCGCGCATCACCTGGCCGGCGTCGGGCCGCAGGGCCGGATCCTTCGCCAGGCACGCCGCCGTCAAGGTGCGCAGCCGTCCCGACAGGCGTCCGAGTTCGGGATCCTCGTTGAGGATCCGCTGCATCACAGCCGGAATCGTGTCATCACCGAACGCGGGTGATCCGTTCGCCGCGTAGGCCATCGTGGTGGCCCAGGCGAACATGTCGGCTGCCGGTCCGGCGCGTTCCCCGAAGAACTGCTCAGGGGCCATGTAAGAGGGTGTGCCGATCACCTGGCTGGTGGCGCTCGTGCTCGTGTCCAGGGCCCGTGCGATCCCGAAGTCGATCACCCGGGGGCCGTCCGGGCCGAGCAGCACGTTGGCCGGCTTGAAGTCGCGGTGCACGATGCCGGCATGATGAATGGCCGCCAGGGCGGTGGCCGCGCCCAGCGCCAGCCGGTCCAGCTCACCACCGCGGCGCGGACCCTGCCGGCGGATCAGGTCCCGCAGCGAGGGCCCGGCGACGTACTCGCACACGATGAAGGGACGCTCCCCCTCCACCTCGGCGGCCAGCACGGCGGCGGTGCAGGAACTCGCCACGCGCCGTGCGGTGGCCGCCTCGCGGACGAACCTTGCCCGCGCCCGCTCGTCATCGCCGCGGTGCATCACCTTGACCGCGACCGGCTCCCCACCGCCGGTCTCGGCGAGATAGACCACGGCCTGACCGCCCGTGCCCAGCCGCCCGAGGATCCGAAGACCACCGAGCCATGCCGGGTCGCCGGGTCGCAGCGGCTCCATGATGTCCCAACTCCCTGCCCCGCCGCGTGTCGCTGAACGCCTCGGACGGCGCCGAGGACGGCGATTCTGCCGGCGGCGGCGCCAGGAGCCGTACTTCGGGGAGCCGCGGTGCCGGCTCGCGGGGGACTCCGTTGGAGATCCGCCACCGCTCCTGGGCCGTGTTATCTGCGGCCTGCCCAACTGCCGGGACGCCGGCCGGAACCGCGACCGTTCCCGCGTCCGCCACCCCGGCCGCCGCGCGAGGTGACGAGGTGGTAGGCGACCAGTAGGACCGCCGCTCCGGCGATGGCGGTGATCCAGGTGGAGAGGTCGAAGAATCCCTGGACGCCGTCGACGTCGAACAGCCGGGTGGCCAGGAAGCCTCCCAGCAGTGCTCCGGCGACACCGATCAGGGTGGTGATGATCAGTCCTTGGGGGTCCCTGCCGGGGACCAGTGCTTTGGCGATCGCCCCGGCTATCAGGCCGAGGATGATCCAGGCGATGATGCCCATGACCGCACTCCTAGACGAGCCTTGAATCGATGACTGCCAGGCAACGGTCTTCCGAACCGGTCGAGGCAGGGGCCCGTGTGGTTCCGCAGGGGCGCGGGCACCGGGCTGTCGTGCTCGTTCGTCCCTCAGCCAATCCGGCCCGCGTCGGGACAGAAACAGCCGATCCGCAAAGAGGTCATCACCGCGACCGATGACCTCTGCGCGGATCGCCCGATTCCCGGGACCGGCCGGTGGTCTTGGCTGAGGGACGGTCAGTCGTCTGCCGGGCCCGCGCCGATATTCCGGGGCCGCCCGATGGGCGTCCTGGCGGCGCGCCGACGCCCAGGACGGGCGGTCGACGCCGACCGCTGCTCCAGCGCCTACCCCGACTATCACCGGCCCGACGAGGCCCGTGTGCGGCGGCACCGGGTGGTGATCGGTGCGCATCCCGTGATCACCAAGACGGCCGAGCAGGCGGCCGCCGAGGCCGCCGCGGAGGACGCCATGACGCGCGAGCACCACCACGAGATAGAGATCGACGCCACCGCCGACCAGGTGTGGCGGTCCATCACCGACGGCGACGAACTACCCGCTGGTTGCGTGATCAGGGACCCGTCCGGAGCCGTCCTGGCTCTCATGCAGAACCCGGAGCCCTGACCCCAATTCCGCCGTGCCCGTCGCTGAACAAGTGAAGTCTCCCCGGGAATCAAGTGGTTACAGATGATCACTGATAGGCCGTTCGAGGTTGAGGGGAGGCCGGAGCGCTGTTAGCTTCACCCGGTGGACGACATGCGTGCACAGGCGGAGGCGATCGAGGACTTCGCGGCGGCGCTGCGGGAACTGCGCAATTCGGTCGGCAATCCACCCTTCCGGGAGATGTCCGGGAGATCCGGGGCGATCTCGCACACGACGTTGCACGAGGCCACGAAGGGAAACCGGCTCCCGAGCTGGGGGACCACCGTAGAGTTCGTCAAGGCGTGCGGCGCGGATCCGGACGCGTTCCGCGAGCGCTGGGAGGCGGCGAACCAGGCGGTCAGGTCGGTGAGCGCACGCAAGGCGGAGGTCGCTCGTCCGGCCGGTGAGCTCGCGGCCGCAAGCGCCGTGGAACCGCGTGCCGTGGACGTCGACATCGGCTCCCCGGCGCCCTCGGCCACCTCGGTGTCCGTGCCCATGCCTCCGGAAGAGGCCGCCGACGATGGGCAGCCGAACCTCGCCGCCGCGCGGGGGCGGTTTCGGGTCGGGCGGCTGGGCATGTTGGCCGCGGTGGTCGTCGGCGCGGGGACGGTGATCGTCGTCGCGGTCGCCGTCGATCGCGGTCCCGAGGCCGGCGGGGACGGGCTGAAGCCGGTCGACAGCCGGTCGAAGGCCGCGCTGTCGCCGGCCGACTGCCCGGTCAAGGCGACCAATCCGCCGCCGGCGCCGCCCACGCACAAGGGCGACGCGGCCGCTTTCATAGCGGACATCACCCTGCCCGACTGCACGCGCGTCGGCGGAGGCAGGACCGTGACCAAGGTGTGGCGGCTCAAGAACGCCGGGAAAGTGCCGTGGGAGGGGTATTCGCTGCGTCGCCTCGACGTCCCGCAGCAGGCCGATCAATGCCAGACCATCTCCGACGTGCCGATCAATGACACGCAGCCGGGAAAGATGGTCGACATCCGGACCCAGATCACCACGCCGAAGAAGCCGGGCCTCTGCTATGTGCGGTTCAAGATGGTGGACGCCTCGGGAAAGGTCGCGTTTCCCGGAAACCGGCCCGTCAACTTCCAGGTCATCGTCGAGGAACGGTAGTTCCCCGCCGCGGCGGGGCGCGGCGGGGAACCGGGGAGCGCGGGATCAGGAGAGGGCGATCCCGCTGTAGTAGGCCCTGAGGATCCTGGGGTAGGCCCAGCCCGCGTTGGCCTTGTCGCGGGAGCCGTACTGCGACATCCAGTCTCCGGTGACCCATCCGCCGCACGCCGTCGTCGTGGAGCAGTAGTGGGCCTGGAGGATCTTTCCGCCGCGGGTCATCCGGGTGCCCCACGTCGCGTCCACCGCGGAGCTGGTCGACGCCTTCGCGGAGCCGGGCCGGTACACCTGGCTCGACGTGGTGTCGTAGACGTCGAAGCACCGGCCGTCCGACGTCTTGCGCGTCGAGTGCAGCGCCCAGTACCAGCCGTAGCTCTTGACGGCCATCGCCCCGGCCTTGAGAGACTCCCGCGGCCAGCTCGACACCCACTCGTTGGGCAGGACGTTCTTGACGTAGGTCTTGAACGCCACCCGGTCCACCCGGTCGAGGGAGACCCGGTACACGAGGATCGTCGTGGGCAGTCTGCTGTGGGTGCCGTCGGTCTTGCAGCCGGTCGATCCGGAGCTCAAGAACCGGTGCGAGGCGTTCTGGTTCTTCAGGTTGGAGTTGAGGTTGCCCTTGGCGCCGGCTTTGAAGTCCTGGTAGGTGCCGCCGTAGTTGCTGTTGTAGTAGACGCGGACGGTTTTGCCGCTGCGGTTCCAGACCGAGGCGGCCTCGTTCTTGATGCACTGGCCCTTGCCGTTGCCCGGGCCTTTGAAGTCGTAGCAGGACGGCTGCTCGGTGCCGTAGTCGGCGATCGATCCCGTGAAGTCGGAGACCGACCCCGCGTTGTTGCTGTTGTAGTAGTAGCAGAACTCGCCGCTCTCACAGACACCGTTGCGGCTCGCCGCGGAGGCGGACGTCGCCGGGACGAGCACCGTCCCGCCGAGCGCCACCGCGGCGGTCGCCGCGGTGAGCCGCGGGATCAGTCGCGCTGTTCGTGTCGACACAGTCGTCTTCCTGTTCTGGTGGGGACGCGGCGCGCTAGGCGATGTTGTAGCCCCGGGCGTGCCAGAACGAGGTCGGGTTCGGGTTGTCCAGGTGCGGGTCGTTGACGCTCTTGGCCGCGCGGGTCTGCCGTCCGAGGCGCATCTCGACGTGGGTGTGCGCGGCCGAACTGGACGACACCCCGCGCCACGCCTCGTCCGCGATGATCTGGCCGCGCCTGATCGACTGGCCCACCGCCAGCGAGGAGCGCGGGGCGGAGTGCAGGTAGATCACGGTCTTGTTCAGCGAGGCGTTGTAGATGGAGATCGTGGAGAGCCCCCCGCTGCCGTTGGCCCCGCGCGCGATGTAGATGACCTTGCCGGCCACCAGGGCGTGCACGTCCGAGCCGACGCCGCGGGCGATGTCGATGCCCTCGTGCCGGCCGGGGGTGGAGGTATAGCCGTCGAAGCCGCAGGTGATCCGGCCGCCGCTCGCCTTGTACAGGCCGGTCGTCATCCTCGTGCGCGACGAGGGCGAGAACTGGTGGGAGGCGTTCTGGTTCTTCAGGCTGGAGTTGAGGTTGCCCTTGGCGCCGGCCTTGAAGTCCTGGTAGGTGCCGCCGTAGTTGCTGTTGTAGTAGACGCGGACGGTTTTGCCGCTGCGGTTCCAGACCGAGGCGGCCTCGTTCTTGATGCACTGGCCCTTGCCGTTGCCCGGGCCTTTGAAGTCGTAGCAGGACGGCTGCTCGGTGCCGTAGT